>DATFTG010000115.1:0-24619 GCA_035262265.1 Gemmatimonadales bacterium
GTGGTAAAGGCGCCCGCGGACTCCGGGCTCCCGTTGAAGGGCGGCGATGTGATTCTCTCGATCGGCGGACGCAAGCCGACCAACCCGGCGCACGCGATGCGGATCCTGCGCTCCTACGATGCGGGCGAGACGGTGTCGATCGAGATCATGCGCCACCAGAAGCGCTCCACGATCTCGTGGACGGTGCCCGACGAGAATCGCCGCTGGCGGGCGCGGACCGCCCCGCGCGAGCGCGGCGAGCAGAGCATGTGGTGGGGCCCCTTGAACGAGTCGGCCGATCGTATACGCGGGCTCCAGGCGGCTGCCCGCCGGTCGCTCGAATCGGCCCGCGTCGAGCAGCGCCGTACGCTCGAGCAATCACGCGAGCAGCTCGAGCACCTCCGTGGCCAGCTGCGGAACCTGGTGCGCCGGGCGCGCACCGCGACGGCCGAGATCTAGCAGATTCTAGCGGCGATTCGGTCCGATCAGGATCGCATTCGTCACCAGGCGCGCCGTGCCGCGCCAGAAGCCGCGTAACAGGGGGTCGCCGAGGAACAGCACCACTCGGCCGTCCCCCTGATTTTCTACCACCGCCCACGCCGTCCCCTTCAACAGCCGGTCGGTATTCCCCGGCCAGCTGAACCCCGAGAGGGTGAGCGAATCCTCGGTGAACACGACGGGGTTTGCGCCGTTCTTCGATTGCTTCCAGAACGTCGTGCCGTCGAGGTAGACGGGCAGCTGGTCCTGCTCGTAGCCGAGCGTCAGCCAGTGGGTGCGGTCGAGGGTGGCACGGAAGATCGAGCCCGGCAGCCACTCCGGTTTCTCCTTCGTCGGGGCGCCGGGGGAAAGCAGCGGCGGCGCGCTCGCCTGGATCGTGCTGTCTGACTTTCCCGAATCGGCGCCGACCGCGGCGACCGACGACAGTCCGACATCCTTGTCGCTCGCCAGGTCGCCGGCGCCTCCGATTCCGATCAGCACTCCACCCGATTGTACCCAGGCCTTGAGCTTCGCGACGCCGCCGTCGCCGAGCTGCCGCTTCATGCGGCCGCCCGAGCCGTCGGGGAGAATGATCACGTTGAAGCTGTGCAGGTCGTCGAGATTGCCGAGGTTCGCGAGCGGCACGGGGGTGAACCAGGCGCCGAAGTCGCGCACCAGAAAGTGCCACAGCCAGCCGTAGCTCGTCTCCGAGATGCCGTCGCCCACGCCGACGAGAATGCGTGGCGGGGACAGGCTGACCACGGCGTCCGAGCCGGTGCCCGTGTTTCCCGTGTCGGCGAACGCGCTGGCCACCGCGGTGACGGGCACCCCGAGCGGGACGGCGAGTGCGCTGATGCGATCCGCCAGCGTCGCCGGGTTGCGCTGCACCCGCACCACGAACGTGCCGCGCGGGAAGTCACGGCCATCCGCCACCAGCGGCCGCAGCGACACGGCGACGTTGAAGCCCTCGTGTTCCAGCGCGTAGACGAGACGGGCGGCGCCGAGGTTGTCGTCGCGGAACACGTACGCCGACGTCGCGCGCGCGGGAGCGGTGGGGGCGGGCAGGACGGTGTCCGTCACCGCGCTGCCGGCAGGGGCCGCGGCGTCTTCGGTCCAGTACGCCTCGATGTTGAAGGTGTACGGCATCGACCAGGCGGTGATGTCGTAAAAGCCGTAATCCTCTTTGTCGGCGTCCGAGCCGCGGCGGCGATTGCGCCGGAATTTCTCCACCTGGTCCTGCACGAACGGCCGCTCGAGCACGGCGTTGGGCTCGAGCAGCGCCTTCGCCAGCCGCCGCTGCGGCTGCGTCAAATCGACGACATAACTCCCCGCCGGAAAGGTGTGCCGTCCGGGCGGCCCGCCGAGATAGGGGTGCGACAGCGTGGAGGCCCACGGTTGCGACAGGCGTGACACCTCGATGCCGTTGTGTAGCAGGAGCCCGACGACGTGCGCCGTCATGCGCGGATCGCTCCCCGGAAGCAGCACGACGCGCTTCATCCGGTCGGTCGCCGCTTCGTCCATGGCCGATTTGCGGAAGGCGTAATAGTCGCCGAGGCGGGCCTGGCGATTGCGGGCGGCGGTCTCGAGCGTGGCGAGCGACGCGATGAAATGGTGCGCGATCCCGTCGCGGAAGGTGCTGATCGTGCCGTCATCGCGGCGGCGGTTGAACTCGGGACCGCCGTCGGTTTCGTACGTCATCCCCGTCGCGCCCTGGAAGGTCGTCCACTCGTCCCAGTAGCCGGCGTAGAAGAAATCGAAGACGCCGCGCACGAAATACTGCCAGCCGTAGTGGTCGAAAGCGGCGGCGTTGCCGCGGCCGAACACCTCGAACCAGTGCGGGGACTGTGCGGGGAGATTCTGATTCACGGAGGGGGCGACGGGCGGGAAGAAGAAGGTCTGCGTCGTGGAGTGGTGGTCGACGAAGACCTGCGGATGCCAGCGCAGGATCCCGTCCATCATGACGCGCACTTCCGGCTGACTCTGCGCCACGAGATCGCGGTTCATGTCGAAGCGGAAATGGTTGTACCGTCCCGTCACGCCCCACGGCTCGTTCTGCTCCAGCGCCCACG
Source organism: Gemmatimonadales bacterium (assembly GCA_035262265.1). Classification (GTDB taxonomy): domain Bacteria; phylum Gemmatimonadota; class Gemmatimonadetes; order Gemmatimonadales; family GWC2-71-9; genus DASTHG01. The sequence goes on from DATFTG010000115.1 coordinate 2,526, forward strand.
GGTTGTCGGCCCCGACGGCGACCGAGTTGTACCAGGCGGCGAAGCGCTCGTGGCCGTCGGGGTTGGCCGACGGATTGAGCACGAACACTACGTTCTTGAGGATGAGGTGCGTGATCGAGTCATCGCCCGCCAGCATCTGGTAGGCGACCTGCATCGCCGCCTCGAACCCCGCCGGCTCGTCTCCGTGCACCGAATACTGGAACAGCACGATGATCGGCTCGGCGGCGGCGACCTGTGTCGCGCGCGCCGGCGCGGTCTTGCGTGGATCGGTGAGCTCGGCGACCGCACTGCGGATCTGATCGACGCGGGCGAGGTTCGCCGAATCGGAAATGATCAACACCCGGTAGGGGCGGTGCTCGACCGTCTGGCCCCACGTCTCGGCGCGCACCCGGTCGGGCGCGGTGGCGAGCAGCGTATCGAGATACTTCTGCATTACCGCGTACATCGTCTGCTGCTCGCCGGCCGCGTAGCCGGTAATCGCCTCGGGCCGCGGTACCGCGGGTCGATAGGGCCCGCGCGCGTAGAAGTCGAAGGATTGCGCCGCCAGTGTCGCCGGCGCGCCCAGGAGAGCGAGAAGCAAGGCGTGGGTTCGCATGGGCGCTCAATGTATCCTTCGGCATCGATGTCGCAACTACATGTTGCTGGCTGACTTGTGCTGAAACCTCTTGACTCGTCGGATCGTACGATATAACGTGACAATACATCGTACGTAACATCTCGAAGTAAGATCTTACGTAGCATCGTACGACATATCGAGCGAAGGGAACTCACAATGGGACGCGGATTCGACTGGGACGGCTCGTTCTTCTTCGGCCCCCGAGTGTTCTCGTTCGGCCACGGCGGACGCCACCGCCACCGTCGTCGCTGGTTCGAGTCGGGGGACATGAAGTACGTGATCCTGAAACAACTGAAGGACAAGCCGAAACATGGCTACGAGATCATGAAGGATCTCGCCGAGCAGATGCATGGCTGCTACTCACCCTCGCCGGGAACCGTCTATCCGACGCTGCAATGGCTCGAAGATGAGGGCCTGGTCCGTTCGCGCGACGTGGACGGCAAGAAGGTCTACGAGATCACCGAAGCCGGAACGCAGTTCCTGGAGGAGCACAAGGACGTGGTCACCGACATCTTCGATCGGGTCGCGGAAGGCGTGGAGGAGGTTTTCGGCGGCTCGATGGCCGAGCTGAATCAGGAAGTCGCCCGCTTCATGAAGACCGTCTATCGCCGTGGTTGGCGTGGTTCGGACGAGGCGCGGCGGAAGATCGTCGACATCCTCACCAAGGCCGCGAAAGACATCGAGGACGCACTCGTATGACGACTCCCATGACGGGCATCCGCGCGTCGGATGCCGAGCGCGAGCAGATCTCGAAGCTGTTGCAAACCGCGGCGGGTGAGGGCCGGCTCACTCCCGACGAAGCCGGTGAGCGTCTCGCAGAGGCGCAAAGCGCGAAGTACCGTCACGAGCTGGAACAGCTCGTCGCCGATCTCCCGCCCGTGCTGCGCGATGTGCGGCGCGGGCCGGGCCGCTCCGTGCCGCGTGCCTTCTGGGTGGCCGGCGCGGTGCTCCGTGCGACGGCGTTCCTCGGGTTCCTGCTGTTGTTCTGGCGCTTCGCGTTCTGGCCGATGGCGTTCCTGGGGATGTTCGCGTTCTTCGCTTTCGCGCGCCTCATGCGCTACAGCTGGTACGCGCGCCGGCAGTGGTGGTCGATGCGCCGCTCACCCGATCGCTGGGTGACCGTAGGCCGCTGACCGGACGCGCGCGAAATCGACTACATTTGCGCGCGTGAAGCTCGAAGCCTGCGTCGACTCCGTCGAATCGGCGCTCAGCGCCCAGGCGGGGGGCGCCGATCGGGTGGAGTTGTGCGACAACCTGCTGGAAGGCGGCACCACCCCGAGCGCGGGGTCGATCGCGCTGTGTTGCGCGCGGCTCAGGATTCCGGTCCACGTCCTGATCCGCCCCCGCGGCGGTGACTTCGTCTATTCCGATCTCGATCTCGAGGTGATGCGGCGCGATATCGCCATCGCCAAGGAGCTCGGCGCGCGCGGGGTCGTGTTCGGCATCCTCCTCCCCGACGGCGCGGTCGACGTCCCCCGCATCCGCTCGCTCGCCGCCGCGGCCCGCCCGCTGCTCGTCACGTTCCATCGTGCCTTCGATTTCACGGCGGACGCCGACCAGGCCCTCGACGATCTCATCGCCCTCGGAGTCGACCGGCTGCTCACTTCCGGCCATGCGGCGACGGCGGTCGAGGGCACCGGGATTCTCGCGCGTCTCGTGCAGCGGGCCGCCGGGCGCATCACCATCGCCGCAGGGGGCGGGCTCTCCGAAGAAAACATGCTCGCCGTGATCGAGCGGACCGGCGTCCCGGAAGTCCACGTGCGGGCCACGGCACTGCTCGAGAGCCCCGTCACCCATCGTCCCACGCACCTGTCGTTGCTGAAGCAGCCGCTCCCCAACGAATACGACCGCGCCGTCACCGATCCCGAGCGGATCCGCCGTCTCGTCGAGCTGCTCCGGAAGAGGACGCTCGGGGAGCGTCCGCTCGTGGAGCGTCCTGCGTGCTGACCCGGCGCACGCTTCTGGCGCGCATGGCCGGCGCCGGTGCCGTCCTCTCGGGGCTGCGCCTTCCCTCCTTCACGCTCGGCGGTCTGGCCCCGCGACCGGCTCGTCCCACGCCCGCGCAGCGTGCCTGGCAGGATCTCGAGCTCGGGATGTTCGTGCACTTCGCGCCCAACACCTGGCAGGAAAAGGAGTACGACGACCTGTCGCTCGCTCCCGGCGCGATCATGGAGAACGTGGACACCGAGCAATGGGTCGACACCGCGATCGCGCTCGGGGCCCGCTACATCGTGCTCGTAGCCAAGCACGCCGGAGGATTCTGTCTCTGGCAGACCGACACGACCGACTACAGCATCAAGAATTCCCCGTGGAAGGGCGGCAAGGGCGACGTCATGGCGTCGCTCGCCGACGCCTGCGGCCGGCGCGGGCTGCAGCTCGGCGTATACCTCTCGCCCCGCGACGACAAACACGGCGCCGGCCTCTCGGGGAAATGCGCGACGCCCGATGCACAGGCCGCGTACGACGAGCTGTACCGCCGCCAGCTCACGGAGCTCTTGTCGCGCTACGGTCCGATCGTCGAGCTGTGGCTCGACGGCTCGAGCGTCGTTCCCACGGGCGACATCGTGGCACGCTACCAACCGGACGCGATGGTCTTTCAGGGACCCCAGGCGACGATCCGCTGGGTCGGCAACGAGGACGGGTTCGCGCCCTACCCCTGCTGGAATGCGCTCGCCGCCGCCGACGCGAAGACCGGCATAGCGACCGCGTTGCACGGCGATCCCGCCGGCGACGTCTGGATGCCGGTCGAAGTCGACGTCTCGATCCGCCGCCCCAACTGGTTCTGGAACACGACCGACGAAAAGAATGTCCTGACCCTCGATCAGCTGGTCGAGATCTACTACCGCTCCGTGGGCCGCGGCACGCAGCTGCTGCTCAACATGCCGCCCGATCGCAGCGGGCGCATTCCCGCGCTGGACGCGGCGCGCGCCGGCGAATTCGGCGACGCGATTCGTAGCCGCTTCGGGGCGGCGGTGGGAGAAGGCGCGGTGACGGGGCGCCTCCTCGACATCAGTCTCGGAAGCACGCAGCGGGTCGACCATGTCATCCTGCAGGAAGCGATCGGGCAGGGCGAACGCGTACGCGGCTGGCGCCTCGAGGGCTACGCCTGGGAGCATTGGCAACCGCTCGCCACGGGAACCCAGATCGGCCACAAGCAGATCGTCCCCGTTCGGCCCGATGGCTACACCATCCTGCGGCTCACGGTGACCGATGCGGTGGACGAGCCGATCATTCGGCGGCTCGCTGCCTTCAACACCGGGAAAGCCGCGCCCTCGACCTGGTCCGATCAGGCGCAGCTCTGGGCCGACGATGCCGTCGGAACGTGGAGCGGCGATAGCTTCACGCTCGAGCTGACGTCCAAGGTGGCTGCGGCCGGACAATACCGGCTGCGGTTCGTCGCTTTGGGGAACGCCCGCGTCGAGATCCGCACGCTCGAGCTCTCGGTCCGGGGCGCCGCGCAACCATCACTTGCGCGCCTGGCCCCGGGCCGCAAGGACGCCGCGATCGTGACCATCCCCGAAGCCAACGACTCCGTCACGATCCGCGTACGGTTGCGTGAATCGGCGCAAGGGACGGCGCTGTTGCAGCGGCTGTGAACTGCCGTTGTAGGTTGTACAACGGTACGTTGTAAGAGTTGAGCGGGACCAAGCACACGTCACCGTACGGTTCTATAACGGACAACCAATTATCTCCTATGCACCGAATCCCTGTTGTTCCAGTTCTCCTGCTCCTCGCTTGTCATCCTGCGCCGCAACGCGCCAATGATCCTCCCGGCAATGGTCCGCGCCGCCTGCCCACCGGCCGAGTTCTCGACCCTGCCGGCGTCACGCGCCCCGTGGGGCAAATGCCCCTCGGCATGATTCCGTCTCCCTCGGGCAGCCGCCTCGTACTGCTGCTCGGCGGATGGCGCGAGCATGGCCTGCAGGTCGTCGACCGGACGGGTCAAGTGCGCCAGACGATCCAGCAGGCGGCGGCGTTCGTCGGTCTCGCCTTCACGGGACTCGGGACCTCGCTCTACGCGTCGGGGGGGAACACCGACGTGGTGTATCGCTACCGCTGGGCGGGCGACAGCGCGCAGCTCGCCGACTCGATCATCCTCGCCCCGCGCCAGCGGCGCGCCGACGGAACGCCTGCCGACGGCACGCGCTATCCCGCGGGTCTGGCCCTCTCGGGAGACGGACGCACGTTGTACGTCGCGGAAAACCTCGCCGACTCGCTCGCCGTGGTCGACGTCTCGACGGGAGCGGTGGTGCAGCGGCTCGCCACCGGCCGATATCCCTTCAGTGTCGCCGTGACGCCCGACGGATCGGTGTTCGTCTCGAACTGGGGCGCCAGCACGCTGGCGGTGTTCTCTCCCGCCGGGAACGGGCGACTGAACGCACCCGTCTTCGTTCCTGCCGGCCGGCATCCATCGGCGCTGCTGCTCAACAGGTCGGGGTCGCGGGTATTCGTCGCCTCCGGGAGCACCGACCGCGTCACCGTCATCGACACGCGGTCCCGCGCCATCGTGGCGACGCTGGTCGATCCGCCGCCGTCCGGCCCCGATGAAGGCACGACGCCCAACGCCCTTGCCCTCTCGGATGACGGGACCCGCCTCTTCGTCGGCGAGGCGGATGCGAACGCCGTCGCGGCATTCGATCTGCGGGCGGCGACCGCCGACGTCCCCGCGGCGAGCGGCAACGACCAGCTCGCCGGCCGGATTCCCGCGGGGTGGTATCCGACGGCGCTCGTCCAGCTGCACGACACGCTGCTCGTCGCCAACGGGAAGGGGGCCGGAACCGGACCGAATCCCGGAGGCCCGCAACCGGTCCAGGCGCGCGTGCGCCACGGCGGCGATCCCGATACCAGCTACACGCTGGGCCAGATTCGCGGCACCCTGTCGATCGTCCCCGTCGCCCGCGGCGGATTCGACCTGGCGGCGTTGACGGCGCGCGTCGTGCGCGCCAACGGCTGGGATTCCACGCACGCCGGCACGACGTATCCGCCGTTCCAGCACGTCATCTATATCCTCAAGGAGAATCGCACCTACGATCAGGTGCTGGGCGATCTCCCCGCTGCCGACGGCGACACCTCGCTCGTGCTGTTCGGCCGCGACGTGACGCCGAATCATCACGCCCTGGCCGAGCGCTTCGGCACGTTCGACCGGTTCTTCGTCAGTGCCGAAGTGAGCGCCGACGGCCACAACTGGTCGATGGCGGGTTATGCCACCGATTACACGCAGAAGACGACGCCGGCGAACTACGATGGCGGCGGGCGGACGTACGACTACGAGGGACAGAACCGTAACCAGATTCCCGAGGAAGACGTTGCCGAGCCGGCGCAGGGGTACCTCTGGGACCTGGCCCGTCGCGCCGGCATTTCGCTCGCCAATTTCGGGGAGTTCTCGATCGAGGAAACGAACGCCGAGGGAGAAAAGTCCTACCGCGCGACGAAACCGTTCCTCGCGGCGCACACCGATCCCCGCTATCCGTCATTCGACATGGCGATACCCGACCAGCGCCGCATCGCGGTGTGGCTCGACGCGTTCCGCGGCTGGGTGACACAGGGGACGATGCCGGCGCTGCAGATCATTCATCTGCCACGCGATCACACCGCCGGAGCGACGCCGGGCATGAACACGCCGCGGGCGATGGTCGGCGACAACGACCTCGCGCTGGGGCGACTGGTGGACGCCCTGTCGCACAGCCCCTTCTGGAGGAACACCGTCGTGTTCGTGATGGAAGACGACGCGCAGAACGGGCCCGATCACGTCGACTCGCACCGCTCGCCGCTGCTCGTGATCTCGGCCTACAGCAAGAGCGGCGTGATCCACCGCTTCGCCAATACCACGGACGCCTTGCGCACCATGGAAGAGATCCTGAAGCTCGGTGCGCTGTCGCAGTTCGATCACTACGGGCATCCGTTGCGGGATATCTGGCGCGATACACCGGACACGACCCCCTTCGCGGCTCTCACGCCGGCGGTTCCGCTGGACGAGCAGAACCCGCCCGGGACACGGGCGGCGCGTCAGTCGCGGCGGCTCGATCTCACCGATGTCGACGCCGCCGACATGGACGCGTTCAACCACGTGCTCTGGCTGGCGGTGAAGGGCGAGCACGTGCCGTATCCGGGGACGCATCGCATGTCGACGCTCGAGGCGCGCCGCTCGCGGTGAATCGCGCTGCCGCCGCGGGTCACGGCGGCGCCGTTTCGCAACATTCACATCTACGATCTGGTGGCGCGGATCCTCGGGCTCACCGCGGCGGCGGGCGACGGCAGCCCCGATTCGACGGCTACGCTACTCCGAGATACGCGTACGCTTCGTCGAGTGTGCGGAACACGCCAACCTGCTTGCTGCTCTTATCCTCGAGGTGCCGGTACGTCTCGTACATACGGGCCAGGCCGAAGGCCTCGTCGGAAGTCGCCACGATGGCGAATTTCGAGGATGTGCGAGGGGCGTCCATGGTGGCCGACAGCTCGGCGAGGGCGCGCATATTGTCGACGGACGGCAGGTCGATGTGCTCGACCGCGCGCATGTCGAGCAACTCGTTGTAGCCCTGGACATCCGCGCGCGACCAGGTGTCGCGCTGATATCCGAAGACCTCCTGGCCGGTCAGCGTGCCGCGCGCTATCGCCGTGACGAGTCGACGAGCATGATCGATGCTGAACTCGATCGGCATGGAGCCGAATCTACCCAGTGAATCCGCAACTCGTCATCCTCGCCGCCGGTCTCGGCAGCCGCTACGGCGGGTTGAAACAGCTCGACGCCGTCGGCCCCGGCGGTGCTACGCTGATGGACTACAGCGTGTACGACGCCCTGCGATCGGGATTCGGTGAGGTCCTTTTCGTCATCCGCCCCGACCTGCAGCAGCCGTTCGCGGACTTCGCTCGCACGCGCTTCGGCACCCAGGTTCGCTGGCGCACCGTTCTGCAGCGGCTCGAGGACGTGCCGCCCGGCGCGGTCGTGCCCGCCGGCCGCACCAAGCCCTGGGGGACGACGCATGCCGTGCTCGCCGCCGCCGCCGAGATCGCGGGACCGTTCGCCGTGCTCAATGCCGACGATTACTACGGCGCCGAAGCGATCGCGTCTGTCGCGGCGTTTCTCAAAACCGAGTCGAATCCCTCGACCCACGCCATCGCCGGGTATCGCCTGGGCGACACGCGCTCGGCCGCCGGGCCCGTGAATCGTGGCGTCTGCCGCATCGGCTCCGACCGCTACCTCGGGACGATCGAAGAGGTGAAAGGGCTGGAGATGGGTCCGGACGGGAGTTTCGCCGGAACGGGGGAATCGGGGCCGGTGCGTGTCGCCGGCGACGCCATCGTCTCGATGAACCTGTGGGCGTTTCAGCGGTCCGCGCTCGACACCCTCCGCCTCGGTCTCGTGGAATTCTTCAACGGACCGTCGCCGGACGAGAGCCTCCTGCCCACCGTGATGCGGGCCGCCATCGCCCGCGGTGAGGCGCGCGTCCGCGTCCTCAAGTCGGGCAGCCGCTGGTTCGGGATCACGCACCCTGCCGACCGCGAGCCGGTCGTCGCCTCCATCCGGCGCCTGGTGAACGAAGGTCGCTATCCGGAGCAGCTGTGGACGTGACCGACGCCCGCGCCATCGCGGAGCGGTTCGCCATGGGCGGCGACCTCCACTCGATCATATCGCTCCCCGGCGGCCACATCAACGATTCCTTCCGGGTCGACCTCGGTGGCAAGGAGGAAGGAACCAGCTTTCTGCTGCAGCGGCTCAACCCGCACGTATTCCCGCGGCCCGACCACGTCATGGAGAATGTCGCACGGGTCACGCGCCATATTGCGAGCCAGGGCGGGCCGACGCTGACGCTCATGCCGACGGTCGACGGGCGTGATTGGCTCGTGGATGGCGTCGGTGGCGTATGGCGGCTCTTCCGCTGGATTCCCGATTCGTCCGTGCGGGTAACCGCAGAGTCCCCGGAGGCGTGTTACGTCTGCGGGAAGGCCTTCGGCGAGTTCCTCCGGCTGGTCGGCAGCTATGCCGGTCCGCCGCTGCACGAGACGATCCCCGGATTCCATGACACCGAGCGCCGCTTCTCTCTGCTCGCCGCGGCGGTGGAGCGGGCGGCGTCGAGCAGGCTGGCCGGCGCGCAGGCCGAAGTCACGGCGGTTCTCGAGGAGCGGCCGGTGGCCGGCGTGCTCCCTCCCCGCTTCGCCGCAGGGACGTTGCCGACACGCATCGTCCACAACGACGCGAAGATCGCCAACGTGCTGTTCGACCGCTGGAGCGACGCGGCGTTGTGCGTCGTCGACCTCGACACCGTGATGCCGGGATCCCCGCTCGCCGACTTCGGCGATCTGGTCCGCTCGTGCGTGAGCCAGGCGGGGGAGGACGAGCGCGATCTGCCCAAGGTGTGGGCGGATCCGGCGCGTTTCGCCGCGCTGGCGCGCGGCTTCGTCGAGGGCAGCGGGGATTTGTTGTCGCGCGAGGAGCGGCAGCTGCTCGTGTTCGCGGGTCGCTGGATCACGTTGGAACAGACGGTTCGGTTCCTGACCGACTATCTCGACGGAGATCGCTATTATCGGGTGTCGTATCCCGATCACAATCTCGTGCGGGCGCGCGCTCAGCTGGCCCTGTACCGCTCGTTGACCAACCAGGAGTTGGGACTGGCGAAGCTGGTCGCTCGTTCCTAGCCTTCCTGCGAACTCGCTCCCGGATCCTGCCCGATGGCGCAGTCGGAACGCACCGCGGCACTGAATCGCATGCATCTGGCCGTGAAGGACCTGAACGATCAGCTGAAGCTGATCGCGGTCAATCCCCCGGAGGGACTGCAGGACCTGAAGAGCGCCGTCGACGACGTCCGGCTGCAGCTGTGGGGCGTGTTGATGAGCGCGTCCACCCAGGGCGAGAAGGACTTCGGGGAGCGGTTCCGGTTGCGCCGCGCGACCGAGGTCTTGAAAGGGATCGTGCGAGACGTGGAAGCCGGCCAGCTGAAGCTGACGACCAAAGAGGCGGCGGAGCTCGGTATCGTGGCGCGGGATATCGGGAAGCAGGTGACGGGAGCGCAGTAGCGCGTTCGGGCCTTGCGCTTTCTCGGCACATTTGGTAGCCTCCGTGCCGTTGATTGGGAGTCGCGTCCCGTGTAGGTCCTCGTCCGGGTTATCGGACGCAGAAGACTACGGCGGCGCGATTTTGCGTTTATGGAGAGGGCGCACGGTACATGACTGTCACAGCCATGCTCAATCGGACAGCCAGTACCTCGGATCAAAGGCCATCAGGCCGATTCGAGGGGCTGCGGCGTTACGCCGATGGAGACCGTGCGCAGACGGGGGAGATCGACCGGGGAGAGTGAAAGAGGTCGGCTCCGTCCCAGGGGATGAATGAACCGCCCCATCTGCGCGCCAAGCCAGATGGGGCGTTGTGTTGCAGGCCGGCGGGCGGATGGGGTCTCAAACGAGATCACGCGACTCCCGGGTGGGGCGTCATCCGTTCGTTGGTCTGAGGCTTGATGGAGGTCAGGCGCCGAGCCGCGACTTCAGTCGCGGTCGACTCCCGCCGGAGCCGCGGGTACTGTCTTGAGAGGGGTGGAGCATGCGCGTGTTCGGAACGCACGACGAATTGACCCAGATCCAGCTCGCCAAGGTGGCGGAGCGGGCGCGCAAGGTCGCGCTCATGGCGGACGGGCACGTCGGGTACGTGATGCCGATCGGCGGCGTCGCGGCGTACGACAACGCGGTGTCGGTCGTCGGCGTGGGGTTCGACATCGCGTGCGGCAACGCGGCGATCCGGACCGATCGCACCCTCGAAGAGCTGGTTCCCCATCTGCCGGTGCTGGCGGACGAGATCGCGTCGACCATCAGCTTCGGCGTCGGGCGGAAGAACCGCGCCGACGATGCGCCGACCGATCACCTGCTGTTCGAGGACGCGGCGTGGCAGGCGGTGCCGCCGAAGCACCGCCAGGCGCTGCACACCAAGGCGCGTCAGCAGCTCGGCACCGTCGGCAGCGGCAATCATTACGTCGACGTGTTCGCCGACGAGGCCGGCGCGATCTGGGTCGGCGTGCACTTCGGCAGCCGCGGCTTCGGTCACACCGTGGCGTCGAACTTCCTGGCGCTGGGCCAGGGGGCGTCGTGGGGCCAGCGGGTCCCGGAGAAGGAAGTCTTGCTCCCCCTCGACCAGGAGCTGGGGCACGACTACTGGGAGCTGATGGAGCTGGCGGGACGCTACGCCTACGCCGGCCGCGAGTGGGTGGCGCGCAAGGTCGTGTCGCTGCTCGGCGGCCGGGAGCTCGAGCTGGTGCACAACCATCACAACTTCGCCTGGAAGGAGACGCATGACGGCGAAGAGCTGGTGGTGGTGCGCAAGGGCGCGACGCCGGCGTTCCCCGGCCAGCTGGGGTTCATCGGGGGCTCGATGGGGGACGACGCCGTGATCGTGCGCGGCACGGAGTCGCAGGATCCCGCCGTCCTCGAGACGCAGGCTGCGGCGCTGTTCTCGACGGTCCACGGAGCCGGCCGCGTGATGAGCCGGACCGCCGCCGCGGGGAAGCGGAACCGCAAGACGGGGAAGCAGATCTCGGAAGGCAAGGTGAGCCCCGCGATGATGCAGGAATGGGTCGCGCGGAAGGGCGTGCTGCTCAAGGGCGGCGGGTTGGATGAGAGCCCGCACGTGTACCGCCGGTTGCCCGATGTCCTGGCGGCGCAGGGCGGCACGATCGAAGTCCTCCACACGCTGCGGCCGCTCATCGTGGTCATGGCCGGAGCGGACGAGTTCGACCCGTACACGGATTGATCGAGTCGACTGGCTGGCGCGAGCACGCGAGCGTGGCGCTCTCTCGCGACCAGCCGGGGCGGGGACCAGCTACGCCGCCGGACTCGCAGTCAGCTTTTTGAACTCTCGGATCAACCGCCGCTGCGCCGTCGCATCCTTCGCAGCCACGAAGATCGTGTCATCCCCAGCGATCGTCCCCACGATGTCCGCCCAGGCGAGCCGGTCGAGCGCCAATCCTACCGCGCTGGCCTCGCCCGGCGGCGTGTGCAGCACGATGAGCGACTCTCCCGCTGACTCGACGCCAATAACGTCTTCCGCCACACGGCGCCGGTCGGGATCGGCCGAGCGCGCGGCACCCGACGGAGGGCGGTGGTAGGCACCGCCCGATTTCACGAGGCGCAGCGCGGCGATATCGCGGCTCACCGACGACTGCGTCACCTGCCACCCATCGGCCCGCAGCGCCTCGGCCAGCTCCTCCTGCGTGCGGATCGCCCGGGTGCTGATCAGCTCCAGCACCTTGAGCAGCCGCTTGCGACGCTCGGCGCTCACCGCGAGCGCGCTCCACTTCGGGTTCCGGCGAGACGCGCCAGCGCCTGCTCGAAGCGGCGCCGCACACCGGCACTCCAGCCGCGCCGGGCCTTGAGCCGTGCCCGTACCGCAGGAAGCCCGAGCGCGCCGATCCCCCCGACGCTGCGCCGCCGCGCCACGATGCTCGCCGTCGACGGAATCGGGAACTTCACCCCTTCCTTGTGCTCCGCCGCGACGGCCCGGTACGCCGCCCGGAACGGCTCACCCGCTTCGACGCGCCGCAGTACTTCGTCGGTGACGAGCGGATCCCCTGCCAGCGCCGCGGCCGCTCGGGCGCGATTCACGACGAGCTGCGGTACCGCCCGCGTCAGCATCGCCAGCATCTCGCGCGTGCGATCGAGTCCCTTGAAGAGCGGCTCCTTCAGCAATTGAAAGTCGCGATGGTAGCCGCTGCCGAGTTTCGACTTCAGCTGCATCACCGTCACGAGATCGGCGTCGAGCGCCGCCGCCCGCGCGCGCGTCAGCTCGAACAGATCGGGGTTGCGCTTGTGCGGCATGAGGCTCGACCCCGTCGCGAGCTCCGGCGGCAGCAGGAGCAGCCCGTATTCCTCGCCCGAGTACGCCACCGCATCTGCCGCAAGCTTGCCGGCTTCGTGTCCCAGCTCCGCGCACCAGGCGAGCACCGCCGCCTCGAGCTTGCCGCGCGCGTTCTGCACCAGCGCCACGTTGTGCTCGGGCGCGGCAAACCCGAGGGCGCGCGCCGCTGCGGCTCGTTTCAGCGGCAACGGCACGCCGTAACCCGCGGCGCTGCCGAGCGGGCAGCGGTCGACACGTGCCCAGAGCGCAGGGAGCGATTCGAGGGTGTCGAGCAGGCCCTCCGCGAAGGCCGCCGCCCAGAGCCCGGCGGACGAAGGCATCGCACGCCGCTGATGTGTGTAGCCCGGCCAGAGCGCGTCGCTGTTCGTCTGCGCGAAATCCGTCAGCGCGGCCACGAGTCCCGCCGCGGCGTCGTGCACGTCGAGCAGCGCCGCCTTGAGATAGAGTCGGAGGTCGCAGGCGATTTGATCGTTGCGTGAGCGGCCGGTGTGCAACCGCTCGCCCGTCTTGCCGAGGCGTTTCGTGAGCCAGTCTTCGACGGCGGTGTGCGCGTCTTCGTGCTGGACACTGATCTTCAGGTGCCCGTGGCGCACCGCCGCGAGTCCCGCCCGTAATCCCGTGCGCAGCTGCTTGTACTCCTCTGTCGAGAGGAGCTTCGAGGCCTTGAGCTCTTCGACGTGGCCGAGGCTACCGAGCACATCCCAAGGCAGGAGGCGCGCATCCCAATGACGGTCGTCGCCCACCGTGAAAGAGAGCATCAACTCGTCGACGTTGCGCCCCGGTGGCGACCACAACGTCCGCGGTTTCACGCGAGGTACTCCAGGGCGAGCCGCACATAGAAGTCCCGGGCCGCACCGACCTCAGCGATCAGCACCCACTCGTCCGGCGTATGGCTGTTGCGGCTGGTGCCGGGTCCGCACTTGATCGCGTCGCGGTCGCGCACAAACACCCAGTCGGAGCAGGTCGGGGAACCAAACGTCTTCGCTTCGGGCCGCACGCGCCGCGCCGCCGCGAGCAGTGTCGATCCGGCCGGCGTCTCGCATGGCACGAGGCGATCCGACGTGACGACGACATCACTCTCCAGCGTCTGCCGCAGGGCGTCGGCCAGGTCCTGGTGCGGCCACGTCGGCGTGCTGCGCACGTCGAGCACCGCCCGGGCGGTGGGTGGAGTCACATTCCGGCCCACGCCGGCTTCGAGCATTGTCGGGGTGATGGTGGGGAATCCGAGCACTGGATGCCGGCGGTCGCGAGCGATTTCCCGCAAGGCGACGAGATCCCGCGCCAGCACCTGCGTCGCATTGACGAACCCGTCCCCACTCCCGTTGGGCTCGGCGTTGCCGGCATGGCGCTGCTCGCCATGAGCGACCAGGTCCACCATCATGAGGCCGCGCTGCGCCACGGCGATGTCGAGATTCGTCGGCTCTCCCACGACCGCCGCTTCGATCTTTCCTACAGAGGCAACGGCCTCGGGCATCGACGTGTGGCGCGTCTCCTCGCCGTGTCCCAGGATGACCAGCAGCCGCCCCGCCGGCGGACCGCCACGCCGCGCGACGTCCTGGGCCGCGCAGAGCATGGCGGCCACGGAAGCCTTGGCGTCCCCCGAGCCGCGACCATACAGCCGTCCGTCATCGATCAGCGGCGTGAACGGATCGCGCGTCCACCCGTCGCCCGGTGGGACGACGTCGAGGTGAGTAACGAGGGCCAGCGTCGGACCCGCGCGCGCGCCTTGCACCTCGACCTTGACGCCGCTCGCGTCACGGACGACGTCGAGCGCCGCGGCACGCGCAGTCTCCTCAGCGAACCGCGCCACGGCCTCCTCGTCGCCGCTCACCGACGGGATGGCGACGAGGTCCGAGAGCAGCGTGACCTCAGTCGAGCTCGGCTTCAAGCTCCACCGGCTCCTTTTTGCCGACGATCATCGTGCCGCACCCGACACCCGTGAACACTTCCAGGAGCAGCGAATCCGCGGCCCGGCCGTCGATGATGTGCGTGCGCTCGACGCCGTGCGTCGCCGCGCGGATGCAGGCCTCGACCTTGGGACGCATCCCACCCACCAGCGCCCCCGTCGCCATCAGCTCGGCGAGATCTCCCGGATCGGCGAAGGTGACGAGCGTTGAGGAGTCGTTGCGGTCGCGCAGCACACCCGGCGCGCTCGTCAGGAACAACAGCTTCTGCGCCCTCAGCGCCACGGCGATCGCTTCCGCGACGGTGTCGGCGTTGACGTTGTAAACGTTGCCGTCCTCGTCTCCCGCGAGGCTCGCCACGACGGGGACGAGGCGCGCGTCGAGCAGCGTGCGCAGCACATGGGCGTCGACATGCTCGATATCGCCCACGTGGCCGAAATCGACCTGGTGCGGAGTGCCGTCGTCGTCGGTGATGGTGACCAGCGGCCGCCGCTTGGCGGTCAACAGGTCGGCGTCGACGCCCGAGACGCCGACCGCCTGGACGCGATGCCCGCGCAGCGCCGACAGCACGGCGATGTTGAGCTGCCCGCCGCAGACCATGATGACCGTCTCGAGCGCCTGATCGTCGGTGACGCGACGGCCGGCGATCAGCTTCGGCTCGCGGCCGACTCGGCGCTCGAACGCCGTCACCTGCGCGGCGCCGCCGTGGACCACGACGATGCGGATGCCGAGCGACGCGAGCAGCGCGATCTGCGCCGCCACGCCGTCGAGCACGTCCGGGTCGGCGAGGATCTCGCCGCCCAGCTTCACGACGAACACGCGGTCGCGGTAGGCGCGCACGTAGCGCAGCGCGCCCTTCAGGCCGACGATGCCCTTCGCGGGTTCGACACCTGCGGTCATCTCACTCCTCCCATGATTTCGAGCAACAACGCGCGTTGCGCGTGCAGCCGGTTCTCCGCTTCGTCCACCACCACCGAGTTGGGCCCGTCGAGCACCGCGTCGTCGATCTCGACGTTGCGGCGCACCGGCAGGCAGTGCAGCACGATTCCTCTGCCGCCCTTCGTGCGCCGCAGCCGCTGTTCCGTCAGCCGCCACTCCCGGAACGGCTCGCGCAGCGCCCGCTCCTCGTCGGGACGCCCGAACGCCTGCAGCGAGCCCCAGCTTTTCACGTACACGGCATCGGCGCCCGAGACACCAGCGTCGATATCGTCGCACAGCTCGACCGAACCTCCAGACTCGCCGGCAATCTTCGTGATGAGGCCCATGTCCTCGGGATCGAGGTCGAATCCCGGCGGTCGGGTGACGACGAGCTCCATGCCGAGCCGCGCGGCGGCGATCGCGGCGCTCGCCGGCACCGCCGTCGGCAGCGCCTTCGGGTGCCAGGCCCAGGCGAGCACAAAGCGCTTGCCGCGCGTCTCGCCCAGACGCTCGCGCAGCGTCATCGCGTCGGCCAGCGCCTGGCAGGGATGGCGGCGCGACGACTCGAGATTGATCACCGGCTTGTCGGAGAAGCGCGCGAAGTCTCTGATCACGCGATCTTCCCGCTCGACCGCCCAGTCGGTTCCTTTTGGGAAAACGCGAACCGCCAGCGCATCGGCGTAGCGCGCCAGGACGCGCGCCGCTTCCTTGATGTGCTCCACGGTGGCGCCGTCCATGACGGCGCCGTCCTCCGTTTCGAGCGCCCAGCTGCCGCGTCCCGGCTCGAGCACGAGGGCGTGGCCGCCGTGCAGGAACATCGCCGTTTCCATGCTGGAGCGCGTGCGCAGGCTCGGGTCGAGGAAGATCGCCGCCAGCACTTTGCGCTCGAGCCCGCCCGTGATCTCGCCGCGCTTCACGCGTGCCGCGAGCGCCAGGAGGCCGTCGATCGCCTCGGGGCTCCAGTCTTCCATGGCAAGGAAGTCGCGCCCGCTCACGCCAGCACCTCTTCGAGCCCACCGAGCAGGAGGTCGGATTCTCGCGTGGTAAACGTGAGCGGCGGCATCAGACGCAATACGTTCGGGTCACTCGCGGTGCCGGTGAGGATGCGGTGCTTGAACAACGCCTGCTGCACGGCTGCCGCCGGCCGGCCGAGCTGCAGGCCGAGCAGCAACCCGCGGCCCGTGACCGTGGCGACACCGAGCGCGATTGCGCCGTGGCGCAGCCGCTCGCCCTGGACGCGCGCGTTGGCGATCAGCTCTTCCTGGTCGATCACTTCGAGGGTGGCGAGCGCCGCGGCGCAGACGACGGGACCGCCGCCGAACGTACTCCCCAGGTCACCGGTCTTTACGCCCGCCGTCAGCTTCGGACCAGCGACCACGGCGCCGATCGGCAGCCCCGAGGCGAGACCCTTTGCGAGCGTGAGCGCGTCGGGAACGACTCCATACACCTGCGCTGCAGTGAACGCGCCGGAACGGCCGACGCCGCACTGGATCTCGTCGAAGATCAGCGCGGCGCCGTGCCTGTCGCACACCGCGCGCGCCGCCTTGAGAAACTCAACCGAGCAATCGCGCGCGCCTGCGAGCCCTTGTACCGGCTCGACGATCACCGCGGCGGTCGTCTCGTCGACGGTGCGCTCCAGCGCAGTGACGTCGTCGAAGGGCACCCGACGCGCGATCGGCATCCCGGCGCCGCGCGCCCACTCCTCGTATTTTGCGCCGTCGGTGCAGGCGATAGTCGCGACGGTGCGCCCGTGCCATCCGCCTTCGACCGCCACGATCCCGCTGCGCCCGGTTGCACGGCGAGCCAGGTGCAGCGCGTTCTCGTTCGCCTCCGCGCCGGAGTTGCAGAAGAACACCCTGCCACCTGCCACCTGACACCTTCGTATCAGCTCCCCCGCCAGCTGCTCGCGGATCTCGAGCGGCACCGCCGCCGAATAGAAGAGCAGCGTCTCGGCTTGCCGCGCAATGGCCTGCACGACGTGGGGATGGCTGTGTCCGGTGGACGCCACAGCGTGCCCGCCGTAGGCGTCGAGCCACTCGTGGCCGTCGGCATCGATGAGCCACGAGCCGCGGCCGCGCACAGGGCGGACCGGCATGTGCTGATAGACCGGAAGCAGGTTGTGCGACAGGACGTTGTCCATGACTGCGGGCGCCGTCTTCAGCATGGGTAGATCGCAGCCTGCCGGAGACCGGCGGTTTCGGGAAGACCGAGCGCCAAATTCATCGACTGGATCGCCTGGCCCGCCGCCCCCTTCACAAGGTTGTCGATCGCGACGCTGACCTGCAGCTCGGCGCCGTCGGGGCTAACTGCGGCGTGTAAGGCTGCGTCGTTAGTGCCGACGACATGGGTCAATTCGGGCGGATGGGCGGATAGGCGGATGAAAGGCCTGCCGGCATAGGCGGTCTCGTACCACTCCACGGGGTTCCCAGCCGGCTCGATCCGCACGTGCATCGTCAGGTAGATCCCGCGCACGAATGGTCCGGCGTGAACGATCAGCCGCGGCTCGGGCTTCGGAGCCGCCCGGCTGCCCCCCCAGCCACGCCACTGCTCCACGATCTCGGCGTCGTGGCGATGGCCGAGGACACCGTAGGCGAAGACGTTATGTGCGCGCGCCGGGTGATGCGTTGTCGGCTTGGGCGAGACGCCGGCGCCCGAGCTGCCGGTGATCGCGAACAGCGCCGGCACGGCATCGTGGGCGTGGCGGGCGAGGGGATAGAGCGCGAGTGCGGCAGCCGTCGCGAAACACCCCGGTGAAGCGATGGCCGTCGTGCCGCGCAGCGACTCGCCGCAGATGTCGGCCAGCCCGTACACGAACCGCCCGCGCAACGCCGGCGCCTCGTGTCGTCCGTAGTGCCGCTCGTAGAGCTTCGCATCCTTCACGCGAAAGTCGGCGGCGAGATCGACGACCAGCCCCGGACCGGCCGAGAAGATTTCGGCGGCCTGGCGCGAAGACTCGCCGTGCTCGAGCGCCAGGAACACGACGTCGCGCCCCGCGGCGGCGGCTCCGGGCGCGGCATCGCTGAACGCGCCAAGGTCGAGCGTCGCCAGCGCCGGATGCGAGTCGGCGATGGGGCGTCCCGCCTGGCTGCGGCTCACGGCCACGAGATCAGTGACCTCGGGGTGCTGGCTCAAGAGACGCAGCAGCTCACCGCCGGCATAGCCGCCGGCGCCGATGACCGAGACCTTCACGCCACCGCCCCTACGGTCGGAGTGGAGAGGGTCTCGCGCACCACTTCGACAAGCTGCTCTGCCTCGCGGCGGGCGTTGTAGGCGGGGACGCCGAGGGTAGTGCGCACGAATTCCCGGCCCACGTCGTTGTCGGTCGCGGGACCGCTGATCGCCGTGATCGGCAGCTCGAACTGGTTGCGATACAGCTGCGCCACGCCCCAGCAGCCCACGGGATCCGGGGCGCATACCACGTGCGCCGCGGCGACGCCCATCAGCTCCGCGTCGCGCAGGATGTCCTGTACGCCGTAGTCGCCGAGAATGCCGTCGCCCAGCTCGGCGACGATGACGTCGGGGCGGCCCGAGGGATGAGCGGCGAGGCGATTCATGATCGCCTTGGCGACGGGAACCGTCATGCCGGCGTGCGTGCTCGCGGCGCCGGCGTCGTTGAACGTCAGCGCCACCGACGCACCGGCGTCGAGCATCGACAGCGCGTCACGCATCAACGCGACGCCGGTGAGCTTCGCCGCGCCGACCCTGAGGCCGCTGCGCGTCAGGCCGCGCACCAGCTCGGTCGCCGCGACGGTCTTGCCGGCGTTCATGCACGTGCCGGCGACGTAGACGACGGGCACCGTGCTGTCCAGTCGGTCGGCGGGTGGAATGCCGTGGTCCTTGATGTGCGCCGGCCGGCCGATGCGGTCGCCCAGCTCGGGGAAGGCGAGAATGGCGCCCAGTACTTCGGCCTCGAACGGCGGCCCGATGTCGGGGTTCGCCGAGGTGCAGCGGCCGAGGATGCCGCCGAGGTTGAGGACGTGCAGCACGTCGCCGACCGACACTCGCTCGGGGACGACGCCGGCGTAGCCGCGCAGCGCGCGCCGCGCGCCGAGCGTCCCCGCGAGGATGTCGCCGGCGCGGAGCGAGAGCATGCGGCCCGTCGGGTCCTCGATCGTGTTGTAGCTCGCCTTGTCGGCGAGGATGCGGACGGCGAGGACGTACCCCTCCTCCGCGACGATCTCGTCCCCCACGATCACCTCGCGGGGCAGGGCGGCGTTTTTCGTGCTGCTGGAGATCCGGTCCAACCGGATCCGGGTCGTCACGACCATCGAGGCTCCTTAGCGATTCGCCGCACGCGCGGCGAGCAGCGAGGGAATAGCAGCGACGCGCGCGAAAGCACGGGCTTCGTCGCCGGTCCAAAGGCGTGGCTCTTCGCCATAGGTCGCCACGGCCGGGTCCATCAGCGAGTACGGGCTCCGGACTCCGGTCACCTGAAACCGTCCCGGCGCGAGCAGCACGCGCGTGTCGCCTTCGACGCGTGTCTGCGACGAGGTGATCAGCGCTTCGATGTCGCGCAGCGCCGGATCGAAGTACTGGCCCTCGTGCAGCCGGTCGCCGTAGAACTTGCCGAGCTGGTCCTTCCAGAACGTCTGCCAGCGCGTGAGCACCAGCTTCTCGAGCTCGCGGTGCGCGTGGATCAGAAGCAGCGCGGCCCCCGCCTCGAACCCGATGCGTCCCTTGATGCCGAGCGCCGTCTCGCCGAGGTGGGTGTTGCGGCCGATGCCGTACTCCCGAGTCAGCGCGCCGACGCGTTCGACGAGCGCGGGGCCGGGAAGCGCGGTCCCGTCGAGCGAGACCGGTAAGCCTGCTTTCCAGCCGAGGACGATCTCCGCCGGCGCGGGCGCCCCAGCGGGTGGCTCGAGCAGCTCGGCAGGCGGTCCGGCCCATGGGTCATGGGTCCAGCCGCCGCCCCAGGTCGTGCCCCAGAGACCGGCGTTGACGGAGTACGCGCCCGCGGCTTTCGGCACCGGGAGCTTGCGCTCCTCGAGCCAGGCGATTGCCTGCGGGCGGGAGAGCGTCGCGTCGCGCACGGGTGTGAGGATCGCGAGATCGGGGGCCAACACCCGCAGCGCCACATCGAAACGGATCTGGTCGTTGCCGGCGCCGGTCGAGCCATGGGCGACGGCGCCGGCGCCGATGTGACGCGCCACCTCGACCAGCGAGATCGCCTGCTGCGTGCGCTCAGCGGCGACGGAGAGGGGGTAGACCTCGCCGCGCAGCACGTTGCCCTGGATGAGGAAGCGCACGAAGCGGTCGAACACGTCCGCGCGCGCATCGATCGCGTGGTGGTGCACGGCGCCGCACGCCTTGGCCTGGGCTTCGATCGCGCGGCGCTCGGTATCCGAGGCCGCGCCGGTATCGACCCAGACGGTATGCACCGTCCAACCGTCGGCTTTCAGCTTCGCCACGCAGTACGAGGTGTCGAGGCCGCCGGAGAAGGCCAGGGCGACAAGCGACCCCGGGCTCGCGCCCGGGGTTGGGGTGCTATTTTGCATAATGCATAATTATCCCCCACGATGGGAAATGCAAGGGCTCGGGAGGGAGGTTGGTGGAGGAGGGTGGCGCGGAGGTCAGCCGACTGTTTTCAGTCGCTGTTCCAACTCTACGATCGCTCGGACTAGCTCGGCCGCTTCCTTCGGGGTCACCTTCAACTTTCCCGCGTCCACGTCGAACGCGAGCAGCTGCAGATTCTCCGCCGCGCGTCGCAACCGGAAACGGTCGAGATATTCCTGTGAGTTCGCGCTGTTCTGGGCCATGAGGACGGTCCAGATCCGCAACCGCAGGTCGTCCAGAGCGGTCTTGACCTCTTCGAGCCCGGCCGTCGGCACATCCTCCAGCGCGCCGAGCTGCCGCTCGAACGCCGTGACGGCGATTTGCAGGTTTCCGATCGCGGTCAGGCGGTCAGCTTGCGGCATCAACTCTTCCAGAGCCTCGGCATCAACCGCAGCAGCGTCACCCCGGCCGTGACGAATACCACCGTCCAGAAGATCGCGAGCGACGTCCGCCCGTAGAGGAAGCTGCCCACGCCGAACAGCGCGGAGTAGATGAACGCGCAGCCACACACCCAGCCCAGCAGCTGCAGCGGCAGGCTGTCCGGTGACGGCTCTACCTTGGCTTCGGCGCGGATCGACGTCCATCCCGGACCCGCCGGCCGCACCAGCTTGTAGAAGGCCAGGAGCGTCGAGCGATCGGTCGGCGTGGTGAGGAAGGCGACGGTCACCCACACGATCGTCGTAATCACAATCGTGGTGATCAGCGATGCTGTCGGGTCCACTTCGTGCCCCATCCTGGCGGCAATCTGAAACCCTACCGCCACGACGAATGAGCTCCCCATCGCGGCGACCTCGCTCCACGCATTGACACGCCACCAGAACCAGCGCAGCAGGTAGATCAGTCCCGTCCCCGCGCCGACGGAGAGGATCAGCGTGAACGCTCCCGCGGCGGTCGTCAGCACGTACGTCGTCAGTGCCGCCGTGATCATGAGCCCCGCCGTCACGAGGCGTCCCATCAGCACGTAGTGCTTTTCGGTCGCCTCGCGGTTCAGGAAGCGCCGGTAGAAATCATGCACCAGGTACGAGGTGCCCCAGTTCAGGTGTGTCTCGATCGTCGAGCGGTACGCCGCCAGCATCCCGGCGAGCATCAGACCGATGAACGGCGTCGGGAGGAACTTGAGCATCGCCGGGTAGGCGATGTCGTTCCCGATCAGCTTCGGGTCGACATTCGGGAAGGCGCGCGCGATGTCGGCGAGCTGCGGGAATACGAGCGTCGATGCCAGCGCCACGATCACCCAGGGCCAGGGCCGCAGAGCGTAATGCATGAT
>DATFTG010000116.1:0-8701 GCA_035262265.1 Gemmatimonadales bacterium
GGCATTGCGCTCGCTCCATAACAACTACCTCACCCTCCCTGTCCTGTTCGTCATGGTGAGCAGCCACTATCCGGCGACATACGGGTCCCGCTGGGGCTGGGCGATCCTCGGCGTGCTGTTCGTCATCGGGGTGCTGGTCCGGCACTGGTTCAACCTGCGCAATGCCGGCCGGCGGAACGGCTGGCTCCTGCCGGCGGCAGTCGCGGGCCTGGTCGTTCTTGCCGTCGCTACTGCGCCACGGGGCGGCGGCGCCGGATCGAGCAGCGGGCCACCCGCTTCCTTCGCCGAAGTGCGCGTCGTGATTGCGCAACGCTGCGCACCCTGTCACTCGAGCGCACCCACGTACCCGGGAATCCCCGTCGCGCCTGCGGGTGTCATGTTCGATACGCCGGCGGAGATTCAGGCGAAGGCGCAGCGCATTCTCGATCGCGCGGTGACGACGAAGACGATGCCGCTCGGAAATCTGACGGGAATCACCGACGCCGAGCGCGACGTGCTGCGGCGTTGGGTGTCGGCGGGTGCGCCGCTGCGCTGATCAGGCGCGGAGCGCGGCGAACAGCACGCGGGCCATCACCCGGCGCCTGTACTCGGCGCTGGACCGAATGTCGTCGATGGGGCTCGTGTCCGACGCGATGGCGGCGTGCAACGCCTCGGGCTCGCGGACGTCGGCGCCGGTCTCCAGCAACTGCTCGAGCGCCGGGCAGCGCCGGATCGTCGGCGCCATACTCGCCGCGACGACCCGCCACCCTGCGGCGGATCGGGTGAGCGCAAGCCCGACCTTGGCGATCGCCTGGGCGCGGCGGGATCCCACCTTGTGGAACTGCTGCACCGTGTAGCCGCGCCGCGGGACACGGATCGCCGCCACCAGCTGATCGTCCGTCTTCCGCAGCTGCTTGTACCCCCGGTAGAAATCGGTTAACGCGACTTCTTCGCGCCCGCGCGCCGACTGCAGCACCACGACCGCGTCGTAGGCCATGAGCACCGGCACACCATCCGCCGCCGGCGAGGCGTTGACGATGTTCCCGGCCCACGTCCCCCGCGCCTGGATCTGAATCGCCCCGACGAGCCGCGCCGCCTGCACGAGCAGCGGCAGCTCTCGCGCCGCCTGCGGGTCGGCGATCACGTCCCAATACGTCGCGAGCGCGCCGAGCTGCAGCTCACCTTCCGTCCAGCGCACGCCGCGCAGCTCAGAGAGCCCGGAAAGATCGAGGTAGTCCTTGTCGTGCTCGGAGGCCCTCGTAGGCCAATGGACGAGGAGATCCGTTCCACCTGCCATCGGCACGACGCCCCGCTCGCCGGCGAGGATCTCACATGCCTCCGTCAGGCTCGCCGGCTGGAACAGCTTCATGGACGAGCCTGCATGGCGGCCGCGATGCCGTCGAGGATGCCGTCGTAGCCGGTGCAGCGACACAGGTTGCCGGCGAGCAGCTCGCGCACGGCGTGGGTCGCCAGCAGCTCCGGGTGATCGATGATCCAGCACGAGGTCATTGCGACGCCGGGGGTGCAGGCGCCGCACTGCGTCGCGCCGTGGGTGAGCAGCGGATCGAGGCGCGCCGGCGGCAGCGATTCCACCGTCTCGACCCGCCTGCCCCGGGCCTGATAGGTGGGCACGAGACACGAATTCACCGGCAGCCCGTCGAGGTACACGGTGCAGACCCCGCACTCCCCTTCGCCGCATCCTTCTTTTGTTCCGGTGAGGCCCAGCCGGTAGCGCAGCGTGTCGAGCAGCCGGTCGGTGGGATCGACCTCGACGGATATCGGTGATCCGTTGAGGGTGAAGGAGACCGAGAATGCAGAATGATGAATGCCGAATGCAGAGTCGACGCTCATAGCTCCCGCTCGTTCAATTCTGCATTCTGCATTCTGCCTTCAACTATTTGCATCAAGCGCTCCGGCGTCAGTGGAATCACGCACGGATCCGCTCCGGTCGCGGCGGCAACGGCGTTGACGATCGCCGGGGCCGGACCATCCATCGGCAGCTCGCCCAGCCCCTTTGCCCCCTGCGCGCCATAGGCATAGGGCGTCTCGAGAAACGCCACACGGATGCGCGGCAAGTCGTCGCTCGTCGGGATCAGGTAGTTCGTCAGCTGCGCGTTGGCCATGGCGCCGTCCTTCCAGCGGCAGTCTTCGAGCAGCGCCCACCCGATCGCCTGCGCCACACCGCCCTGCACCTGTCCCCGCGCCAGGACTTCGTGCAACACCTTCCCGACATCCTGGACCGCCACGAAGTCGATGACCCGTGTCTCGTAGGTCCGGAGATCGACCTCCACTTCGGCGACATAGGCGCCCCAGCCGAACGTGCCGTAGGCGTCGCCGCGGTAGCGGACGTCGTCCCACATGACACCGGGCGGCGGCTCGTACGTGGCTTCTCCCACGAGCTCGGCGCCTGCGTGCGTTTCGTACCAGCCGCGGATCGCTGCTTGCACGCCAGCTCCGGTCGCGCCTGCGAGGTCGAGGCGGCGTCGCAGATCGTCGCAGGCACGTTCCACCAGCCGGCCGACGACCATCGCCGTGCGCGACGCGACCGTCGGGCCGCTGTTGGGAACGCGCGCGGTGTCCGCCGCGGCGATCCGCACGGAAGACGGGTCGATTCCGAGTCGTTCGGCGGCCAGTGCGGTGAACACGGTGAGGGTGCCCTGACCCATTTCGATGTTCGCGGAACGAATCTCGATCGACCCGTCGACGAGCCCGGCGACCGCGAGCCGAGAGGCCAGCATCACTTCGCCCGAGCCGGTGAAGCCCGCTCCGTGATGGAACGTCGCGACCCCGATCCCGCGGCGCGTCGTCGCACTGGAGGCGTTGAACCGCGCGTGTGCCGACCGCTTCGCGTCGTAGTCGGCCAGAGAGAGCGCCTGCTCCAGCACGGCACGGCGATCGGTGCCGTCCCGGATGACCTGGCCCGTCGCCGTCGACTCGTCGTCCCGCAGCAGGTTGCGGCGGCGCAGCTCGGCGGGATCGAGTCCCAGTCGTGCGGCGACCCGGTCCATGTGGCGTTCGTTGGCGAAGTGCGTCTGCGGCGCGCCGAACCCGCGGAACGCTCCGAACGGCACCGCATTGGTGAACATCGCGCGGCCGTCGATGCGCACGTGGTCGCAGGCGTAGGGCCCCGCGGCGTGAATGATCCCGCGCGACAGTACCACGGGCGACAGCGTCACGTACGCGCCGCCATCCATCACGACTTCGATATCCTGCGCCAGCAACCGCCCGTCGGGAGTCACACCGGTGCGGTGCCGCACCAGTGACGGATGCCGCTTCGTCGTCGCGGCCATGTCCTCGCCGCGGTCGTAGACAATCTTCACCGGCTTGCCGCTCTTCAGTGCCAGGAGAGCCGCGTGCAGGGCGATGGTCGAGGGATACTCCTCCTTCCCGCCGAACCCGCCGCCCGTCGGGGTCTGAATCACCCGCAGCCGCGTCTCGTCGCGGCCGAGGGCGTAGCGCAGCGCCTTCAGGATGTAGTAAGGACACTGCATCGAGCCGCGCACCACGAGGACGTCCTCCTCGAGTGCCGCGATCATTCCCTGCGGCTCGAGGTAGACGTGCTCCTGGGCGCCGGTCTCGTAGACCCCCTCGACCACGATCGGCGCGCCGGCGAGGGCGCGCTCCACATCGCCCTTGGAGATGTGCAGGTGCTTGAGGACGTTGTCCTCGCTGTACTGGATCTGATCGGGCCGCGGGACCGCGCGGTAATCCGTGACCGCGGGCTCGGGGGCGACGTCGATACGCACCGCCGCCGCCGCGCGCCGCAGAACGGCGCGATCGGGATGCGCCAGCAGCACGACCGCTTCATGGACGTGGCGGACGTACCCGGGGGCGAGGACCGGCTGATCCGTTTCGATCAGCGCAATGGTATTGGGTCCGGGGATGTCGCGGTGATCGACGACGGTGAGCTGCGACCAGTCGATGGCAGGATCGAAGCGGATGGCGGTGATGCGGCCGCGCGGCGAGGGGCTGCGGACCGTCGCTCCCCAGAGGAACCCCTCGAGGGGAAGGTCATCGACGTATCGCTCTCGACCGGTGAGCTTGGCGAGACCTTCGAGACGGTGCACGGTGAGCGAATATACCGGCGGCGGTTGTCGCCGCATCGTTACGTCGTGACGGCACCGGGGTACCTACCTTGGTGACTGAAAAGCACACCTCGAGGAGCGGCTGATGGCGACGACGAAACCGACATCGCGTTCTCGCGCCGGAAGCCGCAGGCCGGCGCGTACCTCCACCATCCAATCGATCAACCCCGCCACCGGCGGCGTCGTAGAAACATTCGCCGCAACCAGCAGGCGCGAGCTGGACGAAGTTCTCGATCAATCGGACCGGGCATTCCACGATTGGCGGCGCCGGCCCTGGAGCGAGCGGGCGCGGCTGTTGCGCTCCGCGGCCGGCGTGCTGCGCAGCGGAAAATCGAAGTACGCCCGGGCCATGGCGCTCGAGATGGGCAAGCCGCTGGCACAGGGGGAGGCGGAAGCGGAGAAGTGCGCGACGGTCTGCGACTATTACGCCGAACGCGGGGAGGCATTGCTCGAGCCGCAGCCCCGCGACCTCGACGGCACCGCCAGCTTCGTGCGCTTCGATCCGATCGGTCCGGTGCTCGCCATCATGCCGTGGAACTTTCCGTTCTGGCAGGTCTTTCGCTTCGCGGCGCCGGCGCTCGCCGCCGGCAACGTCGGCCTCTTGAAGCACGCGTCCAACGTCACCCGCTGCGCGCTGCTCATCGAGGATGTATTCCGGGACGCCGGTTTTCCTGACGGCGCATTCCGCACCCTCATCCTTCGCAACTCGGCCGTGGGGGATGTCATCGCCGACGCGAGAGTTCGCGCCGTAACCCTCACCGGATCGGAGCGGGCGGGAAGCGATGTGGCGCAGCACGCCGGCCGTCATCTGAAAAAGACCGTGCTCGAGCTGGGCGGCAGCGACGCGTTCATCGTCCTGGCCGACGCCGACCTGGCACGCGCCGCGCGCATCGCCGCCGACGCCCGGCTCATCAACAGCGGCCAGAGCTGCATCGCGGCGAAGCGGTTCATCGTCGTCGATGCGGTGGCCGACCGATTCGTAGAGCGGTTCGTGGCGGAGATGCGCTCGCGCGTCATGGGCGACCCCCTCTCCGCCGGTACCGACGTCGGGCCGCAGGCGCGCATCGACCTGCGCTCCGCCCTGCACCGCCAGGTTCAACAGTCGGTGCGGCGCGGGGCGCGACTCGCGACCGGCGGGGCCATTCCCTCCGGCGCCGGCGCGTACTATCCGCCGACGGTGCTGCTCGACGTCCGACCGGGGATGCCGGCGTTCGACGAGGAGGTTTTCGGCCCCGCCGCCGCCGTCATCCGGGCCCGGGACGAGGCCGATGCGATTCGGCTCGCGAACGCCTCGCCCTATGGCCTGGGCGCGGCGGTGTGGACCGAAGACCGCGCGCGCGGCCGCCGCATCGCGGCCGAGCTCGACGTGGGGTGCGTCTTCATCAACGCACTGGTGCGCTCGGATCCGCGACTCCCCTTCGGCGGCGTCAAGCGCTCGGGGTACGGGCGCGAGCTCGCGGAATTCGGCCTGCGGGAATTCGTGAACATCAAGAGCGTCGCCGTCGCCTGAGCTGGCTGCACCGGTTCGAAACCGGCGCCGCCACAGTCGCGTCGTGTCAACTCAGAACGCAATGCTACATTGGACGCGGCGATGAGCGACCCGTTGTCACGTGATCTCCAGGCGCTGCAGGCGGCGCTGTCGGGGCAGTACGTCGTGGAGCGCGAGCTTGGCCGCGGCGGGATGGGGATCGTGTTCCTGGCGCGCGACGTTGCCCTCGACCGTCCGGTGGCGATCAAACTGCTCCCACCCGCGCTCGCGACCGCGGCGCAGCGCGACCGCTTCCTGCAAGAAGCGCGGACGGCCGCCCGGCTCGCCCACCCGCATATCGTTCCGATTCACGCGGTCGAGCAACGCGGCGACCTCGTGTTTTTCGTCATGGGCTACATCGCCGGCACCACGCTCGCTGAGCGGGTGCGCGCCAATGGCCCGCTCGACCCCGCCACGGCAACGCGGATGCTGCAGGAAGTCGCGTGGGCACTCGCGCACGCGCACCAGCACGGCGTCGTGCACCGCGACATCAAGCCGGAGAACATTCTGCTGGAGCGCGGCACCGGACGGGCGGTCGTGACCGACTTCGGGATCGCCCGGGGCGCGGATACCGCCTCGTCCGGACCGCAGCGCATCGTCGGCACCGCTCGTTTCATGTCTCCCGAGCAGGCGGCCGGCGAACCCGTCGATGGTCGCAGCGATCTTTACTCGCTCGGCGTCACGGCGTTCTACGCGCTCACGGGCCGCTATCCCTTCGACGCCGCCGAGGTCCCGGCTCTGCTGGTTCAGCAACAAACCCTCCCGGCGCCTCCCATCGCATCGCTCCGGTCGGGGCTGTCGCCGGCGCTCGCCATGGCAATCGACCGTTGCCTCGCGCGGGAGCCCGCAGACCGCCCGGCTTCCGCGGCGGACCTCGCGGATGCAGTGGCGGTGGAAGGTGAGCGGAGCGCCACGCCCGCGATCCTGCAGCGCATCGCGCGCGAAGTATCGGCGTTCGGCGTCGACCTCACCGGATACGGCACGCTCGCGGCGGTCGCCATCATCGTCGAGCTCATCAAGGGCGGCGACTTCTTCGGGATGCGTCGCGTATACACGTTGACGCTTTCCCTCGTCCTCATCGCCCTGACGGCGCTCCGCGGCATGTCGCTGTCTCGCCTCGTGCGCGAGGCCGTGAATGAAGGCTGGGAGGAGCGAGACCTCGCCGGCGCGATCGAGCGTGAAGCCCGACGCCGAGCCGCCACGACCACCCTGCCGCGGCCGGGGCGTCCGGCCGGGGCGGCCATCTTCCTCGCCGGCGTCGCCGTACTGGTGGCGTACTGGCTCGGCCCCAAGGAGCTCAGCCTCAACTCTCTCGAAGGACCGCTCGCCTGGGCCATCGAGCTCATCGGCCTCAGCGCGCCCGTCGCCTGGGGGCGGTGGTTCGGCGCACGGCTGGAGGCGCCCTACGGCGGACGGCCCGGCCTGTTCAGCCGGCTCGTACAGACGTTCAAGCTCAAGGGGTTCTTCTGGCTTGCCCGGCTGCGTCCCCAGCCCAAGGGCCCCGTCGCCATTCTGTCTGATCACCACACGGAGGTCGTGATCGCCGATGCCGCACGCGACATCCTGCGCGCCCTTCCCAACCCGGACCACCGTCTGGCAGGCGTCGAGCAGCTGCTCGCCCGCCTCGAAGCCGATGCCGTCGCGCTGCGGCGCCGGCTCGGCGAGCTGGACGATGCAGCCGCACACCTTGGCGGCGCCGCCAGCCCACGCCGCGACGAAGTGGAGCGGGATCTCCTGGCCGCGCGTCGCACGGCGACTGATCGCCTGGGCACCACCGTGAGCGCGATGGAGAACCTGCGCCTCGATCTGCTCCGCCTCCAGGCTGGCCTCACGCACGAAGACCACCTGACCGAAGATCTCGACGCGCTGCGGGATCTGTCCGCACGAGTGGACGCGGAGCTCGAGCTCAGGCGGGATTGATATGCAAGAGGCGGCTCCGCGAGGAGCCGCCCCTTGAGTGCGATGAGAAAGTGATGCTTACTGCTCGTTTTCATTCCAATCGCGGATCTGCTGCTCGAACTGCTGCGCCAGCACCTTGAGATCCAGCGTCGGGGTGTTGGGGTCTTCCTTCAGCGATTGCACCCGCTGCAGGTTGACCGACGCCTTGCCGAACGTGCTGTCGATCGTCACAGCGGCGCGGTAGGCGTCCACGGCGGCCGCGTAATGCCCCGTCCGCTCGAGCGCCATGCCGAGGTTGTTCTGGAATGTCGCCACCCCGGGCTCGATCTGAACCGCGCGGGCGAGGGGCCGCAGCGCGTCATCGAACGCACCCTGGTGAATGAGGGACAGGCCGAGGTTGTTCATCGCCCACACGTCCCGCGGGGCGAGCGACAGCGCTTCGTGATAGCTCTTCACGGCGGCCGCTGACTCACCCAATGCATCGTGGGCGCGTCCCTGCAGCCGGTACGCTTCACTCGACGTCTCGTCGACCTTCAGTGCCTGCTCGAGTGTGATCAGGGCCGAATCAGGCTGACCCGCTTCGATCTGCACCCGGCTCAGGTTCAGGTAGCTCTTCACATGCGTCGAGTCGAGCGACAACGACTGCCGGAACGCCTGCTCCGCCGTCTTCAGGTCGCCCGATTTCCAGGCCGACAGACCGAGCATGTAGAAACCGAACGGGTTCGACGGTTTGGTACGCGTGTAGCTGGTGAAGCCGCTCACCGCATCGCCGAACCGCTTCGCGCGGTAGGCGGAGTCGGCGCCGGCATACGTGACCGGCTCGACCGCGGTCGGGGTGGTCGGATCGGGCTGCACCGGCGTCGACGTCACCGTCGATTCCGGGGTGATCGTCTCACGCGCGCTCGCCTGCTTCGGCGTCTTGCTGCTGCAGCCGCCGAGCACGAACAGCCATGTCACGAGCCAGACCGGGGTGTGGCGCAGGGTGGTGATCATTCTTCCTCCTCGTCAGGGGCGCGGGGGCGCCAGTTGGGGTTGCCAGCGCCCTGGGGAAAGGCAGGAGAAAGACCAGCAGACCGCGGCGGTGAGCGGCGGCGTCAACTCTATGGTGTTGTTGTGGATAGCGACTTGCGCGGGAAAACGAGGTATGGCTGCCGTGATCGGGTGGACACGTTCCTAAGACCGCGTTGTGTCCGGGTGGACACGTCTTTCA
>DATFTG010000117.1:0-12089 GCA_035262265.1 Gemmatimonadales bacterium
GTTCTCGTTACCACCTCTACCCGGAGTGGCATGGTGAGTACGCGCACTAAGCTCTCGGTAATGATGTTCCTGCAGTTCTTCATCTGGGGTGCCTGGTACACGACGATCGCCGTGTACATGACGAACCACGGGATGGGGACACTGACGTTCTGGCCGTACACGGTGAACCCGATCGCAGCGATCGTGGCGCCGTTCTTCCTCGGACTCATCGCCGACCGCTACTTCGCGACGGAGAAGGTGCTCGGGACGCTGCACGTCCTCGGCGGCATCTTCATGTTCATCGTGCCGCGGTTTACCGGCAATCCCACGGTGTTCATCGTCCTGTTACTGCTCTACAACCTCTGCTACATGCCGACCCTCGGCCTCGCGAACAGCCTCGCATTCCATCACATCCAGGATCAGGAGAAGCAGTTCCCGCTGATCCGGGTGTTCGGGACGATCGGGTGGATCGTCGCCGGCCTCTTCATCAGTTACGTGCTCGGGCCGGTGCTTGGGGTCGTCGCGGAGGGCACCGAGTGGCCGGTGTATACGACAGCCACGGCCAGTATTCTCCTCGGACTCTACGCGTTCACGCTGCCGCACACGCCGCCGCCCGGCGCTGGGAAAGAGGTGTCGGTGCGCAGTATCGTCGGGCTCGACGCTCTGACGCAGCTCGGTGATCGCTCGTTCTACGTATTCATCGTCGCGTCGTTCTTGTTGTGCATCCCGCTGGCCGCGTACTACAATTTTACGCAACTCTTCCTCGGCAACGCCGGCGTGACGAAGATCGCGGCGGTCCAGACCCTGGGACAGATATCCGAAACCGGGTTCATGCTGCTCATGCCGCTGATGTTCCTGCGCCTCGGCGTGAAGAAGATGTTGATGGTGGGCATGGCGGCGTGGGTACTGCGCTACACCCTGTTCTCCTTCGCCGCACCGAGCGCGATCATCGGCTTGATCGTCATCGGCATTCTGCTGCACGGCGTGTGTTACGACTTCTTCTTCGTGACCGGTCAGATCTACGTCGACAAGCGCTCCACTCCGGCGATCCGCGGCCAGGCCCAGGGATTCCTGGTGCTCGTGACATACGGCCTCGGGATGTTCATCGGCGCCCAGGTGGCCGGGCGCGTGTTCAACCGCTTTCTCGGCACCGCCACCCAGCTCACGCTGGAGCAGTGGCGCAGCTTCTGGGTACTGCCCGCCGCATTCGCGGCGCTGGTGTTGGTGTTCTTTGCGGTGATGTTCCGGCCCACGAATACGAAGGCTTAGCAGAGAGGGAGATCGTCGTATGGCGCGGAAGCGCATCTCACGAAGACGGTTTGTCGGGGAGGTGGCCGCGGGCGCGGCATTCACCATCGTGCCGCGCCACGTCCTTGGCCGGGGATATCGGGCGCCGTCCGATAAGCTGCACATCGCCTGTATCGGCTGCGGCGGCAAGGGCCGCTCCGACATCGACGGCGTCGCGAGCGAGAACATATACGCGCTGTGCGACGTCGACTGGCACATGGCGCTCGATGCGTTCCAGCACTATCCGCAGGCGAAGCGCTACCGCGACTACCGCGAGATGCTCGACAAGGAAAGCAAGAACATCGATGCGGTGACCGTCTCGATTCCCGACCATTCGCACGCCGCTGCCGGGCTCGCCGCCATGAAGCTCGGAAAGCACGCGTTCATCCAGAAGCCGCTGGCCCGTACGCTCGGCGAGGTGCGGGCGCTGGAGCAGGCGGCGCGTCGCTTTAAAGTGGCGACGCAGATGGGTAACCAGGGCCACACTCATGAGGGGACGCGGCTGATCCGTGAGTGGGTGGAGGCGGGCGCGATCGGGACGGTACGCGAGGTGCACTTCTGGACCAACAGGCCGTGGTGGCCCCAGGGCATCGAGCGGCCGCTCGAGGAGTACTACGTCCCCGAGTGGCTCGACTGGAATCTGTGGCTCGGACCGTCCGCGGAGCGCCCCTACAACCCGGCGTACGCACCGTTCAAATGGCGCGGCTGGTGGGATTTCGGCACCGGCTCCCTGGGCGACATGGCGTGCCACATCATGGATGCGTCGTTCTGGACCCTGGGGCTGGGCTATCCAAGCCGGATCGAGCCGGAGTCGGCGCCGCACTTCAAGGAAACGGCCCCGGCCATCTCCCGCATCACCTATTACTTCCCCGCCAAAGGGACCCGGCCCGAGGTGAAGGTCGTCTGGCAAGACGGTTCGCTCTATCCGTCGCGGCCCGCTGAAGTCACGGATGACGCCGCCTGGCCACCCGACGACGGCGGCGGCCAGCTGTGGATCGGCTCGAGCGGCAAGCTCGTCGCCGGCACGTATGCCGACGATCCGACGCTGCTCGATGCCGCGAAGATGGCAGACGTCACGGCGCACCCCGTGCCGCAGAAGTATCCGCGCTCGCAGGGGGTCTACGCCGAATGGATCGCGGCGTGCAAAGGTGGGGCGCCGGCGGGTTCGGCGTTCGACACCTACTCGGGACCGTTCACGGAAATGGTGCTGCTCGGGTGCCTCGCCGTCCGCCTGGGCCGGACGCTGGAGATCGATCCGGCGACCGGCGCCGTGACGAACATCCCGGTGCCGCAGGAGCTGATCACTCCTGTCTACCGGTCCGGGTGGACGTTGTAGACGGGCCATGACCTCCACGTCCCTGCGCTCCGGCAGAATCACGAGCGAGCCCGGCGCCAAGCCGCGCGACGACGAGCTCGATCTTTTCGGACTGACGCATGCGGGGAAGGTGCGGCCGGAGAACCAGGACCACTTCCTGCTCTGTACTGTGCACCCGCAGGCGGTGATTCACGCCACCAGCCTCCCCGATCCCGAGAAACTGAGCGCGCGGGGGCAGCGCCTCGCCACCGTGATGCTGGTGGCGGACGGCGTGGGAGGGAGCGCCGCCGGCCGGGAAGCGAGCCAGCTCGCGGCCGAGACGATCATGCGGTACGTGACGTCGACGCTGCGCAGCTACCCGGCCATGGGCTCGCAGAACGACGAGGAGTTCCTTTCGGCGCTGCGCACCGCCGCACTCGAAGCCGACGCGACCGTCCGCACCGCGGCGGCCGAGCGGGCGCAGGCGACAGGCCGGCTCTCCTCGAAGAGCATGGCGACGACGCTGACGCTCGCCCTGGCAGTGTGGCCGTGGCTGTATGTCGTCCAGGTCGGCGACAGCCGCTGCTACTTCTTCTGGAACGGCGACCTGCAGCAGGTCACCCGCGACCAGACGATGGCGCAGGATCTCGTGGACAAAGGGGCCCTTCCGGCCGATCGCGCGGCCCAGTCTCCTTTCAGCCACGTGCTCGCCAGCTCGATCGGCGGTCCCGAAACGGTTCCGGAAGTGACCCGGATCGATGTCACCAAGCGCGGTTGCGTGATCCTGCTGTGCACCGACGGTCTGACCAAGCACGTCTCCGATCCCGAGATCGCGGCGCAGCTCGGCGCGATGCAATCGGCGGAGCAGGTCTGCCACGCGCTGCTCGATCTGGCGCTGGAGCGCGGCGGGAGCGACAACATCACGGTGCTGGCCGCTCGGGCCCCGTTGAAGAAGAGTTAGGCATCCTCATTCTCGATGAGGCCGCCGTTCGGCGGCTGCTGCGTTACGCGGAGCTGATCCCCGCGATCGAGCGGGCCCTGGCCGACCTGTCGGCGGGCCGGGTCGTCCAACCGCTGCGGGTCGTCGTTCCCGTCGCCGATCACAAGGGATTCTTCGGCGTCATGCCCGCCTACGCGGGATCACTCGGCGCGAAGCTCGTCACGTTCTATCCCGGCAACTCCGACGTGCACACCCACCATGCGGTGATCGCGCTGTTCAAGCCGGAGACCGGGGAGCCGCTGGCCATGATGGACGGGCGCCTCATCACCGAAATGCGGACGGCGGCCGCGTCGGCGGTGGCGACGAAGCATCTGTCGCGCCCCGAAGCACGAGTCCTCGGGATTCTCGGATCGGGTGTGCAGGCCGGAAGCCACCTCGAGGCGTTGCGACAGGTGCGCCGCTTTTCGGAGGTGCGTGTCTGGAGTCCGCGCAACGCGCAGGCGTTCGCCGAGCGCCACCGGGTGACGGCGGCGCGCTCGGCGGAAGATGCGGTCCGGGGAGCCGACGTCGTCGTCGTCGCGGTGAGCTCGAAGACACCGGTGCTCGAGGGCCGCTGGCTCGCTCCCGGGGCGCACGTCAACGCGATCGGGGCTACGCGGCCGGACTGGCGCGAGCTCGACGACGATCTCGTGTCGCGCGCTCGCGTGTTCGTCGATTCGCGCGACGCGGCGACGAAGGAGTCGGGAGACGTCATCGCCGCGCGCGAGGTGGCGGGCGAGATCGGCGAGGTGGTCTTGCAGACGAAGCCGGGGCGTGCGAGCGCGCAGGAGATCACGGTGTTCAAGTCGGTCGGGGTCGCCGTCGAGGACGTGGCTTCTGCCGCATTGGTGTACGAGCGCCATGCCTCCGGCCCCTGACCCGGTTCGACCCCTCGCGCTGGCGGAGATCCGGCAGGCGCGGGAGCGCATCGCCGGCACGATCGTCCGCACCCCCCTCGTCCGTCTCGAGCTGGGCGCGGGAGCGCCCGACATCCGGTTGAAGCTCGAGAATCTGCAGCCGATCAACGCCTACAAGCTGCGCGGCGCCGCCAACGCCGTCGCCCTTCTTTCAGAAGCCGAGCGGCGGCGCGGCGTCTGGACGATCAGCGCCGGCAATGCCGGCCAGGGCGTGGCCTTCGCGGCGCGGGCTGCCGGAGTGCCGTGCACCGTGGTGGCGATCGAGACGGCGCCCGCCGCGAAACTCGAGCGCATGAAAGCGCTCGGCGCGAAACTGGTGCTCGTCTCCTACGAGCGGGCCTGGCAGGCCCTCGATGACCGGGCGTATCCGGGAGTGGAGGGGACGTTCGTGCATCCGTTCGACGACCAGAACTTCATCACCGGTCACGCCACGATGGGCCTTGAAATCCTGGAGGACGCGCCCGACACCGCCGCCATCATCACCGCGATCGGCGGTGGTGGGTTGATCACCGGTGTCGGCAGCGCGGTGAAGGCGCTCAAGCCGGATGTCCTGGTGTGGGGCGCCGAGCCCGAGACCGCGGCGCCGGCGGCGTTGTCGTTCGAGCGCGGCGGGGCGCAGGAGTTCGCGGCCTGGCAGGCGTCGTTCGTGGACGGCGCCGGCGGCAAGAGCGTCTTTCCGCGCATGTGGGAGCGCATGCGACCGGTGGTCGACGGCTCGATCGTCGTCACCCTGGAGGAGACGAAGCGCGCGATGCGGATCATGGCGGAGAAGGTGCGCGTCATCGCGGAAGGCGCGGGAGCGCTCGCCCTCGCCGCGGCGTTGACGGGGAAGGGCGGTCCCGGGCCGATCGTGGCGGTCGTGTCCGGGGGAAACATCGATCTCGACAAGTTCACCCAGCTGATCGGATCAGTCGCGTAGCATGGAACGGTTCGCGATCCTCCCGGTGCTGTGCGCCGTTCTGGCTGCGCGCCCGCTCGTCGCGCAGTGCCCGACGGCTAAGCCAAGTGCGTCGCCTCGACGTGAAATCCCGGCTCGAGCGCGCCTGCGAGCAACGCACGCACTGGCTGATCGCGTTACCATGGGATCCGATGCTGACTTCCTTACACACTGACCGGCGTTTCGCGGCGCTCGAGCGCCGCGTGGGACGGGCACCGTGAAAGTCGGACTCGTAGGGTTCGCCGGATCGGGAAAAACGACGGTCTTCAACACAATGACGGGGCTCGCGGTCCCCACGGGCTACGGTGGCGAGCTGCGGCTCGGCACCGTGAAGGTCCCCGACGAGCGCATCGACGCGCTGAGCAAGATTTTCTCTCCCAAGAAGACAACCTACGCCGAAGTGGTGTTCTGTGACGTTCCCGGGGAGCACGGGGCCGACCACAAGGGGCTCTCGCGCAAGGCGCTGCAGCAGATTCGCGATCAGGAAGTCCTTTGCCTCGTGCTGCGGGCGTTCCCCAATCCCGCGATCGAAGGTGAGGCGAATCCGTCGGCGGATCTCGAGGCGTTCCACACCGAGTGCGTCCTGGCCGATCTCGACATCGTCGAAAAGCGGCTCGACCGCGCCAAGAAGGACAAGCCCGACCCTCTGGAGCTGGCGGCATTCCAGCTGATGAAAGAGACGCTGGAACGCGAGCTTCCCCTGCGCACGCTGCCTCCCGCGGCGTTGAACCGCGACTATCTCAAGGGGTACGGGTTGCTCACCGACCGGCCGCTGATGGTCGCGTTGAATCGCAGCGAGGCAGAGGCCGCGCAACCGCTCCCCGAGGCGTTGGCGGCCCGTTTGAAGCAGCTGCACGCCGCGGGGATCGTCCTCTCGGCCAGCGTTGAAGCGGAGATCGCGGCGATGGAGGCGGCCGATCGCCCCGCATTCCTCGAGGACCTGGGGCTCAAAGAGTCGGCGCTCACCCGGTTCATTCGGACCTCCTACGAGCTGCTCGATTTGATCGCGTTCTTTACGGTGGGTCCCGACGAGGTGCGGGCGTGGCCGATCCGGCGCGGCGCGCACGCGCGAGCGGCGGCCGGAAGGATCCACTCCGATCTCGAGCGCGGCTTCATTCGGGCCGAGGTAATTCCCTACGCGGTCTTCGCGCAGTACGGGACGGAGCAGGCGGTCAAGGATGCCGGCAAGCTGCAGATTGAAGGCAAGGATTACGTGGTGGCCGATGGCGACATCCTGCACATCCGGTTCAACGTCTAGAAAGCGAGGAATCTCGTGAAACGCTTCGCTCTCGTTGCGGCGCTCCTGATCCCCGGGGCGGCGCTGGCGCAGCAGTCGTCGATCCCCGATGCCATCATCGGGAAGGCGCCGCCTCCTTCGGGAAAGACCGTGATGTACGTCCCGGGCGACTCGGCGACGCGCGGGTACCTCGCTGTGCCGGTGGGGAAGGGTCCCTTCCCGGCGCTGATCATGATTCACGAATGGGACGGGGTGAACGACCGCGACCGCCAGGTGGCGGACATGTTCGCCGGTCACGGGTACGTGACGCTGGTGGCCGATCTCTATCAGGGGAAGACCGGGAGCAATCAGCAGGAGAATATGGCGCTGGTGAACGACGCCCGCGCGCACCTCGACCGAGTCGTGGCCAATCTCGACCAGGCGCAGAAGTTTCTACGCGCCCGTCCCGACGTCAGCGGGAAAGTCGGAGTGATGGGGTGGTGCTTCGGCGGCGGCATCGCCTTGAGTTACGCGCTGGGCGGCGCCGAGCATCAGGCGACGGCAATTTTCTACGGGATGCTGGTGAACGATCCGGCGCAGCTGGCCCGGATCCACCATCCGATCTACGGCACGTTCGCCGGGCAGGATCAGGGCATCACGCCGGCGATGGTGGCGCGGTTCCGCACGGTGCTCGATTCGATCGGGGTCAAGAACGACATCCACGTCTACGACCCGGTGCAGCACGGCTTCTGGCTGTGGGTGGAGCGGGATGCCGCCACGAATACCGCGCCGGCGGCGGACGCGTGGCAGCGGCTGGTGAAATACCTGCACGACAATCTGGGCGGGGGAAACTAGCCTAGCGGAGCGGCCCCATTCCCTGGATGGCGACGGCGCGGTCGGTGCCGCCGGCGAAGGTGTTGCGGCGCACCATGAATTCTCCGCTGCGGCCGTCGTCGAGCACGATGCGGTAGCGCCGGCCTGCCTCGAGACCCGCGAGGTGGGTCACGGTCATCGTCCCATGCCAGTCGGACCCGTCGCCGCGCTGGACTTCGACGACGTTGATGTCGACGGCGGATGCGAGCGTGCTGCCGTCGTCCTTGTGGATCGCACAGCGGTGGAACGGCATATGGAGAAGATAACCGCTTTCGAACCCCGCGTCGTCGGAGCGGTGGTGCTGTATCGTCTCTATGACGTCGGCTACGAGATCGACCTCGAGCGCGCGCTCGACTTTTTCGCCGCGTCGCCAGAGGATCGCGAGACGCTGCGCCTCAACCTGGAGCAGCGGCGCCGCGTCGAGGCGCAGGCGATCCGCATCAAGAACCCGCCCATCACCGTCACCCTCGGCATCGAGCCGTTCGACGCCGCGGGTCGGCACCACGACGCCCAGGTCTCGGCGCGCATCTTCGACTTCGGCGTGATCTCGCTGCGCATGCGCTGCGACATCCCGGGTGCGCTGGCCTGGTCGGCCGTGACGCCGTTCGGCGACTCCGCCGATCTGTCGCGCGCCGCGCGGCAGGGGTTCGACCGCACGATCCAGGAGCTCACCGACCGCATCGCT
The DNA here is from genome assembly GCA_035262265.1 of Gemmatimonadales bacterium. GTDB lineage: Bacteria > Gemmatimonadota > Gemmatimonadetes > Gemmatimonadales > GWC2-71-9 > DASTHG01. The sequence goes on from DATFTG010000117.1 coordinate 8,168, forward strand.
CCCGCCATCGTGCGGCCGCAGATCGCACCGGTCAGTGAAGACTACGTCGTCTACCGCTTCACTCGCATCGAGGACGCGGCGGGGCAGGCGCTGCCCGCGAGCGCGCTGCGCGAGCTCGACGTGGCGCCGCTGCTGCTCAACGAGGACCGGCCGATCTCGGATCAGGCGCGCAAGGAGCTGTTGCCGCACTGGTTCTCATACTACCCGGACGACCTGTCGATCATCACCTGGAATACCGCCCTCGTGCTCGACCCGGTAGAGGACGAGAGCGACGTGCAGCTGATCCTCGAGTTCGCCAACGCCCAGCTGCTCGAGCTGCGCTACTACGACGCGCTGCTCGATGCCGAGCTGCCGCGCATGTACGACCGCATCGAGAACGCCCGCAAAGGGCCGGGGGCGCTGCTCGGCCGCCGTTACGCCGGGTTGCTCACCGGACTGCAGACGCTGCTGGCGGATTCGACGGAGATCGTCGAACGGACGCAAAACGCCCTCAAGGTCACCGACGACATCTTCCTCGCCCGCGTGTACGGGGCGGCGCTCGAGCTGTTCCGCGAGCGAGCGTGGCGGGCGGGGATCGAGCACAAGCTCGGCATCATCCACCAGACCTACGAAATGCTCAATGCCGAGTCGATGGCGGTGCGCAACGAGGTGCTGGAGGTGGCGATTGTGGTGCTGATCGTGGTGGAGATCGTGCTCGCGATCCTGATGCGCTAGAAGTCCAGCAACCCCTCATAGAAGAGCGCCGCGAACCCGAACGCGGCGAACAGCAACGCCAGCACGCCGACGATGATCCAGGCCAGCGGGAGACCGCGCCGCCGTCGCTTGCGAAGGTAGGTGGCGCTGGGCCACAGCACCTTCAACGAATGCCGTACGGCATTGGCACTGCTGGTGAAAAACGAGTGTTTCAGGTTGGGCGCGCGTTGCGCCCGCCGCAGGCCGTCCACGGGTGTGGTGATGGGGGGAGCGACCGCGGCCGGCGCGTCCCGCAAAAGAGCGTAGGCTTCGTTGATGCGTTGCAGGTTCTGCTCCGCTTTTTCCCGCAGCCGGTTGTTGTCGGGAAAGCGGTCGGGATGCCACACCTGGGCCAGATCACGATAGGCGGTCTTGACCTCGTCCACGGTCGCACCCGGGGCGAGGCCAAGCACGCGGTAGGCCTGTGTGGTGTCGAGCGTCATGACGGTCGGAATCCCCCTGGCCGGTCCGATCGCAAGTCTCGTACCCCTTCAGCGCGCTACGGCTTCCAGGTCCCGTTCGCGACCGCGGGCACGAATCCCTCGAGCCCGGACGGCGGGAAGGACAGCGTCTTCCCTTGTTCGGCGCTCTGGTACGCGGTCATCAGGATCTTGACCACCTCGAGGCCATCCTCGAATGTGAGCCGCGGCTTTTCCTTGCCGAGGAAGACGCGCACGAAGTGACGGTCTTCTGCTTCGTAGCCGTACGCGGCGGCTTCGCTCGGGACGACCGGCATCAGGCCGACCTCGGCGTTCTGCTTTTCCACCAGGTCTTCGCCGGATTTGCCGCGCACGTCGCGGCTGAAGAACAGCTTGAGGCCGCTGTCCAGCGTATTCCACGACATCGAGTATTCGGGACCGAGCAGCTCGGCGGACAGCCGCAGGCCGGCGCCGACGAAGCTCCACGACGTCGTCGCCTCGCCCAGCACCTTGAAGCCGTCCGCCGTTTCGAACTCGATCATCACGCTCGCGAAGTCCTCCGACGGGTGCGCGGCGTAGTCCACCTCCTTGCCCATCATTTTCGTCAGCTTCTTGACGTAGTCGGGCCGGGTCCACTTGAGGCTCGCAATATGTCCGGTGATTCGCACCGGCTCGACCGATGACAGCGGCGCCCCCGGCTGCGTCAACAGGTAGCGCACGACGAGCGCCGAGTGGCACATCATGTCGTTCAACACGCCGCCGCCCTGCAGATCGCCGCGCCAGAACCAGGGCATGTGCGGGCCGGAGTGCTCTTCGGCGGCGCGGGACAGGTAGGGGCGGCCGGTGAGCGCGGCACCGCGGGCCCACAGAATGTTGCGGCCGTATTCCACGTGCGGGGAGAAGCACTGGTTCTCGAGGTAGCCGTGCTTCAGCTCGACGCTCTTCACCAGCGAGAGCACGCGGGTCGCCTCGGCGACGTTGCGGGCGAGCGGCTTCTCGCAGGCGATGCCGGTCAGCTGGCCACGGCCGCGCTGCACCGCGTCCACCAGGGCCTCGACGTTCTCGATGCGCGCGTAATTCGGCCCGGTCAGCCAGACAGCGTCGATCGCCGGGTCGGCGACCAGGTCGGTGATCGAGGCGAACGGCTTCGCCGCGCCGATGTCGAGCTCCCGACAGAGCGTGGCGGCCGCTTCGGCGTGCGCCCGGTTCGGGCTCCACACGCCGAGTACGTCCGCGTCGCGGATCGTCTGGAACGCCTGCATGTGAAAGCGGGCATTGAACCCGCTGCCGATGAACCCGACGCCAAGCCGTTTCTGACTCACCCGCTTCCCCCTGACTCGAGGTTAGGAATTCCTGGAACCCCGGGGCGCCGCCCCGGGGTCAGCCGATGTCAGTCCGTGTACCGAACACCGAGCTTCGCCAGCTGCTCCGGCGGGCACCCCTGCCAATTGGGGTTGAAGACGTTGCCCTTGTACTGCAGATCGGCGACGCCCATCTGGCTGGACCAGAACCCCGACGCCGTGAAATCGCGGAAGTGATTGAAGAACTCGACGCCGTGGTGCAGCCCCTGGGGAGCCTTGTCGGGCCACGCGATATCGTCGAGCACGGCGGGGCGCTGCGTCGCGCCGGCGCCCAGAAAGTCGGTCCCGAACCGGTCGTGGCACTCGGTATCGAGCCACGCGAGGCCGCCGCGCATCCACAGCTGGTTGTCCGGATACGCGACGAGGATGAAGTCCATGAATTCGGGAACGCCGGCGTCGGTCGCCGCGCCCGAGCGCGCGTCCTTGGGGATCACGAGATCCACGAGCACGCGCACCGTCTGCCACTCGTGCGCCGTAAAGAATTGCGGCGTGTAGGTCTGCGCCGGGTCGGCGAGCAGCTCGCGCACGAACTTCGACCCCTGCGCCGCGGCGGCGGGCGGCAGCGGCAGCCGCCCGATAAACGGCGCGACGGAGAGCAGTCCCACGGCTTCGCGTCGCTTCATAGCGCCCCCTTCTTCATCTGGTCGGCGATGTAGTCGCTGGTCCGCATCGAGAGGGCGAGAATCGTCCATGTGGGATTCTTGTCGGCCTGCGACACAAACGGGCCGCCGTCGGCGATGAACAGGTTTTTCACGTCCCACGCCTGGCAGTTCGGGTTCACGACCGAGGTCCGGGCGTCCGCCCCCATGCGCGCCGCGCCCAGCTCGTGGATGATGCGGCCGCCCGGGGCAATGCCGTAGTCCTGATCGGGCCCCGGCTTCTTCCACATCAGCGTGCCGCCCATCTCGTGGATCAGCGCTTCGAACGTGTCCTGCATGTGCTTGACCTGCTTCACCTCGTGGTCGGACCACTTCCAGTGGAACCGCAGCACCGGAATGCCCCAGCGATCGACGACGTCGGGATCGATCTCGCAGTAGCTGTCGTCGTTGGGAATCATCTCGCCGCGACCCGAGAACCCCACCACCGACCCGTAGTAGTGGCGATACAGGTCCTTGAGGCCGGCGCCGTAGCCGCCGCCCTTGGGATAGTTCTGGATGCCGCCCATGAAGCCGTAGGACGGCATGTCGCGGCCGCCCCAGACCTCGATGTGGTAGCCACGGGGGAAATCGAGCTTCTTGTTGTCGGCCCACCACGGCATGTAGAGGTGCATGCCGCCGACGCCGTCCTCATTGTGCGGCAGGCCGTCGGTGAGCTTGGGGATGAATCCCGCCATGTCGGTGCCCGTCGTATCGGTGATGTACTTGCCGACGGTGCCGCTCGAATTGGCGAGGCCCTGCGGAAATTTGGACG
>DATFTG010000118.1:0-7717 GCA_035262265.1 Gemmatimonadales bacterium
GCGATGCGGCGCGCCCACTCCTGGCGCAATTGCGTGCGGCTTTCGCGCAGGTGCGAAACCAGCTCGCTCAACAGCGGCGCCATTTCCTCCCGAGATGGCGCGCGCTGCGCCGACAAGGGCGAAATGCGGACCATAGCGGCAACTTCTTTCGTGCTCATGGAGAGCCCCCCGATGGCTCCTGCGATGGGCGGTCGACTGATGGAAAGATGTGTTTGAGGACCGCAAGCACAATGCCATGCGCCTCATTTCTGTGCTTTGTTAACTTATTAAAGCTGTTTGATTTACGAAGTCACTACGGGAGAGCTCAATGCTTGCTGCCTCAATCAGGGACGTACGACAAGAAGGGATGCACTGAAATGGTGCAACCAACTCGTTCGCGTCAGGACCCGGAGCTCAGCGCCGGGAGGGCGTGCGGCGTCGGCGCAGGGGTGTGCGGCAGCTTGATCGTCTTCAGGAACTTCAGCACCAGATACGACAGATCCCGCGCCTCGTCGCGGCTGGTATTAAGCAACGCCGCGACGCGGTCACGTCGCACCGGGTCGTCCCAGCCGTCGAGCGTCCACTCGATCAACAGCGGCAGCACCGTCCGCTGGGCATGGACGCTGATGATGCCTTCCTCGCGATGGCGTACCGGCTCGAGCAGCTCTTCCAGCGCGTGCCGCACGGGGTGGATTCCGGCTCCGTGCAGCTCGAGGCCGTACCGCCCCCACCACGCCCGCTGCCGGCAGGCCCGGAAACATCCCATCCATTCGACCGCCGCGCGCTCCCAGCGCGCCACCGACTGGGCCCGTGAGAACCCACCGCGCGGACTCGGGAACAACATCTCGCGCGCCGCGATCTGGTACTCGTCGCGCAGCCGGGCGGTCAGACCCGGCCCTGCCGAGAACGGCAGCCGCAGCCACTCGGCGCGCACCGCGAGCCGGTGATCGTAGTGGCGGGTGCGGAACAGCCAGACGTCCCCGCACGCGAGGTAGGAGGTGTCGGTCGTCGCGCGCACAGCGCGGGAGATCCCTTCGGGAAGCTCGCCGTCCCCGACGCCGAGTCGCGACCAGGCGAACAGCAGCCCGTTGCCGGCGCGGCGCAAGCGGCGCATCAAGCCGGAGGCCGGCACGCGCTCCACCGGGACGGCATCCGGGCGCGCGATCTCGATCGTCCCCGACAGCAGGCGAGAGGAGCGCAGCAGCTCGAACGTGGTGAGGGACGGCGGCGGCTCCCGCAAGAGCTGCGCGGGCACCGTCACCAGATCGAGCTGCGGGACGGCAAACGTTTCGGCCAGCGTATCGCGCAACACGGCAGTGCGGCGCCGGGCCTTCCAGGCGCGCACCGTCGCGCCGCGACCGGTCAGCACCGCGACCAGCTCCACATCGCTCGTCACCTGGGTCTCGCGGTCGGCGCGAAACGCGGCTCCCTCGCCGCGCCCCAGACTGCCGCGCACCAGGATCGCGGCAGGTTGCAGGTCGGCGACGACGGAGGAGGTGATCTGTTCGAGCAGCGTGCGGATGTCGGATTCGATTTCGGGATCGGCGGCCGCCGTGTAGGGCAGCTCGAGCAGGGCGTGGCGCGGCATCCGGAACGCCATCGGGGTCAGCACCTGCGGCTCAACCGCCGCTACCGACCCGTCGCCGTTCCCTTCCGGTGGTGCGAACCGCGATTCCGAAGAGTCCAAGTCGCCCGCCATAGATCGCTCCTCCGAGTCCTTTGGCGCATTTGATACAAGTCCTTTGGTGCATTTGATACAAATTCCGGGCCAGACGCTCTCCGCTCCGCCGCTGGCGTCAAGCTTGCCTGTGATCTGCCTGACAATCGACACGGCGATGAGCGACCCGCTGCCGAGATGGATCGACTCCCGACACACGGATCGCCCGCACATCCTGTTTGCGGGCGCGGCGGAGCATTCCGCCATCGCGCTGCTGGCGAAGGTGCTGGAGGCGGACTTCGCGCTCACCTCCGTGCCGACGGGGAACCGCGCCCTCGAGCAGTCGGTCAACCTGCAACCCGATCTGGTGCTGCTCGATACGGCGCTGGAGGACATCACCGCGGCGACGGTCTGCCAGGGGTTGCTCGGCGAGCATCGCGTCGCCCCGACGACACCGGTGCTGTTCGTCGCCGCGGCGCCCCCTACCTTCGAGCAGCGTCTCGAGCAGGTGCGCGCCGGGGGGCGCGACACCATCGGCCTGTGGATCGCGCCCCAGGACGTGGGCCGGCTGTGCCACGCGTACGTGGACGCGAAACGCGACGCCGATCGCGGAACGACCGAAAGCCTGTTCGACGCCGCCAGCGGGCTGTATAGCTGGCAAGGCCTGGTGCGCCGCGCCCGGGAGCTGGGCGCGCTGGCGTTGCGCCAGCGACAGGGGTTGGCCTGCCTCGTGTTCGCCATCGAGCTGCCGCCCGGCGCCGCATCGCACCTGGTCGCGGCGGCGGCGCAATCGGCGCGCGGGGTGCAGCGCGCCGTCCGCCTCAGCGACGTCGTGGGACGACCGGGAAACGCCGAGTTCGCGGTGCTCGCGCCGGCCACGGATGCCGGCGGCGCCGTGGAGCTGGCGGTCCGTCTCGCGCGCCCCGTGCGAGCGGCCGCCGCTCTCGAAATCGGCCTCGACCCCGACAGCGTGACGGTGCGTGCCGGCTACGCCGCCGTGGCGAATCTCGCGTACAAGCCGATCGACCCGGCTACGCTGCTGCTCCGGGCAGGGAGCGCCCTGTTCAGCGGCGCGCCGGACGCCCGGCACCGCTGGCTGCGCGCGTTCGTGGAGCCGCGCGTCCCATGACCCGAATCGGTGCACGCGCCCCGACCAGGGCGTTGCACAGTGGGGCAGGTCAGCCGCCCGCTCCCGAAAACCCACGGCGATAGGCACACAACGATGGCGCCGCAGGCCGGGGGCGAGCGTGGCCCGGTCTCTGCCATTGCTCTCGACCATGGCGACTTCGGCACCGCCGGTCGAGTACGCCCGCAACTCGATTCGGGTATTGGTTGCGGACGACGCCCCAACGCTGCGCAACTGCAGCGTCGCGGTGCTGCGCATGAGTGGCTTCGACGTGCAGCCCTGCTCCGACGGCGCCGCGGCGCTGGCGCTGGTCGCGCGCGACCGCTTCGACATCGTGATCGTCGAGGAACGGCTCCAGGCGACGGACGGCCTCGCCATTCTGCGCGCGGCGCTGGCGACGCGCTCCGACACCAGGGTCGTCATCACCTCGAGGACTCCCACGGCGCAGGCCGCGGAGCAGGCGATGCAGGCGGGCGCGTGGTACTACCTGCCCAAGCCGTTCACCGCGACGCAGCTGCAGCTGCTCGCCGGCATGGCGGCCCGCGCGCCGGGGATGACGCCGCCCGCCGCCGCCCGCGGCGGTCTCGCGCCCGACGCGGCTCGGCCGCACCTGCTCGCGACGCGGCGGCCACACGTCACGCCGATCGGTCGCGCGCCGGCGTTTCGGGCGGCGCTCGCGCTGGCGCGGCGCGTCGCCGCGACAGACATCCCCGTCCTGCTGACCGGCGAGACGGGCAGCGGGAAGGAGATCCTCGCGCAGTTCATTCACCAGCAGAGCCGCCGCGCGCACGGATCGCTGGTCCCGATCAACTGCTCCGCCCTGCCCGAGGGCCTGTGCGAGTCGGAGCTGTTCGGACACCGCAAGGGCGCGTTCACGAACGCCGTTCGCGACAAGCCCGGACTGCTCGAGATGGCGCACGACGGCACGCTGTTCCTGGACGAAGTGCTGGACATGCCCAGGGCGACCCAGGCGAAGCTGCTGCGCGTCATGGAGGACGGACAGGTCCGGCGCGTCGGGAGCGAAGCGATCGACGCGACCGTGAACGTCCGCTTCCTGGCCGCCACCAACATCGATCCGGAGCGGGCCGTGCGGGACGGCCGCCTGCGGGAAGATCTCTACTACCGCCTCAACGTCATGCGCCTGCACGTGCCGCCGCTGCGCGAGCGCGTGGAAGACATTCCGCTGCTCGCGAATCTGTTTCTCACGACGTACTGGCGTCGCGACCGGCCCAAGACACCGGTTCCCAGGCTGTCGGAAGCGGCCCTGTCCGCCCTGAAGGGACATCGCTGGCGCGGCAACCTGCGCGAGCTGCAGAACGTCATCGAGTGGGCGACCGTCTCGGTCGGGCCCGGCGAGGTGATCGAGCCGCGGGACCTGTGCCTCAGCTCCTGCGACGACGCGCGGGCCGGCGCTGCCCGGAGTGCGGACGACGCGCCGGTGCAGACGCTGGAGGAGGCGCGCGACCGCTTTCTCACTGATTTCGAATCGCGCTACGTACGCTGGGTGGTCGACCGGGCGGACGGGAACGTCGCGAACGCGGCGCGCGCGGCCGGCGTGGCCCGCGGCACGTTGTACCGCATGATGACGCGCCACGGACTGCACCGCGCGTGGGTCGCCGCCGCATTCGAGACCCCGGGCGACGACCCCGACTCCCTGGACCAGTCGCTCCCGGCGATCGTATGAGCGATCCGCGCAACGCGCGCGCCCCCGAGCGCCTGGCCGGCCAGCGCAGCACCTGGCCGCCCGCGCCGGACCAGGGGGGGTCGGCGTACGAGCTGGCCGCCGCCCTCGCGCACGATCTGCGCTCTCCCGTTGCGGCGATCCAGATCGTCGCCGAGGGGCTGCTGGAAGGCGGGGCCGGCGTGATCAACAGCGAGCAGCGCCGCCGGCTGGCGCTGATTCGCAGCGCGGCCTATGCCCTCTGCGCCCTCGCCGCCGACGTCGAGGATCTCGCCCAGGGGAATCTCGATCCGATGGACCGGGAGCCGGGGGCCTTCTCGATCCGCGAGCTGTTCGCCGACGTGCAGCGCCTCGTCGCCCCGCTGCAGGAGGCGCACGGGGTCGCGCTGCGCTGCGACGCCCCGGTCGGGAGACTCGACCACCGGCTGGGACGTCCCGGCGCGCTGCGGCGCATTCTGCTCAACCTCGCGACGAACGCACTTCGCGCAGCGGATCAGGGAGCGGTGCAGATCGCGGCGGCGCCGCGCGATCGGCGGCTGGTGGAATTCTCGGTCACCGACAACGGGCCGGGGTTCGACACCCATTCACTCACGGTGGGGCTCGGCCTCAGGATCTGTCGCGGCCTCGTGGAGGCGCTCGGATCGACGCTCGAGATGACGTCGCGCCGGGGAATCGGCACCAGCGTCCACTTCACCATCGACCTGCCGCTGGCGGCAACCGGAGACCTCCGCCTCGGCTAGGACGAAGCTCCGGATCGCGGGGGCAGCTGGTCGATGAGGTCGAGCAGGGCGCGCGGCTGGCCACCCTTCACGAAGAAGTGGTCGAACCCCGCTTCCAGGGCGCGCGTCTTGTCGGCCGGCATGCCGTAGCCGGTCACCGCAATCAAGTACGGCGAGCCGTGGGCGCCGTGGTTGCGAATCGCCGCCGCGACGGCGTAGCCGTCCATGCCCCCCGGCAGTCCGATGTCGCACAACACGATCTCGGGCCGGAACGTCTGCATCGCTTCCATTGCCGCCTTCCCGTCCGACACCACGGTCACGACGTGCCCGTTCGCCTCGAGCGACCAGCCCAGACTGCGGGCGGTGTCGCGATTGTCTTCCACCACCAGAATGCGCCGCATCACGGACGGGGCCCGGGCTCCTTCAGGGGACGCCGCAGTGGTGACCTCCGGCGCCTGGACGAGCGGCAGGCGGACGATCAGCTCGGCCCCACGCCCTTTTCCTTCGCTCTTCGCCTCCACCGAGCCGCCGTGCGACTGGACCAGCGCCTGCACGAGCGACAACCCCAGACCGAGACCACCCACCTCACGCGCCCCGGGGTCCACTCGCGTGAACGGCTGGAAAACGATGGGGAGGACCTCGGCCGCGATTCCCACGCCTTCATCCTTGACGCTGAGGACGGCCATCTGGTGCGCTTCGTCCCGGTCGAGGGTCAGGGTCGCACGTCCACCACCCGGAGAGAACTTCGCCGCATTCCCGAGCAGGTTGACCACCACCTGGGACAGGCGGAGGGCATCCGCGTTCACCCACAGTGGCTCAGACGGCAGCTGCAGCGTGAGCACCAGACCCTCCGCTTCGACGACGGAGCGCTGGTCTTCGGCGCTGCGCCGGACGATCTGTACCAGATCGCGGACCCTGCGGTCCAGCACGAACTTGCCGCTCGCGATGCGGGACGCGTCGAGCAGCTGGTCGACCAGGGAGGAGAGGTGCTCGAGCTGGCGATCGGAGATTTCCACCGCTTCGCGGAAGCGGCCGCTCGCCGTGCCTTTCGATTCGAGGAGATTGACGCACATGCGCAGCGAGGCGAGTGGTCCGCGCAGCTCGTGGCTCAGGATCGCCAGGAACTGGTCCTTGCGTTGCGACTCCTCCCGCAGCCCCTCCGCCTGCTTCAGCTCCGTGAGGTCGCGGAACACGGCTGAGCTTCCGACCATCCGGCCGGCCGCGTCGCGCACGGGGGAGACGGCCACCAGGACGGCGAGACGCCGGCCGTCCTTCGTTTGTCGCACGGACTCGTAGGGAGCGACGCGCTCCTCGCGCAGCAGCTTGAGTTCGGTCTCCCGCAGCTCGCCCTGGCGGTCCGCGGGAAGGATCAGCGACATGGGGTGCCCGACGGCTTCCATCTCGCTGAATCCGAACATCCGGGTCGCGGCGGCGTTCCAGCTCGTGATCGTTCCGTCCAGGGTGCGGCTCACGATCGCGTCGTGCGCCGAGTCCACGATCGCGGCCAGTCGGGAGCGCTGCTCCTGAGCCTGGATGAGCGGGCTGATGTTCTGAAACGTCAGGACGAGTCCGTCGATGACGTTGTCGAGCCGGCGGTAGGGCAGGATGCGCATGAGGTAGGAGCTCCCCTCCTCCGGCACGTGGATCTGCCGCTCCTTCGCCGCCAGGGTACGCAGCACGCTCTTCATGTCCGATACGAGGTCGTTCACGAACCGGGGTGCGATATCGGTGATCGGCCGGCCCACGTCGGCCTCGATGAGCCGGAACACCTCCGTCGACGCGCCGGTGAACCGTTTGATCCGCAGGTTGTTGTCGAGAAACAGCGTCGGCAGCTGCGTCCCATGGAACAGATTCTCGAGATCGCTGTTGGCTCCGTCCAGCTCCTGCACCTTCTTGGTGAGCTCGGTGTTGATGGTTTCCAGCTCCTCGTTCACCGATTGCAGCTCTTCCTTGGACGTCTGCAGCTCCTCGTTGGACGACTGCAGCTCTTCATTGGTGGAGAGCAGCTCCTCGTTGGAGGATTTCAGCTCTTCGTTCGACGTCTCCAGCTCCTCGGCAGTCGCCTGCAGGTGCTCTTTCATGGTTCGCAGCTCGCTTTCGAGCTGCTGCACGATGGCGTCCCCGGTCCGCAGGACCGCACCCTCCGCGGCGGCATCGGTCCGGCTGCGGGGAGCCCCCTGCTCCTTGAACACCACGAGATACAGCTGCGCGGTGCCGGAGAGCTCCGGCATCGGACGGACCATGAGGTCGATGCGCTGGATATCCCCGTTCGTTTCCACCACGACGTTTTCGTGGGTGACCGGCTGATTGGTCTTGACGGATTTGTGGATGGCCGCGCGCAGGTCGAGCCGCAGGCCGGGGCGGGCCATGTTGACGATCTCGGCGCTTGGCAGCCCCGCCGCGGGCTCGAGGTACTTGCCGGTGCGGTTCGAGAAGTACAGGCACTCGCCCTCGGCGTTGATGATGACCCACGCCGGCGTGAACTGATCGAGCAGCACGCGCTCCAGCGCCGTGAGCAACGCACTCTGCGACGACCCGATCACCCGCTCGGTCTT
>DATFTG010000119.1:0-10444 GCA_035262265.1 Gemmatimonadales bacterium
CTCTTTTTCGCTGGCGACACCGGGTACCACCCCGAGTTCGCCAAGATCGCCGCGCGCTTCGGACCATTCGACATCGCGCTGATCCCGATCGGTGCCTACGACCCGCGCTGGTTCATGCGCCCGGTGCACATGGATCCCGAAGAAGCGGTCCAGGCGGCGCGTGACCTCGGAGGACCTCGCTTCGTGCCGATGCACTGGGGGACGTTCCCGCTCACCGATGAGCCGCTCGACGGGCCGCCCCAGCGCGCACGAGCTGCATGGCGCGCCGCAGGACTGCCCGAGGAGCGTTACTGGCAGCTGGCGTTCGGCGAGACGCGAGCTCTCGAGAACGGTGCGCCGCGATGATAGGTCCGCTCTGGCACCCTCGACGGCGACTCCCGAGTGAAGTCGCTCGGCCGCCGCGCTTCGAGCTGGCGACCAAAGTCCCGATAGGCTGGGTGCTCGAGCGGCTGGCGGCCTGGCTGGCGCACTGGGAGCGTGCCGACCTCGCGACACCGGAGATCGAGGTCGCGATTCGTGGGCTGCCACAGGCGTTCGCCGACTATCGCATCGCGCTCGTGACCGATATGCATCGCGGCCCCGTCGTGCCCGCGTGGTGGCTCGAGCGCGTGGCCGAACGCGTCGCCGAGCTCGAGCCGGATCTCGTCGTCCTGGGCGGTGACTTCGTCAGCCACGCGAAGAGCGATCTGCACGACCTGCAGCGGGTCCTCGCCCGGTACACCGCACCCGACGGGACCATGGCGGTGCTCGGCAACCACGATCATTGGGTGGGAGCCGAAGCGGTGGCCGCGGTGATTCGCGGCGCCGGAGCGGACATCGTGCACAACCGCCATCGGCTGATTCGTCGCGGTGCCGCCGCGCTGGCCGTCGGGGGCGTCGACGACTTCACCCATGGCGCCGTGCGCCCGCGCGACGCGCTGCGAGACGTGCCCCCGGATGTCCCGCGCGTCCTCATCTCCCACAACCCCGACCTCATCGAGTACCTGCCGCCTGACGTGCGCGTCGATCTCATGCTCTCCGGGCACACCCACAACGGCCAGGTGCACTGGCCGATCATCGGCCCGCTGACGGTGCCGTCACAATTCGGCAAACGGTACATGCACGGCCTGCATCGCGTCGGAGAATGCTGGATTTACATCTCTGCGGGGGTTGGATCCTCGGCGATGCCGCTGCGGTTTGGGAATCCGCCGGAGATGCCGATACTACGGCTGGTAGGAGACGGTAGGAGACGGTAGGGGGACCATCCCCTACCATCTCCTAGAGCGGTACCACAAACCTCACAGTCACTTGCTCCGCCGTCTGCGGCGACACGCTGTAGGTGCTGTCCGCTCCCAGCACGCGTTTCACCCCCTGTGCCTCCGCTTCCGCGATCCCGGCGACGTCGCGAAACGTGATCTCGAGCGCGCGGCCGTCGATCACGCGGAAGCTCGTAGGGCGGCCGAGCAGGCGGTGGTGCGGGTCGATACGGGCAAGACCTTGCGCCAGCTGACGCTGGATGTCGTCGATGCGACTCGCCGTCACGATCGCACCCGCCTGTTTTCCAGTACTGCTTTCGCGTTGCGCCGTACCCCATCCACGCCTGGTCGCTCGAACGCGGTGTCGCCATAGCGGCTCTCGAACGCCGCGGCGTCGACCTCGAGCAGCTCCGCTACATCGGGGTGAGCGGTCTCCGGACGCGGCGTGAAAGCGGGATCGGATGTCGCGCGGGCGAAGCGCACGTTCCACGGGCACACGTCCTGACAGATATCGCAGCCGAAGAGCCACTCACCCACCTGCCCGCGTTCGTCTTCTGAGAATGCACCGCGATGTTCGATCGTGAGATAGGAGATGCAGCGCCGTGCGTCGAGAACGTGAGGCTCCGGAAACGCCGCGGTGGGGCAGGCGTCGAGACAGGCGCGGCACGTCCCACAACGATCGGCCTCGAACGGCGGGTCGGGCTCGAGCTCGGCGTCGGTCAGGACGGTCCCGATGAAGGTGAACGAGCCGATAGCCGGATCGATCAGCATCGTGTTCTTGCCGATCCAGCCGAGTCCTGCCCGCTGGGCGAGGTCGCGCTCCGGTACCGGCCCGGCGTCCACGTACGATCGGCACTGCGCGCCGGGGACGAGATCGGCGATCACGCGCGCGAGCTGCTCGAGTCGCGGCCCGATGATGCGGTGATAGTCCGTGGACCACGCGTACTGCGCCACGCGCGCGGACCTGGCCCCAGAGGGTGCGGTCCCATGCCAGTAGTTGGTCAGCGTCACGACTGCCGACCGCGCACCCGGCATGATCAGCCGCGGATCCTTCCGCTTGGCCGCCTGCCGCTGCAGGTACGTCATGGTTCCGGCGTATCCAGCCGCGAGCCACCGATCGAGCGCATCCGCATGCGGATTCTCCTCGAGCGGCGCGATGCCGACCGCATCGAATCCCAGCGCGAGCGCTCTGCGCTTCAGCTCGACGCTGACCCGCGCGTCAGTCGTTACGTCTTTCTCCATACGCCTCACACCTTACGCCTTTTCCATACCTCTTGTCTTTTACAACCGCATCGTCTCTCGCCGCCACCGCGCGAATCTCACCACATCGTCGATTGGCGGAATGGCGTCCTCATCACCGTAGGCGGTGAACATGCGCCAGCGGATGTACTCGCGCGGTGGCAACGGCAGAAATGGCGCGCGGCGGTACCAGTCCCGCGCACGAAAACTCCAGGTGAGGCGCAGCAGGTCCACGGCCAGACGCGGCCGCACCACTGCGCGCAACGCCAGACGGGCGACAAGTGAGGTCCAACTCGCCGGAGTCTGCATGGCTTCTGTATATTCAGCGCCTATGACGCTTGCAAGCGGCGTCGCGGCCGGCTCGATCGCGCACCCTCTGGCCGGCTACCGGAGTGAATTCCCCATTTTCCGGGACCGGATCTACCTCAACACCTGCTCCCTGGGACCGCTCGGGGACCGGGCCCGGCGCAAGGTAGCCGGCTTTCTCGACGTGTGGCAGGCGCGCGGCGCCGCGGCCTGGTACGACGTCTGGTGGGAGGCTCTCGCCGAGCTGCGGAGTCGCTACGGAGCCGTCATCGGCGCCGGCGCCGACACGATCGCTCTCGCCCCCAGCGTTTCTGTTGCGGTCGCGGCCGTCGCGAGCGCGCTCGATTACGCGCGGCGGCCGCGCGTTGTCGTCACGTCGCTCGACTTTCCCACCGTCGTGTATCAGTGGCTCGCCAAGCGCCCCCAGGGCATCGAGCTCGTCATCATCGAAAGCCCAGACCAGGTGAGCGTCCCCGTCGACGCGATCGCGCGCGCCGTGGATGACCGCACCGCCCTGGTCGCGACCTCCCACGTCTATTTCACGAGCGGCGCCATTCAGGATATCGCGGCCGTGGCCGATATCGCGCATCGCAAGGGCGCGCTCTGTCTCATCGACGCCTATCAATCGGTGGGGCAGGTGCCGGTCGACGCCCCGGCGAGCGGCGTGGATTTCCTCATCGCCGGCGGATTGAAGTGGCTGCTGGGCGGGACGGGAATCGTGTTCTGCTACGTGCGCGATCGTCCCGAGCACCGCATCGTGCCGACCGTCGCCGGGTGGTTCGGCCATAAGGATCAATTCGCTTTCGAGCCACGCTCGCTCGAGTTTCACGACGACGCGCGCCGCTTCGAGCTGGGAACGCCGGCCCTCGCCGCGATCTACACGCAGCTCGGCGGGCTCGAGTACATCGAGGAGATCGGGGTGCCGGCGATCCGGCGCGTCACCGCCGCGCTCGCGGAAGACCTCGTGGCGCGCGCCACCGACCAGGGATTCCGGCCCAAAGTCGCGCCAAACCCCGAGCAGCGGTCGGCGATCGTGATGCTGCCGGCCGCCGACCCGCCCGCGGCGGTGCGCCACCTCGCCGCCGGCGCGATCGTGGCGGATGCCCGACCCGGGCACGTCCGCCTTTCCCCCTTCTTTTACAACGTGCAGGATGACCATGCCGCAGCACTCGCCCGACTCGCCGCGCACCGCCCTCACTGAAGACGAACGCCTGCTCACGACCGCCCCGTCGTCGGAGCGGCGCGCCTTCGTGCACACCGACCCGTGGCGCGTGCTGCGGATCATGGGCGAGTTCGTGGAAGGCTTCGACACCCTCTCGGACGTCCGCTACGCGGTCACCGTCTTCGGATCGGCGCGCACCCGGCCGGACGACCCCTACTACGACAAGGCGGTCGCGACGACGCGGCTGCTTGCCCGGCATGGCTTCCCCATCATTACCGGCGGCGGTCCCGGCATCATGGAGGCGGCGAACCGCGGCGCCCAGGAAGGGAACGGGCTCTCGATCGGCTGCAACATCGAGCTGCCGTTCGAGCAAGGCACGAATCCCTATGTCGAGCGCTCCATCAACTTCCGGTACTTCTTCGTGCGCAAGACGATGTTCGTGAAATACTCGACGGCGTTCATCGTTTTCCCCGGCGGCTTCGGAACGATGGACGAGCTGTTCGAAGCGTTGACCCTGATTCAGACGGGCAAAGTGAAGCATTTCCCCGTCGTGCTGTTCGGGCGGGAGTACTGGAAGGGTCTGCGTGACTGGCTGATGGAGCGGGTCGCCGGCGAGGGAAAGATCGATACCAAGGATCTCGATCTGTTCCACGTGACCGACGAGCCCGAGGAAGCGGTCAAGCTGGTCGTGCAGGCCCGCGAGCGCAGAACCTCCCACACCAGCCGTCCGAGGTGAAGCGGTGACCACATCCGGCTTTCTCCGCGGTCCGCGGATCGATCCCCAGGGCGTCTCCGGGACGGAGACCGTCGCCGAGCTGGTCGACAACGCGTTTCTCGCGTACAACGCCGGGCGGCTACGCGAGGCGTGTCGCCTCTACAGCGACCGCATGCTCGCGGACAACGCCACGGTCGGGATGAGCCTGACCGGGGCGATGACGCCGGCGGGACTCGGCATGAGCACCATCATCCCCCTGATGGAAGCGGGCTTCATCGACTGGATCGTCTCGACTGGCGCGAATCTCTATCACGACGCCCATTTCGGCCTGGGGCTCTCGATGCACCGCGGCACGCCGTTCGCGGACGACGTCGAGCTGCGCGAGGAAGGCGTCGTGCGCATCTACGACATCTTCTTCCATTACGATGTGCTGCTCTCGACCGACGCCTATATCCGCGAAGTGTCGGCGCGCCCCGAATTCCAGCGCCCCATGAGCACCGCCGAATACCACTACATGCTGGGCGGGTTCGTGCGCGAGCGCGAGAAGGCGCTGGGGCTGTCGCGCCGCTCGGTGCTGGCGGTCGCGCACGAATGCGCCGTGCCGATCTATACCTCCTCGCCGGGCGACTCCTCGATCGGGATGAATGTCGCCGAGCAGGCGCTCGACGGATCGCAGCTGCGCTTCGACGTCTCGGCCGACGTCAACGAGACGTCGGCGATCGTGTTCGACGCCAAGACGCACGACGGCAAGAGCGGGGTGCTGCTGATCGGCGGGGGCAGTCCCAAAAATTTCGTGCTGCAGACCGAGCCTCAGATCCAGGAGGTGCTGGGAATCAGCGAGAAGGGTCACGACTACTACCTGCAGATGACCGACGCGCGTCCCGACACCGGCGGGCTCTCCGGGGCGACGCCGGCCGAGGCGGTGAGCTGGGGGAAAGTCGATCCCGATCAGCTTCCCGGGACGGTCGTCTGTTACCTCGACAACACGGTGGCGTTTCCGATTCTCGCCGCCTACGCCCTCGCGCGCCGCAAACCCCGCCCGCTGAAGCGGCTCTACGACCGTCGCGCGGCGATGATGGACCAGCTGCAGAAGGCGTACAAGGCGTCCAAGGCGGAGCGCGACGAGCGCGCCGCGCGCGCAACCGGCGGCCGCGAGCGCTGAGTGGCGCGTCCCGTCGGCGGGTCCCGGGCGTATGCGGCCTACGCCCTCTTTCTGCTGACGCTGATCAACTTCTTCAACTACGCCGACCGCAACGTCGTGTTCGCGGTCTTCGAATCGATCAAACACGACCTCGATCTGACCGATCAGCAGCTCGGCTGGATCGGCTCCGCCTACATCATCGTCCTCTCCCTGGCCGCGCTGCCGCTCGGCGTCCTCGGGGACCTGAAATCGCGCCGCGGCGTCATCGCCTGGGGCGTCGGCATCTGGAGCCTGTTCACGTCGCTCGGCGGGGCGGTGCGCGGCTTCTGGCAGCTGTTCTTCTGCCGCGCGATGGTCGGGGTCGGCGAGGCTGGCTACGGGTCCACATCTCAGGCATTGATCGCCGAGTATTACAAGGAACGGCGCCGCGCCTGGGCACTCGGCATCTACTCCGTCGGCACGGCGCTGGGCGGTGTGGCGGGTGTGTGGCTCGGCGGCGTGCTGGCGGAAATCTATGGCTGGCGGCTCGCGTTTCTGTGGCTGGGGGTTCCGGGATTCGCCCTCGCGCTCCTTGCTTCGCGGCTGCGCGAGCCGGAGCGGCGCCCGCCGACTCCCCTCGCGACCACGCTGCGCCGCTTCACGACGACGGGGTTGAGACAGGCGTTGCGCTACGCGAGGCCGCTGATCTGGCTCACCGCGCTCGGGACGCTGGTCAGTGGTGTGCTCGGGCTGATTCGCGCGGTGCCCAACGAAATGACCGTGGCGGTGTTCGGCATGTTCGTCGGTGTCGGCGTCGCGTGGACGGTCGCGCGGCTCGTCCCGCTGGCGCTCGAGCAGGGGAGTCAGGCAACCGAGGTCGCCGCCTCCGCGTTCGAGGAGTTTCTCGAAGCCTCGGCGCTGGTGTTGCGCGTGCCGACGCTCATCTGGGTATTCGTGGGCGGTGCGTTGGTGACCTTCGCGGTGAACGGGCTGATCGCTTGGGCCGCGAGCTTCATGCAGCGCGTGCACGGGTTCTCGGTGAGCGACATCGGACGCGAATTCGGCATCTGGGGGCTGCTGGGCGGCCTGTCCGGCGCCCTCGTCGGCGGCCGGCTCGCCGACTGGCTGGCCACGAAATGGAAAGGCGCCCGCGTGGCGGTCGCGGGGGGCGGGTTCATCCTCGGCGCCCCGATCGTGGTGGTCCTGATCCTGTCGCCCGGGCTCAAGTTCTTCGTCCCCTGCGTGATCGGCACATACTTCTTCTATACGTGGTACAATGGCCCGTTGTCGGCGGTGATTTTCGACGTGGTGCCGGCCGCGGTGCGCTCGTCGGTCATGGGAGCGTTCCTGCTGTTCTCACATCTGGCGGGGGACGCGGTCGCGCCGCCGCTCGTGGGGTTCCTCTC
Organism: Gemmatimonadales bacterium; assembly: GCA_035262265.1. Classification (GTDB taxonomy): domain Bacteria; phylum Gemmatimonadota; class Gemmatimonadetes; order Gemmatimonadales; family GWC2-71-9; genus DASTHG01. The sequence continues at coordinate 7,184 of DATFTG010000119.1, forward strand.
GGACCGGCTACAGAGCGTCTGGCACCTGGCCGCCGATGACGCGCTGCGGCGCGCGATGCTGTTGTTGCCCGCGGTGGGGTTGCTCGGAGGTGTGGTGATCCTGTTTGCGCTACGGACGGTGGGGCGGGACATGGCGCGGGTGAAGCGGAGCGCCGCGTGAAGATCGCCGTCGTGTTCGACACGCCGCATCCCGACTGGGGCGACGAGGACTACCGCCGCGAAATGTCCGAGGGGAAGGTCGAGGAGGCGGAGTACGACGTCGCCCGCGCCCTGATCCAGAACGAGCACGAGGTGCGCTTCGTCGGCATCGTCGACGATGTCCGGCCGCTGATCAATCAGCTGACGGAGTTCGGGCCGTCGCTGGTGTTCAATTGTTGCGAAGGGTTTCGCGGCAGCTCACAGTACGAATACGCCGTGGCGGCGGTGCTCGAGATGCACGGCTGGCGGCACACCGGCTGCACGCCGACGGGCCTCCTCGTGGCGCGCAACAAGTCGATGAGTAAGAAGATCCTGAAGCATCACGGCATCCGGGTCCCGGAATTCGCCACGTTTCACCCCGGGGACCCGTTCCTGCGACCGTCGACGCTGCGGTTTCCCCTCATCGTGAAGCCGCTGATGGAAGACGCGTCCGTTGGGATCGCGCAGTCGTCGGTCGTGAGCGAGGATGAGAGCCTGGCGGAGCGGGTCGCCTTCATTCACGAGAAGTACCGGCAGGCGGCGATCGCCGAAGAGCTGATCGAGGGGCGCGAGCTGTACGCCGGGCTGATCGGGAACCACACAATCGAATTTCTGCCGGTGGTGGAGCTGCACTTCGGCAAGCTTTCGAAAGCGGAGCGGCGCATCGCGACGTACAAGGCGAAGTGGGATGAGGAATACCGTGAGCGCCACCATATTCGATCGGGATTCGCGCGCCTGTCGGAAGTCCTGCGCGCCAAGATCCGGGACGCCTGCGAAACGGCGTTCCACGCGCTGTGGCTGCAGGATTACGGGCGCATCGACCTGCGGGTGACGCACGATCACGAGGTCTACGTCCTGGAGGCGAACCCGAATCCGTTCATCGCCTATGGCCACGAATTCGCCAACGCCGCGGAGAAGGCGGGCATGAGCTACCAGAAGTTCATCCAGCGTCTCGTGGACGAGGCGATGCGCCGATGAGCGACGCCTGGTCGGCGGTGCGCAGCCTGATTGCGCGCAAGCGCCGCGAAATCCCGCGGCCGGAGCTGCGCTGCCCGCGCTGCCGTGCCGAGCTGCAGCGCTTCTGGTACCACTGCCCCAACTGCAGCAAGCAGCTGGTGTGGGGCGACACGCAGCTCGAGACCGGCGCCGAGTGCCGCTACTGCCGCTGGATCGTCTCCGACAGCTTCTCGTGGTGCCCGTGGTGCGGGCGCGACATCGCCGACCGCGACTCGAGCCCCGAGCCGCTGAAGCGGCCCAAGGGATTCAAGTACGAGCGACGCTGCCGCCGCTGCCACGGCGGCCTGCAATACCCGATGCAATGGTGTCCCTGGTGCAGCAAGGTGCAGTGGTGGAAGTACGACCGGTTCCAGAACCACTGCCCGCACTGCGACCGCGGGGTCGACGACTGGATGGACACCTGTCCCTGGTGCGGCGAGGACGCCACCGGCCGCGACCTGATCGAGCGGGCGCTGCGCCGCGTACGGCGCCTCCTCATCGTGTCGCGCGTCAAGGACTGGGACTACCGCGTGCTGCTGCGGCCCGGCGTCTCCGGCGTGTCGCCCTACGGTCCCAAAGTGATCGAGATCGATCGTCGCTACGTCACCAGCAAGCGGCGTCGCGACGAAATCTCCTGGAACACGCTCACCGGCCTGATCCTCCACGAGCTGGGCCACTCGTTCCTGTATCACAACTGGTCGTGGACGCGCACGGGGCGGTTCCGCCGCGCCTTCGGGGAAGTGCGGCGGGCGTACCGCGTGGCCGACGAGCACTGGGTCGACTTCGAGCGCCGCCGCGTCGCGACGACGCTGGTGGACTACGTCAGCCGCTATGCCGGCACGCATCCCCAGGAGGATTTCGCCGAGACGTTCCGCTTCTACGTCGCCCGGCGCGGCCGGCTGCGCGAGCTGTTCGGCGAATTCGGCCGCAAGCGCAAGGGCGTGGTCGTGTTCGAGAAGTTTCTGGTGCTGCACGACTACGTGAGGAGTCTGCGAGGGTGGCGGTGAGGCGAGGAGGTTGAGGGGGATTTGGAGGATGGTGGAGGTTGGCGCTGTCCTCCACCAACCTCCACCATCATTCACACCCTCCGCAACCTTCTGTTTCTAGAAGATCGTGAAGTTCAATCCCGCACCGATCTGAAAGCTCGTGCTCGTATGGCCGAGCACGCGACCCTCGATGAACGGATGCGCCGGACCGCGGCGCGACTCGAGACCGAACAACAGGTCCCATCCGGTATCATGGTCGGACGCCCCGCTCAGCGAGGCATTCTGGTAGTTCAAGCCGCCGCCGAGATAGAAGTCCGAACCGTACCCCGTCGGCACACGGAATTTCAGGTCGCCGCTGAAGCCGACGCGCGACCCCGTGTCGACGAAGTAGTAATCAAACGAAGGATAAAATTCGACGTCGCTGCTGAGCGGCAGCAGCATCTGCGCACCGATCAGCGCCCGGTCCATGTCGAAGTTGTAGCCGAAGTGTGGACCGATATGCGCCCGCTGCGCGTGCGCCGGGACGCTGAAGCACACGAGCAGGAGGGCAGCCGCAAAGAGCGTGTGTCGCAGGCTCTTCATGATTCCTCCTTTGTTGAATTCGGGTGCCCTCTCGCACCCACCCCGATGACACCAGTCCGGCGGCCGGGGTTCCATCGTTCGCGTTCCCCCGTGCTCGACGTGTGTCGCAGATCACACGTACCTTCTCGTATTCCCAATGCGGAGGTTCCATGCGGCGATGTGCGTCTGTGCTGTCCGTCGTGATCATCACCGGTGCCGGTGTCGGCGCCGCACAGCGCCCACTCGCGCAGCACATCGCGGTTGCGGCGGTTGAGCCGCGCCCCGAGGACGTGGCGACGGTCGACGGCATGCTGCGTGCGTTCTACGACGTGATCTCGGGACCCGCCGGGCAATCGCGGCAGTGGGCGCGCGACCGCACGCTCTACATTCCCGATGTCCACTTCGTGTCGCTGTCGACCGACAGCGCGGGACGCGTGCGGGCCGAGGTCGTGACCCACCAGATGTTCGTCGACCGCTCCGACGCCGCCCTCGTGCGCCGCGGCTTCTTCGAGACCGAGATCCACCGCACCACCGCGCGCTT
>DATFTG010000120.1:0-4614 GCA_035262265.1 Gemmatimonadales bacterium
CCGATCACCGCCCAGGCGGTATCGAGCAGCCGGCCGCCCGGCGGCAGGAGGTGCACCGTCTGCAACACGCGCACCACGAGACCACCGTCGTTGAGAATCGTCTTCCAGGCGAACGTGCGCACCAGGAAGGTCGTGAAGAACGGCAGGATCACGAGCCCGAGCAGCACCGGGCGCAGGCGTCCCGCGCGGAATGCGAGCACGTAGGCCAGCGGATAGGCGAGCAGCAGCGCCGCAACGGTAGCGAGCGCCGCGAAACCGAACGAACGGGCGAAAATCGTCCCGTATCCCGTAAATGCGCGCGCGTAGCCGTCCCACCACGGCGCGGCGACCGATGTGCCGGCGAGGGTGACCAGCGGCAGTACGAAGAACAGCGCCAGCCAGGCGACGCCGGGGAGGACGAGCAGCGCCGGCGCGAGCGTCGCGCGCCGCCCGCTACCCGCCGATGGCATCGAGGAAGATACGGGTGAAGCTCGCGTCCTCGGCGTCGGAGAGCTCGCGGAAGTTGCGCAGCTGGGCCAGCACGGCGGGCGGCGGGTTGACGAGCGGGCTTCTGGCCAGGGCCGGAGCGATGCGCTCGAGTGCGGGGATCGCGCCTTGCACAGCGCTGATGTACCCCGCCCGGCTGACGATCTGGGCGGAATGGGCCGGCGCATAGCACCAGTCGATCCACCGCATCGCGAGCGCCACGCGATCGCTGCTCCTGGGAATCAGCATGTTGTCCGAGTACAGGATCGCCCCTTCCTGCGGCGCCACCCAGCGCAGATCGGGATTGTCGGCGTGCAATCCCTGGATATCCCCCGACCAGGCGATCGCGACGGCGATGTTGCCGTTGGCGAGATCCTCGGTGTAGTCGTTGCCGGTGAAGGCGCGGACCTGCCCGCTCTGGCGCGCCTGCTTCACACGCGCCGCCGCCACACGGATGTCGTCGGCGGTGCACTGCATCGGGTCGCGCCCCTCACCGAGCATGACCAGGCCCAGCGTGTCACGCATCTCCGTCACCATCGTCACGCGGCCCTTGAACGCGGGATCGAACAGATCCCGCACACCGGTGATCTCGCGGCCGGTGATGCGCGGGTTGTATCCCAGCCCGACCATCCCGAACACCCACGGCACCGAGTAGCGGCGGCCGGGGTCGAAGTCGGCATTCTGGGCGAGCGGGACCAGGTTCGCACGATTGGGAAAGGCGGTCTGGTCGAGCGGCGTGGCGTAGCCGAGGCGGATCACGCGGCCCGCCACCCAGTCGGTCAGGACAATGACGTCGCGGTCGATGCTCTGGCCGCGCCGCAACGGCTCGGCGATCTTCGCGAAGAATTCGTTGTTGTCGTTGATGTCTTCGTGGTACTGCACGGTGATCCCCGTGGCCTGCTGGAAATCGGGGATCGTCCGGTCGTCGATGTAGAGCGGCCAGTTCGAGATCCGCAACACCTTCCCGCCGCCCACCGATGACCGACAACCGACCACGTTGCTGCCTCCCAGCGCCGCCGCCGTCGCGCCGAGTGACGTGCTGAGAAACCGCCGCCGGCTCCAGCGCCTCACGTCCCCTCTCCGTTCCCCGCCGGCGGCAGGAGACGCGGGGCGTCGGGATCCCAGTCGACGAATACCTGCTGCCCCGGGACCAGGGCCGCAGCCGCGGCCGCAGGTCCGAGATGGGCGACCAGCTCCGTGCCGTCGCCGGCGCGCAGCCCGCAATGCACCACTGGTCCCTGAAACACGACCTCGACCACCGTCGCCGGGAACGCCCCCGGCACCGGGCCGGGCCCGACCCGCACCCGTTCCGGTCGCACCATGACGAGTACCGCGGCACCGGCCACCGGTTTCCAAGGGGGAGCGGGCAGCTCGATGGCGTGGCCACTGGCCAGGGTGACACGAACCTGCGCGCCGCTCACGCTGGTCACGCGGGCGGGCAGCAGATTGGCGCGCCCCAGGAAGTCGGCGACGAAGACGCTGGCCGGAGCGTGATACATCGCCTGCGGGGTGTCGATCTGCTCGATGCGGCCTTCGGCCATCACGGCGATCCGGTCCGACATCGTGAGGGCCTCTTCCTGGTCGTGCGTGACGTAGAGAAACGTGATGCCGACGTCTCGCTGGATCCGTTTCAGCTCGAGCTGCATCGCCTGCCGCAGCTTGAGGTCGAGGGCGCCGAGCGGCTCGTCGAGCAGCAGCGCGACGGGGAAATTGACGAGGGCGCGGGCCAGGGCGACGCGCTGCTGCTGTCCTCCCGACAGCTGCGCCGGCCGCCGCGACTCGAGATCGGCGAGCCGCACGACCTCCAGCAGCTCGCGCACGCGGCGCCGGATCTCGCCCTCCGCGAGACCGAGGCTGCGCGGTCCGAACGCGACGTTGTCGTACACCGACAGGTGCGGGAAGAGGGCGTAGTGCTGGAACACCGTGTTGACCCGGCGCCGGTACGGCGGCACCGCCGAGACGTCCTGGTCTTCCAGCAACACCCGTCCGGCCGACGGCGTCTCGAAACCCGCGATCAGGCGCAACGTCGTCGTCTTGCCGCAACCCGAGGGACCGAGCAGGGAAAAAAATTCGCCGCGCGCGATCGTGAAGTCTGCGTCGTGCACGGCGGTGACGTCACCGAACCGTTTGGCGACGTGCTCGAGCGTGACGGCCGGGGAGGCCGCGAGCGCCGGTGGCGCCGCCCCCACGCTACCGCGCAGGGCGGCGCGCCACGCGCGCCGGGTCCGACGGCTGCGCCGGCGACGGAGCGGAGGACGGCGCTGTGGTGGCCGCCACCGGCGTGCCCGGTGACACGAGTCCGTAGCGCTCGGGATTACTGCAGATCACCGCAGCCGCAAGGATCTTGGGCACGTACTCCATCGTCTCCGTGGGCAGCAGCTTCATGCGGTAGAGGTGCCAGAAATCGCGGTTCTGCTTCTTGAAGCCGCCCGGCGTCTGCGCAACCTTGTGCAGCACCCCGCGCACGCCGTTCTCCCCGCGGTTGTAGCTCGCCATCGCAAGCATGAACGCGTCCTCGCCGAATTCGGCCAACAGGTTGGCGAGGTGTCGAGCCGCCGCGCGCGTCTGCTTGTCGACGTCGGTACGCTCGTCGACCTTGTCGTCCACCTTCAAGCCCAGCTCACGCGCGCTCACGGCCATCTGCTGCCACATCCCCACCGCTCCGGCGTGACTCTTGGCTTTCGGGTCGAAGCGCGACTCGGTCCAGGCGACGTAGCCCATCACCTCGGGGAGCTCGAGCGCCCGGAAATCGCGCTGGATCACCGGCCAGTACTGGACCTTGCGCTGGTAGACCAGGCGCAGGGTCACAGGATCCTTGAGCATTTGGTCGATCTGATACTGCAGCCGCTCCTTGAAGATCGGCGGCACGGCGTAGGTCGTGGCGTCGAACTGGGCGAGGATGTTGCGGATCTCCTTGTCCAGCTCGTCTCCGACATTCGCCACCTCCTTCGCCTTGGCCTGATCGGCCCGCGCCAGATCGGCGAGCGTCCGCTCGGCGTTGGAGGTGGCGTCGAGGTAGCGCTGCTCCAGCTGGGCCAGCTTCGAGGAGTCCTGCTCCGCCTGCATCTGCTGCTGGATCTGCCGGATCTGCTCGTCGAAGTGTCCTTTGGCGTCGAGCAGCCGGGCGATCTGGCGATGCTGGAAATAGATCACCGTCCCCATCACGGCGATCACCACCATCGCCGCGGCGGTCACGATCCCGACCACCTTCACCCAGCGCTTCTTGGTCTGCTTCTTCACCACCTCGGAGACTTCCTGCACCGCGGTGGCGATGTGGTCCATCGTCTTGCGCGAGCGCACGCCGCCCGCCTTGGCGCGCTCTTCCGCGATGCGCTGCGCGGTGAGCGCGAAGATCTGTCCTGTCGCCGACCCCCGCGATCCCGACTGCAGGACTTTCTGGATTTCGGCCGCGTCCTGGGCCTGATCGTAGGTGGAGTCGATGACGATGTCGACCTGCGCTTCGGGACCGCCGGTCGCTCCGAAGCGGATCTTGTCGCCGGAGCGCAGCTCGATCTTGGAGACCTTCTTGCCGTTGACCCGCACGCCGCCGGGCGCGTCGAGGTCGATCAGATGGTAGGCGCCTTCCTTGAGCACGACCGCGGCATGGTAGGGAGCGACGCGCGGCTCCTCGGCGCCGTCGTAGCGGACTTCACAATCGTGTCCCGTCCCGACGCGCAGCCACCGCTTGTCGCTGCTGGACGTCGTGCCCTGGAGCGAGCCCTTCAAATGCGTGAAGCGGATCATGGCGAGTGGTTGCGGAAGATTACCGGCCGAACCCGAGGTGCGCCAGCCTGCCGCCCTCGCGGGGCGCCCGCCCGCACCGTATCTTGGCGGTTCCGGTCGTCACCCTCAATCCGAGCGCCAGCACCTATGATCGAGATCTTCAGTGCCGTGCCTCGTCTTCCCTTCGCCGCCGCATTGGGGGTGTCGCTGTACACCTCGAGTCTGTCGCACCCCGCACCGCCCCCCGATGCGCAGCGCGGGGTGCTCGTCGATTCGGCGCGGCATCTCGTGGTGATCACGATGGGCCCCTTCGTCATCCAGCCGGCCCCGCCCCTCATGAGCCACATGGCGATGCATATGGAGGGCGGCGACAGTCTGGTGAAGCGCATTTACTGGCCCATGACCACGCTGTTGCAGGGCCTGCGC
>DATFTG010000121.1:0-2392 GCA_035262265.1 Gemmatimonadales bacterium
GGGGATCAAGGCGCCGGTGCTCATCATCAACGGCGATGCCGACGTGGTGCGGCCCGAGCACGCCGTGGAGCTGTTGCGGTTGCTGGGCGGCGGCGTCGCCGGCGACCTGCATCCGCTGCCGCCGTCGCAGCTCGCCATCCTGCCGGGAACGACGCATGTGTCGATCGTGGAGCGGACGGATTGGATCCTCGGAATGACGGAGGCGTTCTTGAAATGAAAGGAGAAGCGCATGGCCAGGCTCCGCGTACACACATTCTCGATTTCAGTAGACGGTTACGGCGCGGGGCCGCGGCAGAGCCGCGAGGAACCGCTCGGCGCCGGAGGTGAGGCGCTGCATGAGTGGATGTTCCCGACCCGCACATTCCGGCAGATGGGTCGCGACAAGGGGGCCGAGGGCACGACGGGCGTCGACGACGAGTTCATGCAGCGCGGCTTCGCGAACATCGGCGCCTGGATCCTCGGTCGCAACATGTTCGGACCGGTGCGCGGGCCGTGGCCCGACGACCAGTGGAAGGGGTGGTGGGGCGACGAGCCGCCCTATCACGTCCCCGTGTTCGTGCTCACGCGTCACCCGCGCAAGCCGGTTGCCATGAAGGGCGGCACGGAGTTCCGCTTCGTCGGCGATATCGATGACGCGTTGCGGCAGGCCACCGATGCCGCCGGCTCGCGGGACATCCGGCTCGGTGGCGGTGTGTCGATCATCCGCCAGTATCTGCAAGCTCGATTGGTCGACGAGCTGCACCTCGCGATCGCGCCCGTGCTCCTGGGTTCGGGAGAGCACCTGCTCGCCGGCATCGACCTCCCCGGACTCGACTACGAGGTGAAGGAGTTCGTCCCGGGGAACGGCGTCACGCACGTTGTCGTAGCCCGACGCGGCCACGTCCGCCCGACCGCCTGACCGCCCGACCGCCTGACTTGCTGGTCTTCATTGTGGGGGTGAAATTCGCAGCGTCAGGCAGTGGCCAATGGCTGCTGCTCCGTAGCCTTCACCGCATCACACGTGAAAGAGGCTCGTGCGGCCGTCGCCGCGGTGGCTGGCAGTGGTCGGGGCTGGGTGGTTCGCGGCGCGTCTGGCGGCACAGCAGCCGGCGCCGGCCGCACGGCTGTTGCTCGAATCGAACGGTGCGCGGCTCAGCAACTGGGTCGTCCTCGGGCGCAGCGACTCGCTCGTTCTCACGATCAAGGCCGTCGATGCGCTCGGCAACGTGGTGCCGATCAGCGGGTTCGAGATCCAGGTGTGGGACCCGCGCGTCCTGGGGATCGCGCGGCAGCAGGTGGCGCAGAGCGAGGCGGTGGTACGATTTCAGTCGCGCCGCCAGGGCGAAACGACGGTCCAGATTCGCGCGTCGGGGGTGCGCCAGTGGCTGCTGGTGCATCTGGCGGAGACGGCGCTCGCGATCTCCCCGAGGCAGGGCGGGCAGCCCGGCGTCCCGGCCGGGGGGACGCGATGGACGATCGGCGGCCGGGTTTCCGGCGGGCTCTATCGCTACTCCTTCAATAACAACCCGATCTTCAAGGGTCGTTACGGCTTCGTGGTCGAGGCGTACCGCGGGCTCGAGTTTCCATCGGGGCTCGAGCTGGCGCTGGGAATCGGTTTTGGCACGCTCGGCGCCGACAGCCTGGGGAAACTGGTCAAGCCGCTGCTGCTCGAGGGTTATGCCCGTTCCGACTACGCCCTGTCGGCGCACCACGTCGTGCGCCCGGTGCTGTCGGGTGGCGTCGGGTTTTATCGCGCCCGGACCGGCAGTAAGGGACCGGGGATCTGGAACACGAGCTTCGAGTTCCTGGCGGGAAGCGGCGTGGATATCGGCGCGGGGCCCAGAACGGTCGTCGAGCTGCGGCTCTCGACGCAACAGATGTTCGAATTCAACAGCCGGCAGGTGAACGGGTACGTCGGGAGTCTGTGGTTGGTCGGGCTCGGCATACGGGCGCGCTTGTAAGGCGGGTATTCGGGATATTTTCGGGCAACATTCACGCCACTCGCCATAAGCCGCCAGGCTGCGGCATTCCTAAGCTTGCATTTCCACTCTTCAGACAGCTATATGTATCTGGCCATTAACCTTACGGGGTTTGGCACCGAATGACCACCGTAGCCGCCGCACCCGAACGTTTCCCAAGGTCGCGTGTCGCCTGGCGCACGATCGCCGCCGTCCTTGTCGGCTGCGTCGTCGCGCCGGCGGCGCGCGCGCAGGGGACGAAGGGGATCTCGCTGCAGCCGGGCCATCATGGCAACAAGCTGGCGATCGACGTGAACGGGAAGAACCTCACCGAGTGGACGGTCACGTCGATTCCCGACACCGTCGTGATCACGGTGAGCCCGCAGGACTCCCTCGGCAACGCGATTCCGCTGATCGGCTACGAGATCCAGGTATTCGACGAGCACGTCATGGCG
>DATFTG010000122.1:0-14815 GCA_035262265.1 Gemmatimonadales bacterium
CGGCGGCGAGCTCGCGGGCGGCGTGCGCCGGCTCGCCTTCCCCTCCCGACTCGTCGAGTGGGAGGCCGACGACGATGCCGACGACGTGGTGCGCCGCGAGATGCTGGAGCAGGGGCTGCATCGGAAAACGTTTCCCGGTGCGACGGGTCAGCGTGGCGAGCGGCTGAGCGAGGGTCTGGGTCTCATCGGAGAGAGCCAGCCCGATGCGGCGTTCGCCCCAGTCGACGGCGAGGAGGCGGCCGGGGTGCGGCGGGGCGGTCGGGCGGTCGAGCGGTCGGTTTGTGCCGGTGTCGTCCGCCTGACCGCCCGTCCGTCCGACCGCCGGCCTCATCCCTGCGACATCGTCGCGAAGAATTCCTGGTTCGACTTGGTGCGTTTCATGCGCTCGAGCAGGAACTCGATGGCTTCCACCGGCGGCATATCGGCGAGGAAATTACGCAGCAGGTAGACCTTGTTGAGCTCTTCCTTGGCGAGCAGCAACTCCTCTTTCCGCGTCGAAGTCCGCTGCACGTCGATGGCCGGATACACCCGGCGGTCGGCGATGCGGCGGTCCAGGATGACTTCCATGTTGCCGGTACCTTTGAACTCCTCGAAGATCACCTCGTCCATGCGCGAACCGGTGTCGATCAAGGCGGTGGCGAGAATGGTCAGCGAGCCGCCCCCTTCGATGTTGCGCGCCGCCCCGAAGAACCGCTTCGGTTTCTGAAGTGCGTTGGCGTCGACGCCGCCCGAGAGGATTTTGCCGGAGTGGGGCACGACGACGTTGTGCGCCCGGCCGAGGCGGGTGATCGAATCGAGCAGAATCACCACGTCCTTCCCGTGCTCGACCATGCGCTTCGCCTTCTCGATCACCATGTCGGCGACCTGGACGTGGCGGTCGGCGGGCTCGTCGAACGTCGAAGAGATCACCTCGGCGCTCTTGACGTTCTCCTCCATGTCGGTCACCTCTTCGGGACGCTCGTCGATGAGCAGCACGATGAGGTAGACCTCGGGATGATTTTCGATGATGGAGTTGGCGAGCTTCTGCATCAGGATCGTCTTCCCGGCTTTGGGCGGCGACACGATCAAGCCGCGCTGGCCCTTCCCGATGGGGCAGAGAATGTCCATCACCCGCATCGACAGATCGCCGTCCTTGCGCTCGAGGCGGATGCGCTCTTCGGGATAGCGCGGCCGCAGGTTGTCGAACGCGACGCGATGTTTGGCTTTCTCGGGCTCCTCGCCGTTGACCGTCTCGACCTTCAGCAGCGCGAGGTAGCGCTCTCCCTCCTTCGGCGGCCGCACCTGGCCGAGGATCGTGTCGCCGGTGCGCAGATCGAAACGCTTGATCTGGCTCGGCGAGACGTAGATGTCGTCCGGCCCGTAGAGGTAGTTCCAGTCCGGAGAGCGCAGGAAGCCGTACCCTTCCGGCAGGATCTCGAGCACTCCTTCGCCGCGCAGCACCGTGTCGGTGTCGAGCAGCGACTGCTCGATTCGGAAAATGAGGTCTTGCTTTCGGAGCCCCGAATAGTTTTGAATGTTGAGGCTCTCGGCCATCGCGTGCAGTTCGGCGACGGACTTCTTCTTCAGCTCGGCGATATCCACGTGTGGGAAAACTCCGTTGGGCTAACGGCGGGGAAACGGACCCGTGGCAGGGTGGTGAGCGCGTTGATCGATGATGGAAGCGTTTAGAGTTGTACCGGGTGTGCAGCCGCTATCATAGGGATACCCGTGCCTTCTAGTCAAGATCACCCGATCCCGGAGGCGCTGGCGCCATTTGTCGTGGCGTGGCGCACCGCCACCCTGCGCGACCGGGAAGTCATTGATGTGCTTGTACATCCGGCACACACCCGACCCTCCCCAAAGCTTGCGGCGGCGCTCGCGGCGTGGCGCGGCCGCTACTACTGGTCCGATGAGCCGGGTGGTCGCTGGCTCGTGCTGACGCGCCAGACCGCCTCCCACCCGGAGCGCTGGGCACTGCACCTCGCCCTCCTGCTACTCACCGTCCTCTCGACGACGATCGCCGGCGCCGTGTTTCGCGGAACGATCAGCGTGGACGATTCCTGGGGATTGCTGCGGGGCCACATCCGGTTCGCCGGGTCGCCGGTCGCCTCGCTCGTACCGGGACTGGCCTTCTCGCTGCCGCTCGTCGCCATTCTGCTCGCCCACGAGCTGGGACACTATTTCACTGCCCGCTACTATCTGCTCGACACCTCGCCGCCGTATTTCCTGCCGGTGCCGCTGTGGCCGTCGTTCATCGGGACGATGGGAGCGTTCATCCGGCTGCGGACGTTGCTGTCCGATCGCCGGCAACTGTTCGATGTCGGCGTCGCGGGTCCGATCGCGGGGTTCGTGGTCGCCTTGCCGGTCCTGATCGTCGGTCTGCAGCTCTCCCACGCCCTCCCGCCGCTCGGGGGTGCGCACGAGATGAGTTTGCCACTCGGCGGCGGCCGTCTGCTGGTCGGGGATTCACCGGTCACGCTGTTCGCCCGCCTCGTGGCGCATCAGACGCTGGGGCGGGTGTCGCTGCACCCGATGGCGTTCGCCGGTGTCGTGGGGATGTTCGTCACGATGCTGAACCTCATGCCTATGGCGCAGCTCGACGGCGGGCACATCCTCTATGCCGCCGTGCCGCGTTGGCACCGCCGTGTCGCGTCACTTTTCTGGCTGACAATTCTCGTGTTGGGGCGCTGGTGGCTTGGCTGGCTGCTGTGGGCGGGGCTGGTGCTCGTGATGTCGCGCGGCCGTCTCGACCATCCGACGGTGCTGGATGCCTACCGCCCGCTGCCGCGCTCCCGCCGCGCTCCCGCGTGGGCGGCGCTCGCCCTGTTTCTGCTCACCTTCGCGCCGGTCCCGTTCAATTTCCAGGACACCGGGGTCGGGGATCAGGTCTCCGCCGTGGCGGCTTGTAACGCGAGGCCCGATTCCCGACCCCGAACATATTGCGTAACCCCCTCCCCCCTATAATCTTTCCCCAAACCAGCCCACGGCTCGACATGTCTGCACAGCCGGCACGTCAAGCGGCTCAGGCGCCACACGAAGCAGTCGTTCACGATCTCCCCGCCATTCGATTCGAAGGACAAAGTGTCCTCGTTCGGCTCGCCCTGCGGCATGCCGAAGACGGGGCGTGGCGCGGGCGTATTCTGTTCGGGGCCGAAGAGACCGAGCACGAGCGCGCCACGGCGGAGATCTTCTGCGCGACTTCCGAGCAGGACCTGTGGCTCTCTGTCCGCGATTTGCGAGACCACCATCTGCGTGATCTCTATCGATCACTCCTCTAGGTTGTGGAGGAACCCCCAGAGCCTCCACCGTCTTCCCGAATGAGCCGGCTCCACCGCGCGCGGTACTGCCCGCCCCCCCGCTGGTGGCGATCCGCCCACCGGCACTGGGGCACACCCAGATGGTGGTGGCCGAGGTGCCGGCGCCGGTGGTGGGACTAAGGCGCGTTGGAGCGGTTGTACCGGTACCCGTTGGCGAGATAGAGAACGAGCAACACCGCCGTGGCCGCGCTGACCGCGAACTTGAGGGATCGCGGAGCGTCGCTGGTCGAGAGGAGCCCCTCGATCGACCCGGCGATCATGAGCAGGAAGATCACCGCCCCCATCATCCGCATCGCGATGCGTCCATCCAGCACCAGGGCCTCGAGTCGTGGGCGATCGCCCGGTGCCACGAGGGCGTGGGCCAGACGCAGCCCCGCGCCTCCGGAAATGAAGATGGCGCTCAACTCGAGCACCCCGTGGCCGGCGATGAACGTCGTGAGGTAGAGCGCGGCGTGATGGTTCGCGAACACGCCGTAGTCCATCCCCAGCTGCAGGCCATTGAACACCAGCGCCCACACCGTGAGCAGCCCGAACAGCATTCCCCCGGCGAACGCCATGATGCAGACGCGGATGTTGTTGCTGATGATCGCCGCCGCGATCACGGGCCGGACGCCGCTTTCGGCGCGCGCATAGCCTTCGCCGCGCGCCTCCCGCTCGGCCGCCTGCTCGGCCCGGCTGACCATTTCCGGGTTCACAATCTCCTCGGCGAGGCGCGGCCGCTCGCGCAGCATCGCAAATCCGATCGCGGCGGGAACCATCAGCAGCAGAAACGCCGTAAGGACATAGTGCCGGGACTGGACCACCGCGGCGGGAAAGTCGAGCACGAGCGAGCGCAAGAACGGCGGCCGGCGTGTGGCGCGAGCCTGGTACAGCACCGTGTGCCCCGCCCCGACCAACCGCTCGAGATACGCTACGACCTGGGGATCCACTCCGTACGTCCGGGCACGCGCCAGATCCGCGGCGACCTCCCGGTAACGGGCGGCAAACCCGGGGATCTCCTGCGGCGGGAGCTTGGCGAGACCGCCGCGCTCCAATCGCTCGGCCGCCACGCGAAACTCCTCCCAACTGTCCCGCTTGCGGGCGACGAATCGCTCCGCCGTGACGGTGGTGCGGCCCGCCCCCGCCGTGGCGCGCGTGCCGAAGCGGCCGCGGCGTTTTTCCTGTTCGGAGGCGAACACCGCGACCAGGTACGTCATCGCGTGCGTCGTACGACGAGTGACGCGCCCTTCCAGACGCCGCGCCAGGTCCGAGGCCATCCGGTCCCGGACGGCGGGGAGCAGCTGATCGGCGCGTGCCAGGAACCGGTCGAGCAGGTTGAACTCCTGCTCCGTCAGCTCCGGGGGGCCGAGCTCGAGCGACTCGGTCGGGGTCGCCGCCGACAGCGCGGCATGGGCGAGACCCCAGGACGCCACCCGATCGCGCACCACGATGGTTCCCGCGGCGAGATCGCCGAGACGTTTGTTGGCCGGATGGAAGAAGACGAACGTGGCACCGGGGAGCGGGCCGAGCGGAACCATGAAATCGACGATGCGGATGAGGTTTCGCACGGTGGCGGCGTTCGCCGAGATCGGGCGCCCCGTATCCTGTACGACGCGGACTCCCACCGCACGCTTGCCGGGGGTGCGGCCATCCCACAGCGCCTCAAACAACGCGAAATAGAGGAAGAAACCGAGGCCGATGAACAGCAAGCCGACAGCGGTGCCCCAGCTCCCCACGCCGGATTCCCACTTGTCGGAAAGGCCTGCGGCGGAGACGAAAATCACCACGAGCAGGTTGATCCCGACGAGCAGCAACAAGTCGATGACGGCGGCCGCGGTACGGGTTCCCAGGCCGGCCAGCTCGAAGGACAGCAGAACGTGCTCGGGCGTCTCCACCCCAAGCTGCTGTCGGAGGTCAAAGGGTTGCCGCGGGGCTCGCGCGGGAAGGGGCACGTCCTATCTTACCGCCATCCCCTGCTCGAGGGCGAGCCTGCATGGCCGACCTGCGGCCGATGGAATTCGGTGAGATCCTGGATGGCTCTCTACAGCTGTTCCGCCGTCACTTCGGACTGTTTCTGAAGCTCAGTCTCGCAGTGATGTGGTTGCCGCTCGCGTTCAGCCTCTACTTCCGTTCCCGCTTCCTGGGATTCGGGACGATGAACCCGCAGGAGACTGCGGCGCTGGTGCAGAGCGAAATCGTGCCGCTGCTTCTCCTAGGGCTGGTTTGGGGGGTGTTGTACGGGGCCGGGATGCTGATGCTGACCGCAGGATCGATCCGCGTGATCTCCGACTCCTACCTGGGACGGGAGCCGGAGTTCGGCGAATCGATGCGATTCGGCCTCAGCAAGATCATGCCGCTCTTCCTCGTGGGGCTGGGAAAGGGGCTGTTGCTGATCCTCCTCTACATCCTCTGCGCCGGGGTCATCGTCCTCACCGCTGCGGCTGGCGGCATGGCGTTCCTGCTCGTGATCATCGAGGTAATCGCGGCGATTTGGCTCGTCATCTACGTGGCCTCCGGCTACGGGGTCACGACTCCGATCGTCGTTCTGGAATCGCTGAACTCGAATTTGGACGCGTTCGGGCGGTCGTGGGCCCTGACCAAGGGGATGCGGGGGCGCCTCTTCGGTCTCGTCTTCGTCGCCTACCTGCTCGCCAGTCTGCTGCCGTCGCTGGTGCTCTCCGCGGTTGGCGCGCTCGTCGGGGAGGTGGCTCCCGTCGCGGTGTTCGCCTGGACGGTGCTTGCCGCGGCGTTGCCGGTGGTGTTGACGCCGATCGTCCCGTGCGTGCTGACGCTCGCCTATTATGACCTGCGCGTCCGTCACGAGGGCTTCGATCTCCAGCTGTTGAGCGAGCAGCTGGGAAGCGTCTAGTCCCGGGTGGTTCTGCTGCGAGCCCTGCAGGGGGTTCCTGCCGACTCCGTCCGCCGCGCCGTACGGGAAGTGTTCGCGCGTTCCGAATACCAGTGGGCGCCGGGGGATCAGCCGCTGCATTGGTTTCGCGACTGGTGGCACCGTTTCGTGGAGTGGATGAATCGCTTCACGACAGCCCACCCGGTCGCGGCGAAATTCGTCTTCTGGGGTTCGTTGATCGTCCTCGTCGCGCTGCTCGTCCATCTCGGTTTCACCGTGTGGCGAATCTATCGGGTCACCGTCCGGCAGCCGATTCCCGTCATCCCCGGCGCGCTCGCCGCCCCACTCGATGCCCGCGCCCACCTGGAGCGCGCCGACGCGCTGGCCCGCGCGGGCCGGTTCACCGAAGCCCTGGCACACCGCTTCGCGGCGATGCTGCTCGAGCTCGACCGCGCCGACGCGTTGTCGTTCCACCCGGCGAAGACGCCGGCCGAATACGTCCGCGAGGCGCGAGTGTCGAGCGAGCAGCGCAGCGCGCTCGCCGGTCTCGTCGCTCGCCTGTACCAGCATGTCTTCGGCATGGCGCCGTGCGACGAGCAGTGCTACCGCGATTTCGGGATCACGGCCGGGAGCGTCGTGCGCCATGTCGTATCGAACTGAGATCGGTCTCGTCCTGCTGCTGGCCGTCGCGGTGACGATCGCCCTCGTCGCCGGGACCGGGGAGCGACGCACCACGACGATGCGCTGGGAGCCGGTCTCGACGTATCGCACGGGTCCCATGGGAGGACGCGCGCCGTATGACGTGCTCGTCCGGCTCGGCGTGCCGGTCGAGCGGCGCCGCGCGCCGCTGTTCGACCTCGCTCGCCAGGAGCGTGGCCGCCCCGCCGTCCTCGCCGTGGTGGAGCCGGATGATTGGCTCGTACCGGCCGAGCGCGAAGCGGTGGCCCACTACGTGAGCGCGGGCGGGGTCGTGTTCGCGGCAGGCGATGCCGGCGGGCTCACGGAATGCTTCGGCTGGCGCACCGCGGAGTCGGATTCGTCGGAGACCGGGGACAGCATGGCGGTGGTGCCGCCTGCGGGCGTAGAGCGGCTGCCGCGCGTCGCCTGGGTGCTGCAACCGCGCGGCCGCGCGGACACGCTCGAAAATGAGCTGAAGCGCGACGCCGAGCGCTCCAAAGGTGGCCTCCGGCGCCTGCTCAAACAGGACGAGGCCTGCCGTTCGGCGGTGCGGGCCGGCGTGGACACGGTGCTGACCACCTCGCGCGATGTACCCGTCATCGTACGGCTGCGGTTCGAAGGTGGGGGATCGGTCGTCCTCGTCGCGGACGACGCCTACCTGCGCAATGCCGCCTGGCGCACCAGTGATGTGGCCACGCTGCTCGTGCCATTGCTCCTGCCCCGACCCGGGGCACGCGGGCGCGTGGCCTGGGACGAGTACCATCACGGCTATGGCGGGGGCACGTCGCTCAGCGGAGCGATCGTGGACTGGTTGGCCCACGCGCCGGCCGGGTGGTTGTTGCTGCAGCTCGCCGTCGTTGGGCTGGTGTTGCTGGGGGTGACGGCGGTGCGATTCGGTCCACCGCGGCCGGTGCTGGATCGTCGCCGCCGCTCGCCGCTCGAGCACGTCGAGGCACTCGCGGCGGGCCTCGAGGGGGCCGCCGGAGCCGACACCGCGGTGCTGTTGATGATCGGCGGCCTGCGACGCCGCCTCTCGCGCACCGGCCAGACGATCCAGGGAGACCTGGGACAGTGGCTGCGGACGCTGGAGCTGGTACTGCCGGGGGCGCGGGGGCGAGCCGCCGCGCGACGGTTGCAGGACACGCTGGCCAAACCCGGTGGCCCCGAGCGCGTGCTCACGGCCGCCCAAGCAGTGGAGGATGTGTGGCAGGCATTGCACCCGCAGGTGAAGGCCGCCGACTTCTCGACGCGCTGAACACCGTCGTTCTGGGCCAGGACGCCGCGACGCGGGAGGTCGTCGTCGCGTTGCTGGCCCGGGGGCATGTGCTGCTCGAGGGCGTCCCCGGCACCGCCAAGACGCTCCTGGCGCGCTCGCTGGCGCTCGCGCTCGAGGTGCGGTTTCAGCGAATCCAGTTCACTCCGGACCTGATGCCCGCCGACATCACCGGCATCTCCCTGCTCAGCGGCGGCACGCAGGAATTCATCTTCCGGCCCGGTCCGATTTTCGCCGATCTGGTGCTCGCCGACGAAATCAATCGCGCGCCGGCCAAGACTCAGGCCGCGCTGCTCGAAGCGATGCAGGAGCGCACCGTGACGGTCGACGGCGTGAGCCACACGCTCTCTCCGGTGTTCACGGTGTTCGCGACGCAGAATCCGGTGGAGTTCGAGGGGACCTACCCCCTGCCCGAGGCCGAGCTCGACCGCTTCATGATGAAGGTGATGTTCGGATATCCGCCGGCACTGGTGGAGCAGGGAATTCTGACGCGCTACGTCCAGGGATTCGAGGCCGACCGTCCCGCGACCTACGGGATCTCCCAGGTGACGGATGCGGCGGGACTCGAAGCGCTGCGCGTCGCGGTCGAGCGGGTGCGCGTCGAGTCGAAAATCACCGCTTATATCACGGCGATCGTGCGTGCGACGCGCGAGGCCGCCTCCATGACGCTCGGCGCGAGCCCCCGGGCGGCGGTCTCGCTGCTCAAGGCCGCCCGGGCAGCCGCCAGTCTCGATGGGCGCGATTACGTCGTCCCGGACGACGTGAAATCGCTCGCCCCTGCGGTGTTGCGCCACCGCGTGAACGTCGCCCCCGAGCTCGAGCTTGAGGGCGTGACTGCCGACGCCGCACTGAAGGCGATACTGGACAAGACTGAGGTGCCGACCGCGTGATTCTGCCGACGCGGACGTTCTTCTGGATCGCAGCGGCCCTGGCGCTCATTGCGCTGGCGGGGCTGCGCGTGACCTGGGGGCTCGACCTCATGCTCCTGGCGGACGCCCTGCTGCTCGTGCTCACACTCGCCGACGCGCTGCTCGCGCCGGCCGTGGGAGCCGCCGGGGACGTGCGCGTCGTGCGCGACGCTCCGCCGGCCTTCTCGTTGGGTCACGAAGCCCGGGTCACCTATCGCTGGGACAACCGGGCGCGTCGGCGCGCACGACTGCAGGTGCGCGAGCTGCGCCCGGAGATCCTCGGTGGGCTCGAGGCGCCGCGCGTCGTGAACGTGCCGGCTCGTGGCGACCAGGCGGACGCAGTGCAAGTCCTTCCGGTGCGCCGCGGGCACGAGATCGGGGGGGCACTCACGATCGATTCGACCGGACCGATGGGGCTCGGGCGCGTGCGCACCGCACTCGCCCTGCCGTGGGACGTTCGCGTGTATCCGGTGCTGACGACGCTACGCCGGCGCGCCGCCGTGGCGCAGGCGCTGCGGCGGCGCGAGCAGGGGCGGCAACCGTTCCGGCGGCTGGGCGAAGGGCGGCTGTTCGAGTCGCTGCGCGACTTCGTGCCCGGCGACGATCCCCGCCATGTCGACTGGAAGGCGTCGGCGCGGCGCCGCAAGCTGATCGTGCGGCAGTTTGAAGCCGAGCGCCGCCAGCAGGTGCTGCTGGTGCTCGACGCCGGGCGGCTGCTCACGACCGAGGTCGCCGGGTCGGCGCGCATGGACGCGGTCGTCCAGGCAGCCCTCGAGCTGGCGTATGCGGCGGCGCAACATGACGACAACGTCGGGATCATGGTCTTCGCCGACGGCGTGAAGCATTTCGTCGCTCCACAGCGCGGGCGACGCGGCCTGAAGCAGGTGCTCGACGTCCTGGCCGATGTCACGCCGACGCTCGTCGAGCCCGACTACCCCGGCGCCTTCCGCTACCTTGCCGCCCGCAACCGCAAGCGGGCGCTCACCGTCGTTTTCACCGATGTGATCGACCGGCTCGCCTCCGAGGCGCTGGTGGCCAATGTGGCCTCGCTGCGCCCGCGCCACCTGCCCCTCGCTGTGACGCTGCGCAACCCCGAGCTCGATGCGGTCGCCGTGCAGCGACCTCAGGCCGCCACCGACGCCTGGCGCAAGGCCGCAGCCGAGGAGCTGCTGCGGGCGCGCGAGGAGGCACTGTCGCACATGCGCCGCGCCGGCGTCATGGTCCTGGACGTGGCCCCGGAACGGGCGGCCGAGTCGGTGGTCGATCGCTACCTGGAGCTGAAGCGCCGCGGCCACCTGTGAAGTATTCTTGCAGATGGAGGTCGCTATCACCGCTACGATGACGCCGTGCGTCAAATGTCACACGCCGCTGCCCGCCAACAGCCGGTTCTGCTCCGCGTGCGGAACCGACCAGACGGGCGGCGACACGCAGGCGACCGGGCCCGTCGAGGGGCTCCAGGCGCGCCTGCAGCGCATCGTCGCCGGGCAATACCGCATCGAGCGCATGCTCGGCCGCGGCGGGATGGGGATGGTTTTCCTCGCGCAGGACCTCACGCTCGAGCGCGAGGTGGCGATCAAAGTCCTGCCGCCCGATTTCTCGAGCGACCCGCAGGTCATCAAGCGGTTCCAGCAGGAAGCGAAGACCGCCGCGAAGCTCGATCACCCCAACATCATCCCGATCTACCGCGTCGAAAGCGCCGAAGGCCTCAACTTCTTCGTCATGAAGTTCATCTCCGGAACGTCACTCGAGGACGTGCTGGAGTCGCAGCAGCCGCTGTCGTACGACTACATCCAGCGCATTCTATCCGAGGCGGCGCGCGCCCTGGGACACGCCCACTCGCGCAACGTGGTGCATCGCGACGTCAAACCGGCCAACATCATGTTCGACCACGATGGCCGCGTGATGCTCACCGATTTCGGCATTTCGAAAGCGCTGCAATCGGCCGGCGGACTCACCGGCACCGGGATGATCGTCGGTACGCCGCACTACATGGCCCCGGAGCAGGCCAAGGGCCAACCGGTCGACGGCCGCGCCGATCAATACTCGCTCGGCATCGTCGGCTACCGCTTGCTGTCGGGCACGCTGCCCTTCAGCGGAGACTCGGTCCACACCATTCTCTACAAGCACATCTTCGAGCCGGCGCCGAGCGTGGCCGCGCTGCGGCCGGGGATCCCGCGCAACCTGACCGACGCGATTCAACGCGCCCTCTCCAAGGAGCCGGCGGACCGCTTCCCCTCGATGGAAGCGTTCGCGGAGGCGGTGCGCGGCGTGGCAGGATCCGCCGACGCGACGACACCGCTGCCCACGCCGGCCGTGCCGATTCCGCCGACTATCCGCACCGCGCGGCGATCCCGGATTCCCCTCGCGGCGGTCGTGGTCGGTTTCCTCGCCGTCCTCGGCCTCGCCGCATTCCTGGGCTTGCGCGGCCGCAACTCCCCCGCAACGCCGCGGCAGGTGGACACCACGACGATCGCCCAGACGGCGGAAACCAGCGCGGCGACCGCGCAGTCGACGGCCACGACCTTCGCCAAAGACATCCCGGAGACGACGGTCACGCCCCGGACCCAGGACACGGCCGCGCCGTCGCCGCCCCTGCGGTCGACGCCCACCCGGGCCGAGCGCCCCGCGCCACCTGCCGCAGCCGTCGGCGCCGACGGGTATCTCGAGATCGACTCCGATCCCACCGCCGAGTTGTTTCTCGATGGTGTCGACATGGGGCCCACTCCGCTGTTCCACCACAGGATTTCGTCCGGCCAGCACGCGCTGCGGCTGGAGGCCTCGGGCTACCAGACCCAGCGCGCGGCGGTGCGCGTGGAGCCCGGCCGCACCTTCACGAAGACCTACAAGCTGAATCCGGAGTGAGCCTGTAGATTCCCCGGCAATGCACGCTTATCCGCACGGCCACCTGTTCTATCGCAAACTGACCAAGCCCTTCCCCCGCATCGTCCGGGGCGACGGGTGCTGGCTCGAAGACGAGACGGGGAAGCGCTACCTCGACGCGTCGAGCGGCGCCTTCGTCGCCTCGCTGGGGCACGGCAACGCGGCGGTGGCGGCGGCGCTGCAGCAGCAGGCGGCGCAGGTGGCCTACGTCAACGGGACGATGTTCACGACCGCGCCCGCCGAGGAGCTGGCTGCGGAGCTGGCCCGCACGCTCCCCGGTGACCTGTCCCATCTCTATTTCCTCTCGAGCGGCTCCGAGGCGGTCGAGGCGGCGCTGAAGCTCGCGCGGCAATACTGGACGGAAACGGGCCATCCCGAGAAACGCCGTGTCATCGCCCTGGCACCGGCCTATCATGGCAACACGCTGCTCGCGCTGTCGGCGTCGGCGCGGCCGCAATACAAGACGTACGTACGCGACTGGCTGGTGGACGTGATCCGCATTCCGGTGCCGTGCTACGGCTGCGCCTGCGGCGGCGGCGATCCCTCCTGCCCGACGTGTACCGGGGTGACGCTCGCGGAGACGATCGAGCGGGTCGGTCCCGAAACGGTGGCGGCGTTCATCGCCGAGCCGGTCGGCGGGTCGTCCACCGGCGCGGCCGTGCCGCGCGCCGACTACTTCCGCGTCGTGCGCGAGACGTGCGACCGCTACGGCGTGCTGTTCATCGCCGACGAGATATTGTGCGGCGCCGGCCGCACCGGGACCTGGTGGGCGATCGAGCCGTTCGGGGTCGCTCCCGACATCCTCACGATGGGGAAGGGCATCACCGGCGGCTACGCGCCGCTGTCGGCGCTCGCCGCCCCGCGCCGCATCATCGACGCCCTGGCCGCGGGTGCGGGCGGCCTGTTCCATGCCCAGACGTTTTCGTTCCACCCGGTCGCCTGTGCGGCCGGCCTCGCGACCGTCCGCACCATCGTGCGGGAGCGGTTGGTCGAACGCTCCGCGGAGATGGGCGCGCGGCTCCACGCGCGTCTGCAGCTGGTGCGCGACCTGCCGTCGGTCGGGGCCGTGCGCGGGCGGGGGCTGCTCGCGGGTATCGAATTCCTGGACGAGGGACAGGGGCCGCTGCCGCGAACCTTGCGCTTCGCGGAGACCTTCGCCGATCAAGCACTCGAGGCGGGGCTGGTCGTATGGCCCAACGTGGGGCACGTCGACGGGACATCGGGCGACCTCGTGATGCTGGCGCCGCCGTTCATCGTGACGGAAGCGGAGCTGGACGAAATCGTGTCGCGGTTCACGATCGCGCTCGAGCGCACCCGCAGCGCCGTCGGCATGACGGCGCTCGTCCCATGACGAAGTTCACGTACACGACGGCCGAGCCCGAGCTCGCCCCCTTTCATGCGTCCTTCGACGCGGCGCTGAGCCGCGTTCGCTCCGATTGCGGCTGCAGCTACGGTGGCTGGGTCGATGGCACGCCGGCGGGCGCCGGCGTGCCGCTGCGCGACGTCACGCCGATCGACACGCGGATCGAGCTGGGGTCGTTTGCCGCCGCCCAGCCGCCGGACGTTGACCGGGCGATACGGGCTGCCCGCGACGCGCAGCGCGGATGGGCGCGCACACCGTGGCCTGAGCGGGTGGCGACGCTGCGGCGAGCGGCGGCGTTGATTCGCGAGCGCAAGTTCGATCTCGCCGCTCTCATGAGTCTCGAGGTGGGGAAGAGCCGACTCGAGGCGATGGGCGACGCGGAAGAGTCGGCGGACCTCATCGACTACTACTGCCAGCAGGTCGAGGACGAAGCCGGGTTCGCGCACGAGATGGCCCGCGTGACGCCGATCGAGCGGAACGTCGACGTGCTGCGGCCCTATGGCGTGTTCGCCTGTATCGCGCCGTTCAACTTCCCTCTCGCCCTCTCGACGGGGATGTCGGCCGCGGCGCTGCTGGCGGGAAACGCCGTCGTCTACAAGCCGTCCGAGGACGCGCCCTGGACCGGGCTCAAGCTGTTCGAGCTGTACCAGCACGCAGGGGTGCCGGCGGGGGTGTTCAACTACCTCGTGGGGCGCCGCGAGGAGATCGGCGACTACCTCTGGCAGCACCCGGGCATCGACGGAGTGGTGTTCACCGGATCGAAGGCCGTGGGGCTGCGCATCCACCACGGCGTCTCGACGCGATGGATCAAGCCCTGTCTGATGGAGCTGGGCGGCAAGAACGCCTGTCTCGTGATGCCGACAGCCGATATCGATGCTGCGGCCGATGGCGTGATGCGGTCAGCGTTCGGGCTGCAGAACCAGAAGTGCAGTGCCACCTCGCGCGTCTACGTCCACGGCGCCGTAGCCGCCCCGTTTGTGGAGTGCCTGCTCGACAAGACCCACGCGATGCGGATCGGCGACCCGACCGAGCGCGACGTGTTCTTCGGACCCGTCATCAACCAGCGCGCTGTCGCCCGCTACGAGCGCGCCGTCGACCAGGCACGCCGGGACGGCTCGATTCTCACCGGCGGCTGCCGCCTCACCGATGGAGCGCTGGCGCACGGGTGGTACGTCGCCCCCACCGTTGCCCGGCTCCCTGCCGACAGCACCCTCTTCCAGGAGGAGTTGTTCGTGCCACTACTCGCCGTCGCCCATGTCTCCGATTTCGACGAAGCGATCGCCCGGACGAACGCCGTCGAGTACGGATTGACCGCCGGTATTTTCAGCGCCGACACCTTCGAGATCGAGCGCTTCTTCGACGAGGTGGAGGCCGGAGTGTGCTATGCCAACAAGCGCAGCGGCGCCACCACCGGCGCGTGGCCGGGGGCGCAGCCGTTCACCGGGTGGAAGGCCTCGGGATCGACGGGAAAGGGAGGCTGCGGCCCCTACTACGTCGCGCAGTTCATGCGGGAGCAGAGCCGCACGGTGATCGGGTCATGACGGCCGCGCGCGAGTACCCGCGTATCGTCGTGGCGCCCCCCGGGCCGAA
>DATFTG010000123.1:0-4573 GCA_035262265.1 Gemmatimonadales bacterium
CAATGGTCCCCGGACGGAAGCCGGATCCTCTTTCTCGTCGGCGATGCGGTATTCAGCGTCCCCGCGGCGGGCGGCTCGGTGCGCCAGGAAGTTCCGCGGGGCCACCGCAGCGCGGTGGTCTCGGCGGCCTGGGCGCCGGATGGCCGGTCCATCGCGTTCGATGTCGGCGATTCCGTCTTTCTCCGGGACCCGTCAGGCTCCGTTCGCGCCCTCACTCACCTTGCGGAAGCAGGCAGCTGCAGCTGGTCGCCCGCCGGGACCGTGCTCGCCTGCTCATCGGGCAATCCCCAGTATCTCCAGGGGGGATCAGCGCTGGGTAACATTTCGCCGTCCCGCATCGTGATCCTCCGTCTGGGGAACGGCGCCGCTGTCACCGTCACGGACAGCACGGACGTCAACGAGAGTCCGGCCTGGTCGGCCGACGGTCGCTGGTTGTACTACGTCTCGACCAGGGACGGGGTCGGGGATGTCTACGGCCAGCGCATCTCACGGGGCCGCGCCAGCGGGGATCCCGTTCGCCTCACCACCGGGCTCGGTGCCCAGTCCATTTCGCTCTCGCGCGACGGCTCTCGGTTGGCCTACGCGGTCTACACCGCCAGGGCCAACATCTGGTCCCTGCCGTTGCCGGCGACGGGTCCGGTCTCGGCCGATCGGATGACGCCGGTCACGACCGGCAATCAGGTAGTCGAGAACATGCGAGTGTCACGCGATGGCCGCTGGCTGCTGTTCGATTCCAACCGCTACGGCAACGCCGACATCTTTCGCGTGCCCACGAGCGGCGGAGCAACCGAGCAACTCACCTCGGATCCCGCCGATGAATTCTCGCCCGATCTCTCCCCCGACGGGCGGGAGCTCGCCTATCACTCCTGGCGGGCCGGATCGCGGGACATCTACGTGCAGCCGCTCGATGGCCGTCCGCTCGAGCGCGTGGCGGCCTCGCCGGACCAGGAATTCAACCCCGTCTGGGACCCGTCGGGTACCGCACTCGAGTTCGGGCGCGGGCTCCTGATCCGGGCGGCGTTCATTGTTCGGAGAGCCGCGGACGGCCGTTGGGGAACTGCGGTGGCCCGCGTGTCGAAGGATTGCTACAGGGTCGATTGGTCACCCGATGGGCGATACCTGGCGTATATGACGAGCAACGACGGCGGATCGCTCATCGTCGTGCCGGTGGATTCCGGCGCACCGCGGGTGATCGTGGACGCGGGAATCCCGGGGAATCCGAATGCGGAGCAACCGTTCTGGTCCCGGGACGGCCGCTCCATCTTGTTCAAGAGTCACGACGCGCGCGGCGTCGCGTCGATCTGGACGGTACCGGGAGGGGGCGGCCGGCCGCGGTTGCTGATTCACTTCGACGACCCTACGCACCAGTCCTATCGCCCGCAGTGGGCGCTCGGCCGGGACCGGGTCTATTTCCCGGTGCAGGACCGTCAGAGCGACGTCTGGGTGGTGGACATCGCCCCTGCCAGCGGGCACTCCCGGTGATGGACCTCAGGGCAAGCCTCGCCGATCGCTACCGCCTCGAGCGCGAGCTGGGGCAGGGCGGCATGGCCACCGTGTATCTCGCCGCCGACCTGAAGCACGACCGGCAGGTCGCCATCAAGGTCCTGAAACCCGAGCTCGCCGCCGTACTCGGCGCCGACCGGTTCGTCCAGGAGATCAAGACAACCGCTGCGCTGCAGCATCCGCACATTCTCCCTCTGTTTGATTCGGGCTCGGCAGACGGTTTCCTCTTTTACGTCATGCCCTACATCCAGGGGGAAACGCTGCGCGCCAAGTTGGACCGCGAGCACCAGCTCGGCGTCGAGGAGGCGGTGAAGCTCACCACCGAGGTGGCCGATGCGCTCGATTACGCGCACAGGCATGGGGTGATCCACCGCGACATCAAGCCCGAGAACATCCTGCTGCACGATGGCCGGCCGATGGTGGCGGACTTCGGGATCGCGCTGGCGGTGAGCGCGGCCGCGGGTGGCCGGATGACGGAGACGGGGCTCTCGCTCGGTACACCGCACTACATGAGTCCCGAGCAGGCGACCGCGGAGAAGGACATCACCGCGCGCTCGGACGTCTATTCGCTGGCGAGCGTCCTGTACGAGATGCTGACCGGGCAGCCGCCGCACCTAGGTGGGTCGGCGCAGCAGATCATCATGAAGATCGTGACCGAACACGCCGCCCCGGTGACGCAGATGCGGAAATCGGTGCCGCCGCACGTGGCGGCAGCAGTCGACAAGGCTCTCGAGAAGCTCCCCGCGGACCGGTTCGAGACGGCCAAGGCATTTGGCGACGCGCTCACCGACACGGGATTCCGACACGGCGGTAGTCGCCGAGAGGCGGGCGTGACCGCAGCCCAACGCCGCACCCGCGACCCCGTGTTCCTCTCGGTGTGCGCTGCCGCGCTGTTGGCGATCGCGGGCCTCCTCTGGGTGCTGCTGCACCGGGCGGCGGGGCCCGCGGGCCCCGCGACGTACGACGTCGCCCTTCCCGACAGCGCGCCACTGGCGATCACGCAACAGCAGCCCTTCACCGTTGCACCCGACGGGGACTTCGTCGTATACCACGCACAGGAGAGCGGCGGGTCGGCCCTGTGGTACCGCTCGCTCCGCGACGCGACCACGCGGCGCATCGAGGGCACCGACCAGGGGCAACGGCCGGCGATCTCCCCCGACGGCTCCCGCGTGGCGTTCCTGCGATTCCGAAACCCGCCGAAATGGACCCTCGAGATCGTCCCGGTGGCCGGCGGCGCGGGCTCCACACTGGAAGACGGCTCCGGGGAGGCCAACCTCCAGTGGCTCGATGACGGGCGCATCCAGGTGGTCGAGGGCGACGGCGCCCACGCCCGTTGGTTCGATCCGGGCGGCGGACCGGTCACGGATCAGCAGATCGGCTACTGCCTCCTCCCTTCACCGCTCGCGCAAGGGAAATACCTGCTCTGCGGTGGAGGGGGACAAACCTGGGCGTACGGCGACAGCGCGGGGACTGTCACCCGATTTTGGACTGGGTCGTCCGATTCGACGCAGGTCTTCGGGTCGAACTTCCAGGTCGTGAACGGGCGATACCTCGTATACCTCTCCATGGGAGGGGATCTCCTCGCCGCTCCCGTCGACCTCACCAGGAGGCGCGTCGGCCGGTCCGTGCGGCTGGTGACGGGTCTCGATCGGAGCGCGTATTTCGGCGCTGGGAGCTACGGCCTGTCGAGCGCCGGGACGCTGGTCTACGCCCTGGGCTCGAACCGAGCTGTGGGCAACCTGGTGAGGACCGACGGCCGGTCCGCCGACACGCTCGCCGTCGGACGCGATGCAATCCACCTCTTCGCCGTGAGTCCCGATGGACGGCGGCTCGCCGCCGTGGTGGATGGGCTGCAGGAGCAAGAGCTCAGGATCTACGACCTGCGGTCTGGGGAGCACCAGGTGTGGGTGCGACGTCCCCTCATCCACCAGCCCGTCTGGAGCCCTCAGGGAAACCGGCTGCTGTTCAGCGGACTGGACTCGGTCTTCGTAGGCGACCCCGATCGATCGGAGCGGCCGGAGCTGGTGGCCCCGGCGCCGATGGAGTTCGAGGCCTATACGTGGATGACAGGGGATCGGGTCATCGGCGGCTTCTGGGGCACGTACGTGGCCATGTCGCTGGATCTGACGAAGCACCCTGCTGCGTGGGATACCCTCGCCACCGACGCGGCCTTTCCGGTGAGCTCGCCGGACGGCCGTTGGCTCGTCTACAACGACAGGGACCTCAGCGCCGTCTGGCTCGCGCCGTTCCCGGCTGGGGGACGGCGCTATCAGGTGGCCGCGGGTGCGGTGGCGGAGCTGCACTGGCTGAACGACCGAGAGTTCACATTTCTGTCCTGGGTAGACAACTATGAACCCACCGTGATTCGCGCGAGCGTCGACAATTCGAGTGGCCCCCCTGTGGTCACCCGGCGCAGCTGGGTGCGTCTTCCCGGCTTCATCGACACCGCCGGCCAGTCGTACCAGCTCACGCCGGACGGGCAGGTGCTCTACATGCGTGGGGCGAGAAACGAGCCGATGCGCTACCTCCGGGTGATTCCGAACTGGGTGACACGGATGGAGCGCGCCGTGGACGAGGCGAACCGATGACAAGCGAGGGGGCTGCGCGCGAGGCGAATCGGTGACGGCCAGTGTAGTCGTTGTGGGCGCTGGTATCAACGGTCTCGTCGCTGCGCATTATCTCCGCAAGGGCGGCGCGGACGTCACGCTGCTCGAGCGCTCCGACCGCGTCGGCGGAGCCTGTATCTCCGACGTGGCGACGGTGCAGGGGCGGTCCCAGCGCTATGCCGTCGGCGCGTCGGTCCTCGGTCTCATGCCCGATTTTATCTGGCACGACACCGGCCTCGCGCAGCGCCTCGAGACGTTCGTTCCCGGTCACGCCAAGCGCGTCTACTTCCCCGGTCCCGACGCCAGCGTCTGGATCCATCGTGACCCCGATCAACTCGAGCGGGAATTCCGGGAGCGCTGGGGGGAGAAGGGCGACGTTGCCGGATTCCGGCACGACGAAGCGAAGGTGGTGGCCTTTCTGCAGCAGGGCTACCGCGCCGCCGTCGCGCCGACGCTCGCCGCCG
>DATFTG010000124.1:0-34863 GCA_035262265.1 Gemmatimonadales bacterium
CGTGCGAACCGATGCGTTGGCGGATAGGAAAACGTCACGGTGCCGATGGTTTCCCGCCGCCACTCCCGGGTCATCCGAGGCAAAGCGTTGGCGAGAACCCACCGCCCAGATTCGCGCGCAACGTAGATGCGAAACAGAGCCAGGGGACGCACCGCCTGTGTCGAGTCATCGATCGAGGAGACCAGGGCTCGGATCAGGTACGTGCTGTCGAGACCAACAGCGGGAGCGAGTTGCACGACGGTGATGTTGGGGAAGCCTTGGTAGACATATCCGCCCACCAGATCGAATACCGGCCAGCGTTGTTGCTCACTCGACGACCAGTCGGGATTCGGTCGAATCGAATCGAGTCGGTGAGCCAGATAATGCTGGTACAGAGCGAATATCTCACGATTGGGCGACCGGGCCGTGTCGACTCCAAACCCAGGGCCACGTGCACCGCTGGCAGCGCTTGGGCGATGAGACGCGTCGCAACCAGCGCAGCGACTACTGCGCCGCCGGCCACTGCAGCTGATCGTCGAACCATTTGTCGATCACGGAGCGCCGAAAGCGCCACTCCTTCCCCAGCTTTACGGCCGGGATGCGCTTCTCCTGTGCCCACTTGTAGATCGTCTGCGGCGTGAGCCGCAGGTATTCCGCGACCTCGTCGATCGTGAGGATCTCGTTCGGCGCCAGGCGCCGCTCGTTGCCGCTCACGGATGCCGCCGCGCCGTATCTGCAAGGGAATCGGGCCGCGGCACGAGCCAGTGGGATGCCGGAAGACTGTCGTGTCCGACCGCCGGCGCCTGCGGATGAGACGGTTGCGTGAAGAGCTGATTCACGGCGTAGATCACCGCCGCGTAGAAATTTCCCTGATACTTGCCGATCACCTGGAACGACTCGTTCCGGTCGCCGAGGAACGGCCGCAGGTTCCAGGCCAGCTGCACACCGACGAAGGCGAACAGGACCGCCCAAGCGCGCATGATCGTCAGCGCCTTCTTGGGATAGACACCGCGCTTGTCACACACCACCGCCAGCCCCTCGTGCAGCGCGTACATCCCGAACAGACCTGCGACGCCGGCGATCGCGATGTTGAGGAGATGCTGGAAGTAATAATTGGCGCCGCTGATCAAGAAAAACGCGATGATCGGCACGAACGCCGCCAGCAGGATCGACGTCAACGCGAGCGCGCCGAACACGAGCACGACGACCTGCGGCAGGCGCAGCCGCGAGCCCACCAGCACCTGCACCACATAGAAGGCGGGGAAACAAATGAGGAACGTCGCGAAGAACAGCAGCGGCAGCTTGATCGCCGCCGAGATCGCCTGGAACAGCCCCGAGTAGGCGCCCGCGACGAGCCCGAAGAACCCCGCGAGCCCGACGATCGTCAGCGTGCTGTAGACGAACTTCTTCCCCAGCCCCGTCCCATCCACCACCTCTTCGAAGAACAGCTCGCGATTGCTGAGCAGCGCGGACAGAAACTCCTGGTAGGTGCCGATACGGCTCGCGGTCGCAGCACCTGCGGTCATGAGGTCGCTCCGTGGGAGACGACTCCATGATGCACCGGCGCTACTGTTTAGTCAAGTTTAATATTGTTTGATAATGTTTTGTGTTATGGCCTTCCCGTCGCTGGCGTCGCCGCGGTCGCCACGAGCGGAATCACAGTTTCCGCGAACCGCTCCATCTCCTCGAGCTGCGGACTGAACTGCAGCAGCAACAGATCGACGCCCGCGTCCGAAAAGCGGTCGATCTGCTCGGCGATCTGCTCCGGGGTCCCGACGAGACCCGCCTTCAAGCCGCGGTTCGAGACCGAATAATCCTCGAGACTGACGCGCTGCTCGAGCTGCGTGTTGGCGAGCCACTCCTGATAGTTCGCGTAGCCCGCCGCGCTCTGCTGCACATCGGTGATACGCTCCACTTCGCGTCGCGCCGCCTCCGCCGTTTCGCGGCACACGACGTAGCCGGCGACGCCGAACCGCAGCGCGGCACCTCCCGCTCCCTCGCGCCGCGCTCGCATGTCGGCCACCTTCGCCGCGACGCGCTCGGGGGGATCGCCGTGCATCAGGTAGGCATCGCAGGCGCCCGCGATGAGCTGCTTCGCCGCTTCCGACTCACCGCCGGCGTACAGCGTGGGCCGAGGCTGTGACACCGGCTTTGGCTCGAGGATCGCGTTCTCGATGCGGTAGTACTGTCCCGCATAACTGAACCGCGGCTCGGCCCACATCCCGCTCACCACCGCCAGCCACTCCGCCGTGCGTGCGTAGCGGGCATCGTGCCGGTCGAACTCGACGCCGTATTGCTTCGCCTCCTCCGCCCACCACGACGATACGACGTTGAGCGTCAGCCGCCCGCCGCTGATGCGGTCGATGTTGGCCGCCTGTTTGGCGGCGAGCGCCGGCGGATGAAACGTCGGCCGCACCGCGACCATCAGCTCGAGACGCTCGGTCACCGCCGCGAGCGCGGCCGTCGTCGTCCAGGCATCGAGCGCCGGGGCGTCGGGGCCCTTGATGTCGTTGAGATTCAGCTCGGCGATCAGCGTCAGATCGAAGCCGATCGCTTCACTGCGCCGCGCGAGCCGGCGCACATAGTCCCAGCTCGCCTCCATCTGCTCGGCGGGGACGTTGCGCAGCCAGCCGCCGAACACCGGGAGCCAGTAGCCGAAGCGCATGCTCAGGCCCCCCGCTGCTCGAGATAATCCACCAGCCGCACGAAGGGGTCGAAGCCGACCACGCGCGGGGCGTCCGCTACGAAATTCGAGAGCGCGTTGACGTCGTAGTAGTAGCGCGCGCCGTCGCGCGCATCGATGAGATACTCGACGCCTCCGACGTCGATCCTGGCGGCCGCCATGAGGCGCTCGACTTCGTCGACGATATCGGGCGGCGGGGTGTAGCCCTCCACACGGAGATTGTTCTTGGGCGCGTCCACCGGACATGCCGCGCGCGCCAGCTCTGCGCCGCCGACGGTCTGGCAGACGTCGGCAGGACAGAGATTGAAGCTGTCGCCGGGGGTGTAGATGCGGATGGCGTACAGGAACCGCCCCCCCAACACCTCGACGCGGACGATGCGTTGCTGATCGGCGGGAATGAACTCCTGCACCAACGCCGTCTGATCGATGCCCAGGTCGAGCGCCCCGGCCCGGGCCGCGGCGTCTAGCGCCTCCACTTTCTCGAAGCGCCGCACGCCGGCACCCGATCCACCAATATTCGGCTTCACGACCACTGGAAAACGCAGCCCCTCTGACGCGGCCACCGCCTCAGCGGCGTTGTTGATGACCCGGGCCCGCGGAGCCGGCAGGCCGAGCTCGCGCAGCAACGTCAGCTGGAGGGCTTTCGAGGTCTCCGTGACGTAGGAGTCGTACCCGTTCACGACCGGCACACCGTGGCGCTGCAGGAAGGAGAGCCAGTGCAGCGTGTAGAAAATCGCGTTGCCGTGGCCGCGCGTATACGCCGACGGACTCATGCGATTGAAGACCAGCCCATACGGCGGCCTGCCGTTGGTAGCGTCGAAGCGATGCTGGGTGGCGTCGAGCCGCACGTAGGGCACGGCACGACGGTCCAGCTCGGCGAACAGTGGCCGGAACCAGTCCGGGTGCTCGTAATAGATCGCCAGCGGGCGATCGGCTGAAAGCGTCATCTCGTCAGACCTCCAATGCGTTGCGCTTCTTGTACGGCGCGCTCCACCGCCTGGCGCAGCTCCGGACCAGGCACGCCGTCCTGGAACTGATCGGGCGTCGCGTAGACGCCGGCCGCGACAACGGTGGCGCCGAGACTGGCGAACAGCGGTCGCAGTCCGTGGTCGATCGCCAGCGCGTGGCCGCGTGACTGCCCGCTCACCAGCGGGACGCCGACCTTCCCGACGAGACTCTCCGGAGCCAGGAGGTCGAAGAACACCTTGAGCAACCCGCTGTACGTCGCGCGATACACCGGTGTCCCGGCGACCACCACACGCGCCCGACCCACCGTTTCGAGCGCCACCGCGACCTCGGGCGCCGTTCCCCGCCCCAGCAGCGCATCCGCGGGCAGGCCGGCGAGATCGATCAGCGTCGTGGTGGCCCCGTGACCGGCGAACACGCCGAGCGCCGTTTCCACCAGCACGCGCGACTTCGACACCGGGCTCGGGCTGCCGGAGATACCGGCAACCCACACCGCTTGCGATCCCGACATCCCGAGGCTCCTCGCGAAAACGAAACGGCCGCGACGCCTGGGTGGGGTCGCGGCCGATCACATGCTGGGTTGCGCTGGTACGCGCTGCTACTACCCCGCGATCGCCCTCTCCCTCGCCCGCATCATCAGCGGCGAGTGGCAACACGCGCAGGCCAGCATAGCGTACCGGATCACGCTGCAACGTTAGTGCGCAACGCTCGCGGCGGCAACCCTCCGACGAAAACTCTGAGGGCGCCGGGAGCGGGGACACTCCGGGCGTCCGCATCAGCTGGAAATCGTCTGCTAAATCAAGTAGTGCAAGGGGATTGGTGACGGACCGGTTGACGTGCCACCGGGACCATGGTTAGTGTGCGCCCATGATGTCCCACGTCGTGGCGGTTGGATTCCATCTGGCAGCGGCGCCCGTCGGCACGGCGTGCCCGGCCGGGAATTGCACCGCGTCGAATCCGAATTCGGGATCACCCGATCGAGCGTGTGGGACATAGCTGTTACACGACAGCAACGCAGTGCGAAACGCCCCCACGCTAGGATCCGACAGCGCGGGGGCGTTTTTTTGCAGGGGACGTCAACCAGAGAGAGGACGATGAGTGACAAGCTCGTGAAACGATATCTGCTCGCCAGCGATTTCGATCAGACGCTGAGCTTCGACGATTCGGGCTACGTGCTCGCCGAGATGTTGGGGATCGCGAAAGAGGAGTTCGAGCGCAAGGCGGCCGGCATGGCGCGGCTCAACCTCGTGCAGCAGGGGGCCGAGCTCGCTTATCTGCTGCTGCACGACCCCGAGTTTCGCGCCAAGGTTCGCAAGGACCACCTGGTCGAGGTGGGGAAGAAGACGCGTCTCAAGGACAACATCGGGCTGCTGTACGACATCCTGGACCACGGCATCGACGGGTACCACTTCGATTTCTACGTCCTGTCGGCGGCGCCGGTCGAGGTGATCCGCTCCGCCCTCGAAGGTATGGTGCCCGCCGATCACATCTTCGGCACCGAATTCCGCTACAGCGCGAGCGGGGAGATCGACACGCTGGTGCGAGCGACCGCGGGATACGGCAAGGTGGCGGTGCTCGATCAGCTGCAGGCCGAGCTGCAGCTCGGTCCCGACCACATCGCCTATGTCGGCGACGGCAGCTCGGACATCCACGTGATGCTGCACGTCAACGCGCGCGACGGACTGTCGCTGGCCGCGTCGGAGAGCAAACATGTGGCGCGTCTGGCGCGCCGCACGATCTTGAGCGGCGACGCGCTGGCGATCCTCGTTCCGATCCTCGAGTCGATCGCGCGCTGGCAGCGTCCCCAGATTCGCGAGTTCTTCGAGTCGTACGGATTCCTCATCCAGGAGTGGGACAAGGTCCGTACCGATTGGCTCACCTTACGGCCGGCTGAAGAGCTGAAGAGCGCTTGACGGGACCGTTACCGGCCCGTGACCGGGGGGACGACGCCTGCAGGCATCGTTCCCTCATGACCGTGCTTCCCAGCAGTCTGGCGCTCACCGCCGCCCTGGTGGCCCCGCCGCGTCCGGCCCCGCGCCCCCCGTCGCTCGTCGTGTTCGTCGCCATCGACCAGATGCGTGGCGACTACCTGGCGCGGTTCTCCAATCAGTGGACCGGCGGCTTCGCGCGTCTCCTCACCCAGGGGATCGTCTTCGCGAACGGACGCGAGTACCACGCGACCACCGAGACTGCGCCCGGGCACTCGACGATGCTGTCGGGCCGCGAGCCCGGACACACGCAGATCGTATCCAACAATCTGGCGGTCCAGGATCCTGATGCTCCGGTACTCGGCGTCGCGGTCGGCCCGGGGGCGTCCCCGCGCCGCTTCCACGGCACCACCCTCGTCGACTGGATGCTGGGACGCGACCCCGCCACGCGCGTCCTCTCCGTGTCGCGCAAGAGCGACGCGGCGATCCTGCCGATCGGCCGCGCCAGGGCCGGCGTCTACTGGTTCGAGAACGGGAGCTTCACGTCCAGCCGCTACTACGCCGATTCCCTGCCTGGCTGGGTCCAGGCGTTCAACGCGCGTCAGAGCGCGGCCGCCTTCGCCGGGACGACGTGGCAGCTCCTGCTCCCCGATTCAGCGTATCGGGAGCCCGACTCGGAGCCGTTCGAAAACGCCGGAGGTGGCTTCACCTTCCCCCATCCGCTGCCGTCGACGACGGACTCGGCGAATAAGAGCATCGGGAGCTATCCCTGGATGGATTCGCTCACGCTGGCGTTCGCACTCGACGGCGTGCGCACGTTGCAGCTCGGCCGGCGTGATGGACCGGACTTGCTCAGCATCTCGCTGTCGACGACCGATATCGTGGGGCACGCGTACGGACCCGATTCGCGCGAGCTGCACGACCAGCTGCTGCGGCTCGATCGCTACCTCGGCTGGTTCCTCGACTCATTGGCGCGCCTGGTCCCGTCGAATCGCATGGTGCTGGCGCTCACCGGAGATCATGGCGTCACGTCGCTCCCCGAGTACACCGTCCTCGTCCGCCACCAGCCGGGTGGGCGTGTCTGGCTCGGAGGACTCGCCGCGGCGCTGGGGCAGCGCCTGCGCGAGCGCTATGAGGTGGACTTCGCGCTCGACTTCCACAGCGGGCTCGTCTCGGCGGACGTCGCGGCGCTGCGGGCACGGGGCGTCAGCGTCGACAGCCTCGCCGCTGCGCTCGCCGCCGAAGTGCGACAGTTGCCGGGAATCGCACGGGTCTACACGCCGGCGACGCTGGCCACGGCGCCGGCGGGAGACGAAGGAGCGCGGCTGTGGCGCCGCTTGCTCCCGGCCGACTACGGTTGGCTCGTCGCCGCGCTGCCGAAACCGGGCTACGTCTGGTCCACCGGAGGCCTGCGCGCCGAGCATAGTGGCGCGCATCCCGAGGACATCAACGTCCCGGTCGTGTTTCTCGTGCCGGGGGCTGCGCCCCAGCACCCCGCGCGGCCCGTCAACACGGTGGACATTGCACCGACGCTCGCGGCGTTGCTCGGCATCAAGCCGACCGAGCCGCTCGACGGGGTCGTCCTGCCCGAGGTCCTGGCCCACCCCGCGATCGCGGGAAGACGCCCGAGACCGTAAAAGACCTACGTGAGGCTCGCGAGATCGATCACGAAGCGGTAGCGCACGTCGCTGCGCACGGCGCGATCGTACGCCTCATTGACCTGCTGGATCGGAATCCTCTCGATGTCGGCCGCCACGCCGTGCTGCGCGCAGAAATCGAGCATCTCCTGCGTCTCACGGATTCCGCCGACGTTCGAGCCGGCGAGGCGGCGACGGGCGTTGATGAGAGCGGGGGCACCGAGCGGCGCGGACTCGGGGAGACCGACGAGCACCATCACCCCATCCCGCCGCACGAGCTCGAGGTAGGGGTCGTAGCCGTGCGCGGCGGACACGGTGTCGAGGATGAACGTGAAGCGTTTCAGGTTGCGCTCGAACACGCCCGGGTCCCCCGTCGCCAGGAAATCGTCGGCTCCGAGACGCCGTGCATCGTCGCGCTTCGCCGGCGAGTGACTGAGCACGGTCACGTGGGCTCCCATCGCCTTGGCGAGTCGCACGGCGATATGACCGAGACCGCCGAGTCCGACGATGCCGATCGGGTCCCCGGGGCGGACACCAAAGTGCCGTAGTGGTGAATAGGTGGTGATGCCGGCGCAGAGCAGCGGCGCGGCGCGGTCGAGCGACAGCGCTGCCGGCATGCGCAGCACATACGCTTCGTCGACCGTGATGCGCGTCGCGTAGCCACCGAAGGTGGGAGTGCGGCCGTCCTGTTCGGTGCTGTTGTACGTCCAGCTCACCTGCCGCTCGCAGTACTGCTCTTCCCCCGCCCGACACGCCGGACAGCGCCGGCACGAGTCGACGAACACCCCGACGCCGACGACGTCGCCCACTTTCCACCGGGTGACCGCGGCACCGGTTTGCGCGACCACGCCCGCGATCTCGTGCCCGGGAACGAGCGGATAGACCGCGCCGCCCCATTCGTCGCGCACCTGGTGGATATCCGAATGACACACGCCGCAATAGCGGATGTCGATGAGGACGTCGTGGGGACCGGGCTCGCGCCGCTCGATCGTAAACGGGACCAGCGGCGCACGCGCAACGGGGGCGGCATACGCGGGAGTTTTCATCTCCCGAATATGCCGCCCCCGACTCCCGGCCGCCGCTACGGCACCGGTAAACCGCTCGGCACCGTCCGAGGGCGCAGCGCACTCAGATTCCGCGCCGATGCATCGGTCAGCGACTGCAAGAACGCCACGAGCTCCGCCTGTTCCGTCGTCGTGAGCCGCAACGGCTGCTGCAGACGGAAGTCGAGGTGGTTCAGCACCGCCGCGATAGTCGACGCATCGCCGTGGTACAACCCGCGCACGGCCGGCGGCAGCGTGGCGGGATCGAACGTCGTGAGATCGGTGGTCACGTCGCTGTAATGGTGCACCACCTGCGCGAGCGTCTGGTACACGCCGTCGTGGAAGTAGGGCGCCGTCAGCTCCACGTTGCGCAGCGGGGCGATCCGGAACGCAAACTGATAGAAGTCGTTCCCCGGCAGCTCTCCGCGCCCCAGGTCGAGCGGCGGCTGCGTCGCGAGGCCGGGCCCGAGCTGCGGGACGCCGACATCGGCGAAGCCCTGCCCGCCGAGGAACGGGCCGTTGTGACAGTTCGAGCAGGTCGCCTTGCCGAAGAAGAGCAAGGCCCCGCGCTTCTGCTCGGGAGTCAACGCCGCGTCGTCGCGCTTGAGGTAGCGATCGAACGGCGAGTCGGTCCGGGTGAGCTGCTGCATCTCGAATGCGGCGATGGCGTTCGCCGCGTGCTGGAAACCGAGCTGGCTCGCGGGCGTGCTCGGGAACGCCGCGTGGAACGCGTTCACGTACGCGGGGATCGCTACCAGTCGCTTGATGACGGCCTGCCACATCCCCGTCCAGTCGCTGTCGCCCACCAGCGCCAGCTCGTTGGCCGCGCCGTACACGTCGGTATCGCCGACCTCGCCCCGCATCTCGCGCCGGTTGGTGACCGGGAACATCGCCTGCGCGGCGATGACGTTGGCGAGGCCGGGCGGCAGGGCGCCGCCCGCGGGCGTCGTGAACGTGCCGCCGAACCCCGAGATCCGCCCGTCGAGAAACACGTACGGCAGTCCCAGGGCGACGTTGAGGAGGGACGGCGCATTGCGTGGTACGTACGCCCGACCGGGACCGGGCGTCCGCGAGGAGCCGGCGCCCACACCGCCCGTCCCCACGGCCAGGGCCAGTGCGTCTCCCATCGACGCCTGCGGCTGGTGACACGTCGCGCACGCGACATCACGGTTGCCGCTCAACTCCTTGTCGAAGAACAGGGTTCTGCCGAGCGTCACGAGCGCGGTGTCCTGCTGCGGCACCGCGGCGATCGGGACCACCCCGTACACGCCGATCGCCGCGCGCAGCTGCGCGTCGAGGTTGACCGGCTCGGTGAAGTTGCGGTCGGTCGCCACGCAGGCACCGAGCGCGAGGGCCATACCACACAGCGGCAGTCGTCCGAGTCGTCCGTTCATGGCGGTCCTCCTTTCAGTGCAAGGGAAGCGACAGCGAGATCTGGTGGGTGACGGTGGACACTCCCATGAGGTGCAGCGTTTGATCCGGCGCGACAATGATGGTGCCGGGGCCCACGTCGGTCAGCGCGACGACACCGATCGGGACGTTGAACCCAAAGCTCGGCCGCCCCAGGCCGTTGGTCACCCGGCCGCGGTAGCGCAGCTCGAACTCCGGGAAGCGCAGGCTGAGCCCCCACGTCGGCGACCACTCGACCCAGCTCGATCGTGAGGTCTGTGCGGTGACCGCGACGCGGTCGTTCTGCGTCAGCCGGTAGCTCACCGAGCGCAGCGCGAGGCCGACCTGCAGACCCACGGTCTTCTCGAGCTGAGCGAGCGCCACTTCGCGATTGACGCCAAGGCGCAGCACCACGTTCGAGAACCGGAAGCGATTCGTCACCGTGCGGTCGCCGACAGCCAGCGTGTCGCCGATCGCCGTCACCGTCTGCGTCTGGGCGACGCCCCAGCTCGTGCTCCAGATCGGCTCGTACAGGACATCGATCGCGAACGTCGCGGGGCCGCGGATCTTGGAGACGCCCACGCCGATGTCGGCCGCGGTGGCGTGTCCCTGGTCGCGCGGCAGCGTCACGATTTCGTCCTGCGCGATGCGCGGCTGCGAGACGCGATTCACCGTCCCGAGCCAGCCGATCCGCCACCCCGCCGCGCCGAGCGGACGCTGGTAGGCGAGGGACAGGCCGGAGGTGATCGTCCGGTCGAGCGCGCGCTCGAGGCGTGACGTTTGCACGAACTGCTGGATGGCCGGATCCCAGAACTGATCGAGGTAGGTGACGTCCTCGGACATCCGGAAGCGGTCGTGGCGCACCAGCACCTCGAAGGAGCGGTTTCCTGGCCGGTCCTGCAGCAATCCCACGCGCAGATCGAGACCGTGCCCGCTTTCGCTCATCGCCTGACGGCCGGGGAACAACAGATCCGTCCCGTCGAGGGCGCGCAGCCGCGACCACTGCACGCTGGCGCCGAGCGACAGGCCGCTGCCGCTCACGACTTTGCCGAGCGACGCGAAGGCATACTGGTTGCCATGTGAGCCGTACGTGGGAGCAGATCCGCCGGGGGGCAGGAAGGGACCGCCGAAGCCCCTGTTGAAGCCGGGGACGGCAACGAACTGCTGCGGCTGACGACTCCCATCAACCTGCTGCACGGCGAGCGAGATGCCTCCAAACCAACTGCGGGCTCGCCCGAACGCGGCGAGCGGCAGGGTGGCGCCGCTTCCCGTCTCCTGCGACGTGCTGTAGATCGCCGGCGAGCCGAAGAGCCGCGCCTGTCCCAGTCGCGCGCCCAGCGCCGGGTTACGGAACGGATCGAGCAACGAATCGGCGAGCGCGATGGTGACACCGCCCATGCCGAGGTTGTTGGAGGGGTACAGCAGAAACTGATCCCCCTCGGGGAGCGGCACGGTGCGAATCGGAATCACCTGGGCCGATCCGGCGGCCGCGAGCATCAGGAGGAAGAGCAGAACGGAGCAGCAGCGTTGGCCATCACGGCGCCTCGTCCACCTGGGACGGAGGGCGACGAGGCCGGAGGACATCATAGGACGCCTCGACGGTAAAGGTCGTTACTGGATACCCGGG
Source organism: Gemmatimonadales bacterium (assembly GCA_035262265.1). GTDB lineage: Bacteria > Gemmatimonadota > Gemmatimonadetes > Gemmatimonadales > GWC2-71-9 > DASTHG01. The sequence continues at coordinate 11,253 of DATFTG010000124.1, forward strand.
GTGTAGCGCAGCGCGTCACAACGAACCTCCCCTGCAGCACGAGTCATGATGCTGTCCGGAGGCTGTGAACCATGGGGCGGGTCACGGAGCCGCGCACTACCTTGGTGCTCCGTGACCTTCCCCGTTGCGGTTGCCATCCACGTCGGGCTGTTCGCCCCGATCACGTACTCGGGAATCGCGGGACAGACCAGCGTCCAGATCCCCCGGCTCGATGACGCCGGGATCACGATCGACGGCAGCCTCACGGAGCCGTCGTGGGCCCACGCCGCCACGCTCACGGGGTTCTCGGAGTACACCCCGGTGGACGGCCGCCCCGCCGAAGATTCGACCGAAGTCGAGGTGTGGTATTCGCCCACCGCGATTTACTTCGGGATTCGCGCGTTCGAGACGCACGGCGCCGTTCACGCGACGCTCGCCGACCGCGATCGCATCACCACCGACGACTACGTGCAGATCCTGCTCGATACCTTCAACGACCATCGCCAGGCGCTGGTCTTCGGGGTGAACCCGCTCGGCGTGCAGTCGGATGGCACGTTGACGGAGACGCTGGGCGGCTCGCGCGACACCGTCGACCGCTCCGCCGATTTCGTCTACCAGTCGAAGGGTCGCGTGACCGGCAGCGGGTACGAGGTCGAGATCCGGATCCCCTTCAAGAGTATCCGCTACCAGCAGTCCGACGCGCAGCAATGGGGAGTCAACATCGTGCGGGCGGTCCAGCATTCCGGCCACCAGCAGACGTGGACCGCGGCGCGCCGCGCCGCCGCATCGTTCCTCGCGCAGTCGGGCGCGCTCACCGGACTCGCCGACCTGCACCGCGACCTCGTGCTCGATCTCAATCCCGAGATGACGGCCAAAGTGGACGGCACGCCGGGTACCGCGGGCTGGGCGTACGGCCAGGTGAATCCCGTCATCGGCGGGAACGTGCGCTGGGGCATCACCAACAACCTCACGCTCACGGGTACCGCGCACCCCGACTTCTCGCAGGTCGAGGCGGACGCGAGCCAGCTCGTTTTCGATCCGCGTCTGGCGTTGTTCTTCCCGGAAAAGCGTCCCTTTTTCCTCGAGGGATTGGAGCAGTTCTCGTCCCCCAACTCGCTCATCTATACGCGGCGCATCGTGCAGCCCGTCGCCGCGGTGAAGCTGACGGGAAAGGTGTCGGGGTTCGGAATCGGGTTTCTGTCGGCGGTCGACGATCGCGCCTACTCCGCGACCGGAACCGACAATCCCTTGTACAACATTTTGCGCGCGCGGCGCGATCTGGGTGGGCAATCGACGCTCGGCCTCGTCTACACCGACAAGATCGACGGATCGAACTACAACCGCGTGGCCGCCGTCGATACGCGCCTCGTGTTCGGCGGCGTCTACACTGCGCGGGCCCAGGTGGGGGAGAGTTTCACCCGCAGCGGCGGCACGACCAAAGACGCGCCGCTCTGGGCCTGGAGTCTCAACCGGTCGGGGCGCCAGTTCGGGTTCACCTATTCGTTCGGGGGGATCGCGCCCGACTTCCGGGCGTCGAGCGGGTTTCTCTCCCGTCCCGGCGTCGCGAGCTCCACGATCGACCACAACTTCACGCTGTACGGGCGCCCCGGCGCCGCCCTGGAGAGCTGGACGGGGGACATCCTGTTGTATGGTCGCTGGGACTATCACCGTCTGATGGCCGGGCTCATGCCCGATGACCAGCAATTCCACGTGAATTCGACCTGGACGGTGCGCGGGTGGTCGTTCTACAGCGGCGTGTTTCTCGAGTCATTCCATTACGACTCGGCGCTCTACGCCGGGTACGCGATCCAGCGGACCACGGGCGGCGTCACCGATACCGTGCCGTTCACCGGCACGCCGCGGATCGCGAACTTCGACCTGATGTTCCAGGTCACGACTCCGCAGTTCCGGCGCTTCGACGCCAACGTGATGTTTCTGCCGGCGTTTCAGGACGAGAATTTCTTCGAGTGGTCTCCCGCCCGGATCATTCTGCTGCAAGCGGGGCTCGACTGGCGGCCCTCCGACCGCATCCGCATCGGCGCGACCTATCTGCATCAGCAGTACTGGCGCAAGACCGACGGCAGCACCGTGGCGCGCGACTTGATCCCCCGCATCAAGGTGGAGTATCAGGTTTCGCGCCCGTTGTTCGTGCGTGTGGTGGGCCAGTATCAGGCGTCGTGGCAGGATTCGCTGCGCGACGATTCGCGCAGCAACGATCCGATTCTCATCTACAATCCCGGAACGGGGACCTACGAGCGCGCGGTGGCGCAGTCGAGCAACACGATGCGCGTCGACTGGCTGCTCTCCTACACGCCCTCCCCCGGCACGGTGTTCTACCTCGGGTACGGCTCGAGCCTCTCCGAACCGGGGGCATTCGCGTTTCGCGGCCTGCACCGCACCAGCGACGCCTTCTTCGCGAAGGTGACCTACCTGTTCCGGATGTGACGGGCGGTCACTTCCCGAGCAGGAACCCCTGGTTGCCGAACTTTTCTTCCAGGAACCGGCCGTTGACGAGCAGCGCCTGCGTATCGTTTTCCGCGACGCTGGTCACGATTTCCTTCATCTTACCGTCCAGCAGATCGAGCTGCTCGAGCAGCAGGGCCTTGGGGGTCTTGCCGTCTCGCACCACGTGAAGGCGCCGGAAGCTCACCGGCAGGCTGATGTAGTTCTGCAGCGTCGTCGGCAGATACTCGAGGGCGGTCTGCCGCACGGTGTAGAGGCTCTTGTCGCCGACGGTTTCCTGAGCGAGCAGGCGGGGCAGCAGCGTATGAATCGACTCGGCGATGTGCTGCACTCGCTCCAGGACGTCGGGCTCGACCTGCTTGCGCAGCGAACGCGTAAAATCATCCAGCCGGCCGCCGATCGCTTCCGCGGTCAGCTCGCTCCCCAGCGAGAGCGTATACCCGCGCCGTTGCGGCGCTGCGAGGTACCCGATGGCGTACAGGCCGGCGACGATCGCCAGCCAATACGATTGCACGAGACCGGCCACGTGCAGCCCCAGGCCTCCAAGGGCGAGCAGCGACCCCGCCACGTTCTTGTTCGAATACAGAAACAGCAGCAGCCGGGTCTGGCGCGAGACGCTCTCCGCCGGATCGGTCACTGGTAGCCCCGGATCTCCTTGAAGACCGCCGCGAGCGCCGCGGTATTGCCGTCGAACAACCGGCCACCGGTGACGGTGGCGATGGCCGTCAGCTCGTCGCGGTCGGCGTCGCCGAACACGATGGGAAACACCTTGATGTCCCGCTGGTCCGGCGGCAGGCTCTCGTAGAATCGCCGAAAGTCGGCCAGATGATCTCCGACGTTGCTCTCCCCGTCGGTCATCAGGACGATGGAGTAGTAGCGCTGCGCGTCGCTCGTCCGCGCGTCGAGCGCGGCGCGATACGTCTCCTCCAGCGAGGAAAACAACGCCGTGCGCCCTCCCGTTTTCAGGCTGTCGATGAACTGCTCGATGGCCCCGCGGGTGACGGTCGTCTGGTCCCCGGTTCCAAGATCGAACTCGACGCGGTCTTCGATCCGGTCCGAAAACGTCAACATGCTGACCCGCTCGCGCGGCTGAAACCGCGCGAACCGTCCGGTGAGCGAAGAGTCGCCACCCACCAGGGTGCGCAACGCCGTCTCGAGCTGCTGCACGCGCGGACCCTCCATCGACCCGCTCACGTCGAGCAGGAAATAGGAGTGGGCGGGTCGCCGCTGTTCGGCGAGATAGCTGTCGAGGATGCGGTCGACGACGCCGAGGCTCGCCGGGAACGGCAGCTCGACGATCAGCGCCTTGGGAAACGACGGATCGAGCGACACATCGCTGTTCACGGGACGCCGGAACGTCGCCGTCATGATGGTTTTCTGGAACTCCGCGGTGCGGAGAAACGCCACCAGGCGGTCATAGGCGTCCCGCTTGGCCTCGTTGAGCAGCACGAGCGGATAGTCCGCGGTGACGATGCCTTCCTTGGGGTACACGAGCACCAGCGACTCGTGCAGCTTGCCGCCGCGGTTCAACGACAGGAGGATCGACTCGTAGTTGATCATGCCGTCGAGGCGATCCTGGTCGCGCGTATACGTCTCGGCGAGCCACCCCGAGCTGCCCGCGGTGAGCGTCTGCCCCTGAAAGAAATCATGCAGCGCGGCGCTATTGATGTCCGCTTCGGTGAGCGCGCTCGCGGAACGGGACAGCGCCGCGGCGACGCCGATCACGGCGCTGAAGCCGCTGTTGGAAGCCGTGGGGTTGGTCATCGCGTAGTGCAGCTGGCCCGCTTTGACGCGCGCCGCGATATCGGCCCAGGTGACGTTGGGGTTGTCGACCCAGCCGAAGGCCCGGGCTTTGCTCTGCTTCACGCCGAGCACGACGGGCGAAAGCATGATGCGCTCCTCGGCCTTGACGCGCTGGCGCCCCGCGTCGCTGAGCACGAGGTACTTGGCATGGGAGAACCACACCGCGTCGAACGTCTCGCCGGCGTTCAGCCGGTCGATGCCGGCGAGCGTACCGCTGTACTGCAGCTGCAGCGACACGCCGGTTTGCTTGCGAATCTGCGCGAAGTACGGCTCGAGATCCTTGAGCTCGGATCCCGCGAGGATGGAGAACTGGGCGGCCGGCGGCCCGCCGTGGCAGGCCGCGGCCGCCAGCACGGCCGCGACCAGCACTCGGCGGCTCCAGGGACTCATGAGGTCGACCGCGGCAGCAGTTTCACCACGCCGTCCGGACCGGGCTCGGGCAGCATCTCGGCGGCCGTTGCTCCGCGGGCGCGATCCAGATACTGCTTGGCCCGCCCCACTTCGGTCGTCAGCACGTCCACGGTCTTCTGCATGCTGTCCAGCGCCTTGACCTTGTAATCGGAAATCGCGTCCATCGTCTGGTACACCGCGTCGAACGCCCGCTGCAGCTGCTCGATATGAATCGTGGAGCTCGCCGCCTGCTCGTTGATCTGGGCGGACTGGTCCTGCAGCAGCCGCGCCGTCCCCTCGATGATGTTCCCGGTCGTCGTATTGAGGGCGTTGATCTGATCGAGCACGAGCTTCTGGTTGGCCAGCGCCTGCGCCACCATCACCGCCGTGCGCAGCGCCGAGACCGTCGTCGTGGTGGCCCGGTCCACGCCCTTGATCAGCTCGACGTTGTTGCGCCGCACCAGATCGAGCGCCAGGTAGCCCTGGCTGTTCACGGCGAGCTGGGTCAATAAGTCCGTCACCTTCTGGCGCACCGCGAACAGAACCTCTTCCTTGGCGATCTTGGCCTTGGCGGGGTCACTGGATTCCAGCGTCGCGATCTTCGCCGCCACCGCCTGGTCGAGCTGCTTGGCGAGGTAGACCCACTGCTCGAGGCGTTGCATCAGCGCCCACATGTTCTGCTTTTCCTGCTCGATCGCGGCGTTGTCCTTCTGGAGGTCGTCCTGCCCGCGGTTCAGGTCCTCGATGATCGCGTTGAGGTGGGTCTGGGCGGAGCGATACTTGTCGAAGTACGCCAGGATCTTGCTGCCCAGCGGGAAGATCCCGAGCAGCCGCCGCGGCGAAAACAAGTCTCCCTGCCGCGACGGATTGAGGCGGTCGATGGTCTGGCGCAGCTCCACCAGCCCGTTGGCGATCACCGCGGTTTCGCCCAGCCCCCCGTGCTCCATCGCCCGCACCGGACGCTGCATGAGGCGATTCGAGATCGAGGCCGAGGCCTGCACCTCGGAGTTCCCGAGGGAGTGGATCGAATCGAGCCGCTTCTGGAAGCCGTCGCTGTGCACGTCCTGCGACAGCAGCCCGTTGACGTACTCCTTCACCTGCGCGTCGAGCTTCGCGGTCACCTCGGGCGCGAGTTTCACCAGCGACGCGGCCTGATCGGACGACACCGCTGCCACCGGCTCGGGCGGCGTGAGGGTCAGCGGAGCGGTCGGGGCGGCATTGGTCATGGACGTTCCCTCGAATCGGGCGAGCGGTTCAGTGACACGTGGTATCGGCTTGCGCGCACGGTGCGCCGCCGCGGGCAATCGCGTTGATCATACGCTCCAACACTTCGTAGCTGGGCGGGTCGATGACGTCGATGAGGCGCCCCGGCACGTGAATGCCCTTGCGCGACCACAGCGACGCCCCATAGCTCCCATCGGCGGTGCGCAAACCATATTCGGCCGCGAGGTGCTGGAGCTCGATGTCGTTCTCGAGCAGGACGCCGAGCGAGTCACCGCCGGGGGAGAGCGGGACGAGCGTGTGCTTGGTGAAGACGGTCGGCTCCGGGTACAGCAGCACCATGTCCGGATTTCCCGAGCTGTGCTCCATGAGATACTGGATGAACTGCGCTTCGTAGATCAGGACCAGCGGCGCCTTTCCCATCCCCATCGTGATGTAGTCCTCGAACGGCCCCGCCGTGCTGGACTCCTGGTATCCCTGCTCGGAGAACAGCGGAGTCACCGTGGGCAACACTTTGGCGACCTGCAAATCGCTCTGGACGACGTTGTCCCCGTTGGCCAGGTAGCTCGTGAGGGAGAGGTACATGGCGGCGGAATTCGACGTGCGCACATCGGTCGTCGAGATCAAGACCGACTTGCCGATGGCGTAGGTCGTGTTGTGAGGCAGATCCCTCCAGCGCGACCCGCTGCGCATGACGGTCAACAGCTTGTGCATGTCGAGCAGCGCGGTGCTGTCGCTCCCTTGCCGGGCGATCCCGTTCGCGGCCAGCACATCCACGATCGGCTTCCACGACGCCACGACCATCGGCGTGAAGAACGGATTGTAGGACTTCTTGGCCCCCGTCTGCTGCATCAGCTTCGTCGCGGCGGGAGCACCGGCCGGGAACGCGAAGTCGTAATGCGCGAGATCGGTCCGCGCCGCCATTTCGCGCGAGCCGGCCTTTTCGACGTGCAGATCGATGCCGCGTTTGCGCAGCTCGGCGAGGACGCGGGGATCGCTCAGGTACGCGACCTTCTCCGATCCGACCAACCCCCGCACCGTGACGACTCTGCGGTTGCCGATCGACTCGCCCAGCGATCGCCACAGCGCCCACCCCACCCCGACGAGCAGGGCGACCAGCAGCAGAGGCCCGAGTACGCGTTTCATGGCAGCGCCTGGAAAGCTACTTCGGCCACAGCCAGCCGAACGTCCCCGCCGTCAACAGCGCGTAGACCAGGCCGTCCACGATAGCCTTGACCGTCGCGCTCCAAGTCTGCCCGCGCCAGATGGAGTCGATCGGGGCCCCGCCGGCATAGGCGAGGAAAGCCGCCGTCCCCGCCACGCGAAACACCGGGAGGTAACCGGCGCCCGCGCCCACCGTCCGACCGGTGATGTAGGCGACGAACACCCCGACCACCAGACTGTAGACGAACCATTGGATCAGGTTCTTGCCCATCCCCGGGGCCCCGCTCTGCCGCAGAAACAGCATCGCCACCGGGCCCTTCTTGAACTTCTCGATTCCCTCGGGGGACCGCATCTCGGCCATCGACATGTGAGGGATCAGATACTGTCCCGGTGCGGCATTCCCCGACCGGATCGCCGCACCGACGGCGTCTTCGTTGGAGAGCTTCTGGTAGTCGCTGCGGTGATACGTGAGCACCATGTGCAGAAGCGAGCTGGCGACGAACACGATCACTGCCGACAGGAGAACCGGCACGAGCAGCGCGGAAATACCTACCATAGCGGGCTCCAGGTTTGGGATGGACGTCGGCTGGAGAATCTGGAGCCCGGGCGGGCGGGTCGCTACTTGGCGAGACGCAGTCCTGAGGGCTTCGGTGCCGCCAGGCGCGGCCGGACGAGCTTCCCGACGAAACCCGCACACTCCTTGACGAAGGGCATGGGGTCGTCGCCCGACGGAATCGCGAACACGCGCGGCCCCGCGTAGGGCCGCAGGTAGGCGCCGAGATCGAAGTGTTCGCCGTTGCGGCGGCCGAGCGAGTAGCCGATGTCGCGCAGCAGGTCGATCCAGTACACCCCCTCGGCGAATGGTCCCGGGAGCGGCGTCTCCCCGAACACGAGGTGGCGGTACTGCAACCAGGGGAAGTCGATGCCGCAGCGCACGGCGAGCGCGGTGGAGAGGTTGTGGCGACCGTTCACTTCCATCAGCTTCAGCTGCCCGTCGCGGGCGTCGCGCTTGAACTCGGTGCAGGCGTACCCGGAAAACCGCAGCGCGCGCAGGATCGCGCGGCCGGGCTCGACCACCTCGGGCACCCGGCGGCTGACGAGCACGCGCGGTGAGCCGAGTCGGGGCGGACCGCCCCGCAGCTTCACGGCGGTGAACTCCGCCGCCGGCCGGCCATCCACCCAGTAGGAGTTGTAATTGACGCCGTCCGCGTCGGATCCGGGAATGAACTCCTGGAGCACGACGTCGCACCCCGCCTCGATGGCGCGATCGTAGCCGTCGAGCAGCTCGATGGCATTCGTGGCCCGAAACATCTTCGTCCCGAACCGGGCAACGAAGCGATCACCCCGGGACGGCTTGACGAGACACGGGAACGCGGCGGTCTCGGCGTATTGCTCCGCGTCTTCGCGCGTGGCTGGCGCGACGGTACGCGGACAGGGGACGCCGACGGCAGCCGCCAGCTCGTAGGTGCGCCGCTTCTCGATGAAGCGGGCCGTCACGTCCCATGGCGTGCAGGCGACCGTGAAGTGCCGGGTGAGCACATCACGGTGCCGCGACACGGCGACGACCGCCTCGTCGGCGGTCGGCACGATCACGCCGCCGCCGTAACTGGCGCTCAGCTCGAGCACGGCGCGCACGAACGCGGCCTCGTCGCGATCGGGAGGCGGCACCCGCACCGACGCGGTCGCGAAGCGCGAGAGGTGAGCGATGTCGCCCGACTTGTAGTGCAACACCACCACCGGGATACGGCGCCGGCCCAGCGACCGCACCACGCCCAATCCCGCGGTCTGCGCCCCCACCACGAGCACGGGGACGGAGAGCCGCGCGCTCACACGTTCACCTTGTTCGCCTTGGTGCGCTGCCGCGCCGGCGGCGCGGGCTTCGCGGGGGCCACCGGCACGCTCGGCTCCTCGGCGACCACCGGCACCAGCTTCGGACGGAGTGCCGAGCGGACGAGACCCCGCATGCGCTGCTGCCAGCGATACACCTGTCCGGCAACGCCGCGCACGGCGAAGAGCCAGCCGTAGCGGCTCCAGACCCAGCGCGTGCGCGAGGAATCGGGGATGGCGCCGAGCTTCGCCTTGAAATCGCCCCGCCCCGCGAGGTCCATCGTGGTGCACCCCGCTTGCATCGCACGCTGCATCACCGCCCACGTCATCAGCTCGGTGGGGCGGAACCAGCGGTAGGCGGTGCGGTGTGTCCACATCCACAGGAGCAGCTCACGCCCGTAGATCGTGAACGTGCCGGTGGCGATGTTGGTCGTGCCGTCGGGGAGGTAGACCGAGACTCCGGCCAGCGCCCCGGCTTCGCGCATGGCCCGCACATACGCCTCGACCCGCCCGCGGCGGAAGGGCAATGCGTTGCCGCCGCGCTCGAACACTTCCTTGATCTGGTCGAAATGCTCCGCGGTGAACCGGTCGTCGTCCTCGAACCGCACGATGAGGCCGAGCCGCTCGGCGCGCTTCACATTGCGGCGCGCGCTGTCCTTGAATCCTTTGAACGTCCGCTCTTTGTCGCCCGGCTTCAGGTCGGTGCGGAAGGTGTGAAACGGCTCCCCGCGGAATCCTGCCGACTGCATCGCATCAGCGGGGAGACGGTCGGTCATGATTTCGACGTGGTGAACGCCGAAGCGCTGCCGCAGAAAGGCAATGAGCCCCCGGGAGAGCTCCGCCGCATCGACCAGCCCCGCATCGAACAGCGGACCCATCCCCACGGTCTGCCATCCGGGCAGCGGCGACCCGAACAGCTTCAACGGACCGAGTTTCGCGATGAGCCCGGGGAGACACGCCACGATGCGGCCCTGGCGCTCCGCGACGATGTAACGCGCCGTGCCGAGCCGGCTCGCTTCGAGCGACTGCAGCCAGCTCCTGGTATGGACGACGCGGTGACCGGGGAACTGCCGGATCAGGGCGTCCCAGCAGTCGACCTCTGCGGGTGTGGCTTCGCGCAGCTCGAGCTCGCCATCGAGGACCTGTGGCGGGGCGGCCGCGGAGCGCGCACGGCCACGCATCGCCGTCTCGTAGATTTCGATAACGCGCCCGGTCAGGAGACGCTCGTCGAGGCAGCGCACGGCGTCGCGCCCGTCGCAGCGCTCACCGCGACGCAGCACCCGTTCGAGGGCATCGGCGATCGTCTCAGGACGGTCGTCGCTCGTCAGCTCGCACCCTTCGATGCCGGCGAGCCGCTCGGCGACGTCCCCCACAGGCACGGAGACGACGGGGAGGTTGCAGGCCAGCGCCTCTTTGACGACGTTGGGCGACCCTTCCTGCATCGACGTATGGACGAGCACGTCGCAGGCATTGAAGTAGTCCGGCATCTCCTCGTGCATCACGCCCCAGGCGACGACGAACCGTACCGGCATACGCTGTTGCAGCAGCTCCACAGCTTGCGCTGCAAGAGCGTGGCGCTTGCGCGCCTGATTGGGACGGCCGGCGAACAGCACGAACCGCTCGTCGGAATCGAGGCCGAGGGCGCGTCGCGCCGCCGCGCGTGCGCGGGGATAGAACAGATCCAGATCGATCCCGGAAGGAATGACGTGCACCGGCGCCGTGGTATCGACCAGCGGGGCCATGTGCGCCGACACGACGATCACCGCATCGGCGACGCGCGCCACGTGGCGCGTGGCCCGCTGCAGCAGCCGTCCTTTCCAGGTGTAGCGGCCGGTACGGTCATCGACGATGCCGAGCAGGTCGCTGCCCCGCAGCGTCACCACGAGCGGCACCCGCTTCGGTAAGGCGAGCAGGCCGCTCTGGCCGAATTGGGCGTGGACGAGATCGTAGTGCCCGCGCTGCAGGCGGCGCTGGGCTTCGAGCCAGGCGGCGGCATAATTGCCGAGCCGCTTCTCGCCCTGGAAGTGGAAGACATCGACATCCACTCCGGCAGCGCCGAGAAACTCCGCCTGTCGTTTGATGAAGTGTGTAGTGCGCGGCTTCCCCGGAGTGGGGTAGTCACTGGTGATCATCAACACGCGTGCGGCCAACTGCGGATCCTGAAGGTGACGGCCCCAACTTTGTGCAAGAACCTCGACCCTACGACGACCCGCGGGTAACGATCGTGTCAGCCTGGTGAAACATTCGAGATTTCCCTGTGAGGCTCGCCGTTGGTGGAACGTGACTTAGATCACCAGCGGTTGACATCCCGGAATCCCCTGACGATGCTTCGTTCGGCGGCGGCCGGATGCCGCCGCCGGGACACCAACACAGTGAGGAGTGGCACCAGATGGCACGTATCACCGGTACCGTGAAGTGGTTCAACGACGCGAAGGGGTTCGGCTTCATCACCCCGGAGAACGGGGACAAGGACTGCTTCGTCCACCACACGGCAATTCAGGCAGAGGGATTCAAGACGCTGGCCGAAGGTCAGCGCGTGGAGTTCGAAGTCGTGCAGGGGCAGAAGGGCCCGGCGGCGCAGAACGTCGTCAAGCTGTAACCCCGCTGCTAGGGAATACAAACGGCGCCGTCCGATGGGGACGGCGCCGTTTGCATGTGGCGTGGGATCGCCGGGCGGCTACGACCGCAGCTGAATCCGCATCGTCCGGCTGTCGAGGTCGATGCCCCAGGTGGCAATCCGGGGGATCACGAAATCCATGCAGTCGTCGACGGTGACCGTGTCGGGCGCCGCGTCGAGAAACTCGAGCAGGCGCATCCGCACGTCGAGGTATTCCTTCCCTTCCCTCCCGGCGGCCACTTTCAGTCCCACCTCATCCTCGAGTCGCCGGATGACGAACCCGCGGGCTACTTCGAGCAGGCGGTTGATGATGACCCATTCGAGCTCGCTCCCGTCGGCCCGGGCGATCCGCCGGGTCAGCGTCTTGACCTGCTGTGGATCGCACAGCTCGAATACAATGCGCCGCACATCGGGGGACGGCCGGTGCTGACCGGGACGCTCGGCGGCCCGTTCGGCGCGGGCGCAGCTGGGCAGATCGTCACGATGCAGCCCGAGGAATTTGCCCATGGTGACGTAAACGTCGCTCCCCGGCGCGGGCGCGCGGCGCCGCCCCGCCATGAGCTCAGTGATGTAGCTTTCCGACACCCGGGCGGCGGCGGCCAGTTCTCCCGGCGTCCGCTTGAGCTGGCGCAGGCGTCGGTTAACGAGCTCTCCGACGGGGATCGGTTGCTTCAGCGGCAGGGCTTGGGGCACGCACCTCTCCTGGATGGGGCGACGTCCGGTCCCGGTGTGGGACAGGCCAGCGTCATCTCGGACGGAGTAAATATCGCTAGATCGGCCTCATAAACACAGAGCCGGACCCGGCTTACCTTGCCCTCGGGAGCCTTCCGGACCACCTTTGCGGCTTCCCCGACGCCCCCCTGGAGGAGCGTGCGCAAGCTCAGAATCGGCATTCTCGACCTCGTGACGCGAGGCCCCACCCGGGCCCTGTACGCCCGGGTGATGAACGCCAACCTGGCGAGCATCATGCCACAGGTCGTGGGTGTGTGGTGCGAAGCGGAAGGCCATGACGTCACCTTCATCTGCTATACCGGCCTCGAAGACCTGGTGCAGGAGCTGCCGCAGGACGTCGACCTGGTTTTCATCGGGGCCTTCAGTGAAGCCGCGCTGCTCGCTTATTCCCTCAGCAACCTGTTCCGCGCCCGCGGGGCGATCACCGTCCTGGGCGGGCCCCACGCCCGCTGTTATCCGGAGGACGCGGCCAAGTATTTCGACTACGTCCTGGGATTCACCGACCGCACGGTCATCCGCGACGTACTGCAGGATTGCGCGCAGCACCGCCCGGTCGGGGTGCAGCTCGCCGCCGCTCGCCAGCCGGCGGCGCTGCCGGGGGTGCGCGAGCGCTGGAAGTTCACCGCCGCCACGCTGCACAAAGCGCCGGTCCTGAAGCTGGTCCCGATGCTCGGGAGCCTGGGGTGTCCCTACACCTGCAGCTTCTGCATCGATTCGGTCGTCCCGTATCAGCCGCTGGACTTCGGGGAGATCACGAAGGATCTGCAGTTCCTGCTGACCCAGCAGCGCCGGCCGCGCGTGGGATGGCACGATCCCAACTTCGGCGTGCGGTTCGACGACTATATGGGAGCGATCGAGGCGGCGGCACCGCCCGACAGCATCGACTTCGTCGCGGAGAGCAGTCTCTCCCTGCTGTCGGAGCCGCACCTCGAGCGGTTGCGACGCAACGGCTTCAAAGCGGTGCTGCCGGGGGTCGAGTCGTGGTACGATCTCGGCAACAAGTCGAAGACCGGCAAGCGCCAGGGGATGGACAAGGTGCGCGAGGTCTCCGAGCACGTGAACATGATCCTGCGCTACATCCCCTACATCCAGACCAACTTCGTACTCGGCCTCGACGGCGATGCGGGCGCCGAGCCGTTCGAGCTGACCAAGCGCTTCATCGATCTGTCGCCCGGCGCGTTCCCCGGCTACTCGCTGCTCTCGGCGTTCGGCCGGGCGGCGCCGCTCAACCTGACTTACCAGCGCGACGGTCGGGTGCTCGGATTCCCGTTCCACTTCCTCGACAACAACCACGCGATGAACGTGCGGCCCAAGCACTACGCGTGGACCGAGTTCTACGATCAGGTCATCGGGCTCACGCAGTACAGCTTCTCGTGGCGGGCGATCGCACGCCGCTTCCGCGCCACCCACGCGATGATTCCACGCTGGATGAACGTAGTCCGTGCCGTCTCCTCCGAGGGATTCGGCCGGATGAAATACTACCGGGAGGTCCGGCGACGGCTCGATGCCGACCGGCCCTTCCGGCGCTACTTCGAGCAGGAAACGAACGAGCTACCGGCGTTCTTCGTGGAGCGCATCCGCCGCGAGCTGGGGGCGCTGTACCAGTGGCTGCCGGCGGGCGCGATGCACCACGACCCGCACGCCTATCTCAAGGCGGAGGCGCAGCAGCACCGCTCACGCACTCTTGACCACGACGCCGCCGCCGCCGTTCTCGCCGCGGACGCCCGCGAGCTCCCGGGGACGGTCAACGCCCGTCTCGCGCAGTAGCGTCACGAGCGCCTCGGCCTGCTTGGCGTAGTACTCGAGCGTACCGGCCTTCTCGATCACCTGGTCGAGGAAGGCCTTCTGCCCGCGCAGCGAGTCGACGCTCGACTCCATGTCCGCGAGCAACGCCTCGACGCGCACCAGGCGCTCTTCCGCCTGTTCCACCTGCCGCTTGCGCTGCTCGAGACCGCCGGCGGCGTCGCGCGCCTGGTGAACCATGTCGAGCACGTTGACGAGCATCGCCTGCGTCTCCGACACCTGCTCCTTCGCCCCGGCGATCGAGCGCACGTGGTCGACCGTCTGCTCGGCCACGTCGAACAGCCGGTGCAGATCCGCCTGGAGCGCGTCCACCGTCGCCTGACGGCTCGAGGCCTGATCGAGCGCCCGCGTGAGCTGCTCCTCGAGTGCGTGCCACTTGGCGAGCCGCTCCTCGAACAGCGTCATCCGCTTCTGAATGAACCGGAGATTGCCGGCCCGCCCCTCTAGCTCCTCGATCGTCGAGCCGAGGGCCGCGGTGCGGTCGGCCGCGCTGACCAGCGTCCCGTTGAGCTGCTTGGCACGCTCTTCCAGCTGCTGGGCGATGTGTCCCGCCTCAGCGCGCAGCTCCGACGCCCGCTCCAGATGCTCGGTCGCCGACTGCAGCGCGACCCGGCGCTGGTCGATCTCGCGGCCCAGCGCCGCCGTCTCCTCGGCCAGCCGCTCGACGCTCTGGGCGCGCGTCTCGAGCGCCCGCATCGTGCCGTCGACCTCGGCGAGCCGCCGTTCCGCCTGCTCGACGCTGCCGAGCACGCTGGGAACGAGCTTTTCGATGCGCGCGGCCTCGTCGGCATGCGCGGTGAGCGCCTGGAACCGCTCGTCGGTCGAGTCCATACGCAGCGCGATGCCGCGCGTGCGCTCCTCGAGCTGTGCCGCCGAGCCCGTCAGCTCGGTCACGCGCTCGTGCAGCTGCTGCACCAGGTCGCGCCGCGCTTCGACGTGAGTCACCGATTGCGACAACCGCTCCGCCTCGCTGCGCACGGACGCGACGGTCGGCTTCAACGCCTCGACCTTCGCCATCTCCTCCCGCAGGACGCTCATCGACTCGTTGACGCCGTCGAGCCATCCCTTGGTTTCGCTCTGCGCGTCCCGGGCGCGCGCGATCTCGCCTTCGGTCACGCGCATCCGCTCGGCCGCGTCGCGCACCGCCTCGTGGGTTCCTTTCAGCGTCGCGAAGTCCGCCAGCACCGCCTCCACCGTGGGCTGCGTCTTCTCGAGCCGCTGCGTCCGCTCGCTGATCGCCTCGACCGTTTGCGCCAGCCGCTCGGCGTCCGCCCGCACCGACGCGACCCCGGCCGCCTGCGGCTCGAGCTCCGCCACCTGGTCGGCGATGTGGCCCACCTGACCGGCGAGCCCGTCGGCGCGGGAGCGCACGTCACCGATGACCCGGGCTGACTCGTCGAGCGACTGGAAACGGGTCTCGAGGTCGGACAACGCGCCTCGCAGCCCGATAATCCGTTGCTCGACGGCGTTCAGACCCTCGTGCTCGAGCTCGAAGCGCTTCACCGTCCGCTGCACGTCGTCGCGCAGCGAGCCGAGCCGGCCACGCAAGTCGCGATCGCTGTTGGCGATCTCGTCGTGGCCGCTCGCGATGTCGCGCGTGCGCGCGATCAGGTCGGCATGCTGCGCCTGCAGCTCGACGACCCGGGTACCGACGTCGCTCAACGTGCGGGCGTGCGTCTGATGCTGCGCGATCTTGTCGTCGATGTCGCGCAGCACGCCGCCCAGCTGGTCCGCCTGCCCGAGCGCCCGGTCCACCACCTCGCGCTGCTGCTCGAGGGCCGCCACCTTCTGGGTGACGTAGTCGGCCAGCGCCTTGAGGGTGCCGAGCTGGTGGCGGGTCTCGGCGGCGTCGGCGGCGGCCTGGTTGAGGTGCGTGAACGCCTGGTCGAACCCCGAGATGCGGGTCTGCGACGTGGCGACGCTGGCCTGGAGCTGCTGCTGGCGCTCCTCGAGCGTCTGCAGTCGCGAGGCAGCCGTGTCGCCGGCTTTGTGCAGCTCGTCGTGGCGCTGACGGGTGCGCTCGAATCCCTGCGTCAGGTCGCGCAGCTGCCCCGTGAGGCTGTCGGCTTCGCTGCGCAGCGGCTTGAACCCCTTGCTGAGCTCGATCAGCTCCTGAACGTCGCTCTTGAGCGAAAATGCCGTGTCGATCGCTCCGCGCAGCTGCTCGATGTCCGCGTGGATCGCCTTGGCGTCGCCGGCCATCTGCTCGAGCTTCTTTTCAGTGTGCCGCTGCGTGCGCGAAACGGTCTCGGTCTCCTGATCGAGCGTCGCCAGCACCGGCACGAGACGCTCCAGCGCCTTGATTCGCGTCTGCAGCTCCTGCACGACTTTCTGGGCCTCGGCGACGGGTTGCTGGATCTGGGACAGCTGCTGGGCGGCGTCCTGAGCTTTGACGGTCGCGGCCTCGAGATTGGCCCGCTCGTGCCGCAGCTGGGTGAGCACCGCCCGGAGCTCGGCGGGAAGCTCTTCCATTTTCACGTCATGACCCAGCAAGTTCTTGAGCGAGACCATGGTCATCCTCGTTGAGAGCGGGCACTGCGCGGGGAAGCGACGGCTGCCCCTTGAAGCAAACCGCATACCGGATGGCGGGAGGTTCGCTACCCCTAGTGGCGCCTCGCGTTACGAGTCGCGTGGGAAAAATCCGACGGCCTCAGACCGCCGTCTCCCGCGCCAAGCCTTGCAGAATACGGCGTGTGAGCGGCGTCACGACGCTCCCGCCCAGATGTCGAGACCCGCATGAAACGGCTCTCCAAGTCGCGCTTTGTCGCCGGGACGCAGTGCCACAAGCTGTTGTGGTGGAAGGTGCACGAGCCCGGCGCCGTGGAGCTGCAGCCCGACAAGGTGCTGCAGGACCGGTTCGACCAGGGGCGCCAGGTAGAAGGCATCGCGCGCGGCCGTTTTGCGGGGGGCGTGTTGATCGACCTGCCGCACGACGCCGTCGAGCGCCGCCTGCAAGAAACGCAGGCCGCACTGGCGCAGGGCGCACCGGCGATCTTCGAGGCGGGATTCCTCGCCGACGACACGTTCGTCGCCGCCGACGTGCTGCAACCGAGCGCGGACGGCTTTCGGATCATCGAGGTGAAATCGTCGTCCGAGGTCAAAGACGATCATATCCCCGACGCCGCCGTACAGGTGCACGTGCTGCGCCGCAGCGGTGTCGACGTGCGCCACGCCGAGATCATGCACCTCAACAGGGAATTCCACTTCCCCGACCAGGGAGATCTGTTCGTTCGCGAGGATGTCACGGAGCTGGTGGAGGCGGCGTTGCCGGGCGTACCGGGAGAAATCACGGCGCAAATCGCGATGCTCGAGGGACCACTGCCGGACGTGCCGATCGGCGCTCAGTGTTTCGAGCCGCGCGACTGCCCCTTCATGGCACGCTGCTGGCCCGACCGCACCGACCACATCATGCGGCTCTACAACATCGGCCCGAAGCGCGGCTGTGATTACATGACGGCCGGCATTCACTCGATCGGGGACATCCCGCCAACTCAGAAGCTCCCCCCGGCGGCCCGGCGTCAGATCCGCGCGCTCAAGGAGGGTCGGCTGATCGTGGAGCCGGGGTTGGCGCGCGCCCTCACGCCGTTTTCGGGGAAGCTCGGATTTCTCGATTTCGAGACGATTGCTCGGGCGGTGCCGGTGTGGCCGGGAATGAAGCCGTGGGAGCAAGCCGCGGCGCAATTCAGCTACCACGAAGCGCGCGGGGACGGCACTTACTCCCACGTCGGCTATCTCGCCGAGGGTCCCCACGACGCCCGGCCGGGGCTGGCGCGGGCGATGCTCGAGGCGACGGCCGGCGCCGAGCGCATCGTGATGTACACACCGTTCGAGCGCACCCGCATCCGCTCGCTGCAGCAGGCGGTGCCCGAGCTGGCCCGCGACCTCAAGGTGCTGGAAGCGAAGCTCCTCGATCTCCACCCCGTGATCCGCGACCACGTCTACCATCCCGGTTTTCTGGGGAGTTTCTCCCTCAAATACGTGCTGCATCCGCTCGTCCCCGAGCTGACCTACAGCGACCTGGTGATCGTGGATGGGCTCGTCGCGAGTGTCGAGATTGCGCGGCTGCTGTTCGTGGCGCACAAGATTCCGCCCGCCGAGCGCGACCGGGTGCGGCAGGACCTGCTGAATTACTGCGAGCGCGATACGTGGGCGATGGTGAAGCTGCTGGAGCGTTTGCGGGAGCTGGCGACCCGCGGCTAAAGCCGCGGCTCGGCTATGTGTCGCTGAGAGCGACGTCTTGGGTCACCGTCGGTGACAGCAGCCGAGACGCGCCTATCAGGCGCGACCACCTGGCGCGGGTGCTCATCAGGAGAGCCGCAACCCCCGGTGGCAGTTGCGGCACGTTACCGGCTGCGGCAACCGCCACCCCGTCGAGAGCTCGAAGGCCTGCTCGGTGTGACAATCGGGACAGGTGCCGCGGGCCCCGGTCGCGAGGCTCGACGTCCCGAATCGCTGCACGAACTGCCAGATGCCGTACAGCAGAAACGACGGCACCAGGATGAAGTGGGCGACGGGGATCAACACCGACAGCAGGGCGATCCCCCACCATTTGCCGAGCCCGCGGAGGGCGCGGCGCACGCGCTCCTCCCGGGTGAACTCCTGCACCGTCACCGTCCCCTGCGTGGGCGAGCCGCTGTACCCGCTGAGCGTGAACGCCTGCTCGTGCGCAGTCACCCGGGACGCTCCCCGCCGAGCGTCGACTCGAGGTTGCGGCGCAGCGCGCGCAACGGCTCGGACAGCCACCCGGCCTCGCGCACCTGGTCCTCGCGCCAGGCCTGCTGCCACGCCGAGAGGATGTCGGTGCGGCCGAGGTATCCCACCAGCCGGCGCGGATCCTCACGGCTGACGACCGGGAGGCCGCCGATGTCGTGCTGCAGCATCAGCTCCATGGCCTGTTCCAGCATGGCGTCCGGATGGGTAACGACGGGATGCTTGGTGCCGGCATCGAGTACGCTGCGCCGGCCGTCGCCGTGGTCGAGCTCGCGGATCAGATCGCCGCGGGTGATGACGCCCGCGAGCCGGCCCGCAGCATCCACGATCAGCCAGGCGTGACGACGGGCGAGCAGCGGATCGAGATCGGCGATCTGACGGAACACCGTGTCGAACGGCAAGCTCGCCGGCACGGTGGGAACCTCACGCTCCATGACATCCTCCACGCGGCGCTGGTGCACCGGGCTCACCTGATACTCGCGCATCACGTGATGGCCGTGGCGGGCGACTTTCTCGGTGAGAATCGAGCGCTTCATCAGGAGGACGGTGACGGCGTCGGCTGCGACGCACCCGACGAACATCGCGGGGAGCAGCCCCACGTCGTGCGTCAGCTCCAGCATGAACACCGTCGCGGTAAACGGCGAGCGCATCGTGCCGCCGAGCATCGCACCCATGCTGATCGCCGCGGCAACACCGGGATCGCCGTGGGTCCACGAGGCTTCGAGCGCACCGAGCGACCCGCCCATGATGAGCAAGGGCGCGAGCACGCCCCCTGAGGTTCCCGACCCCAGCGAGATCGACCAGATCAGCGCCTTCGTGATCAACAGCCCGAGCAGCGCCGCTCCGATCAGCCGCCCCGCCAGCAGGTCGTGAGCGGTATCGTATCCGACCCCGAGCGCGCGCGGGTACAGGAGCCCGCCCACGCCGATCGCGATGCCGCCGAGTGCCGGCCACCACATCCAGTGAAAGCGCAGTTTTCCGAACAGGTCCTCGTAAGTGTAGACGAGCCAGGTGAGCCCGCCGGAGGCGAACCCGGCGACAAGGCCCACGACCAGCGCCATGCCCAACGCCGCGGGGGAAGCCGTGGGATGGAGGGTGACCGGGAAAACCGGTCCCTGACCGATCAGCGGAACGCGCAGCCCGGCGGCGACCGCCGCCGCGGCGCTCACCGGAATGAAGCTGCGCGGCTTCCACTCGAACAACAGCAGCTCGACGGCGATCAGCACCGACGCGACGGGCGCGTCGAATACCGCGGCCATCCCCCCGGCGGCCCCGGCCACGAGCAGCGTTTTCCGTTCTGCCGCCGAGAGGTGGAACGCCTGGGCGAACAGCGATCCGAACGCGCCGCCCGTCATGATGATCGGCCCCTCGGCGCCGAACGGACCGCCGGTCCCGATCGACAACGCCGTCGACAGCGGCTTCAGGATCGCGACCTTGACCGACATGCGGCTCTTGCCGATGAGGATCGCCTCGAGCGCTTCGGGGATTCCGTGGCCGCGGATCTGCTCCGAGCCGTAGCGCGCCATCCAGCCGACGATCAGCCCACCCACGACGGGAATCGGCAACGCCCAGAGCCCGAGGTGATGACCCTCGGGAGAGACGAGCGACGTCCCGAAATCGTGGAAGTAGAAGAGGTGGGTGAAGAAACCGATCAGGCGCAGCAGCGCCAGCGCCACGAACGCGCTGACGACGCCGATCGCGCCCGCCATCGCGGTGAGGACGAGGATGCGTGCGTCGGCGGTGAAATCGCCGAGCCGGTCGGAGGAGGTCACTCGTCGGAAAAGAAAAAGCGGGCGGTCGTGTCCTCCGCTTCCATCGCCCGCACCAGCCGGTCGACCGCCCGGCGGATCTGGCTCACTTCGGCGCGCGACATCGCCTGGAGCCCGTGCAGCAGGCGTCCCTGCGCCGGCTCGGGAGCCATCGTCGACAACGCGAGCCCGCGCTTCGTCAATTCGATCAGCACGAAGCGCCCGTCGCCGCGCGAGCGAACGCGGCTGACGAGACCGCGTTTCTCGAGGCGGTCGACGAGGATCGAGAGGCTGCTCTGGTGTACGGCGAGCGCCCCGGCGAGCTGTCCCGCCGAGAGGCGTCCTTCCCGCTGCAGCGTCTTGAGCGCCCACAGCTGCGGCCCCGTGAGACCGTATTGCCGGTAGACATCCTGAGAGAAGGAGTGCAGCGCCTTCACGATGCGACGCAGCCCCTGCACGATCAACGTGGCGTCGCGCGGCTCCGGGGACCGCGCTCGCGAGGCCGTCGTGGCAGCGGACCGGGCGTGGCGTGGGGAGAGCGGCATGACGGGAAATTACATTGATATCAATATTGATGTCAAAGGGACCGAATAGGGAGCGAACATCCGGCCGTCCCCGGAGTACTAGTGGCAGCAATTCCCCGTTTCATGTTGCTCCACTCCGAGGCCTTGGAGCCGTTGGAGGAGACATGTCGAGGATGCATCTCGCGGCACTGTTGCTGATCGGCCTGGCGGCCTGCTCGACCTCGAGCCCCAAGCGGCAGTCCACCGCGCGCTCGAGCTCTGCATCACGGGAGTCGACGACGACGAGCTCGCGCCGCACGACCACGACGCCCAATCAATCGGCGCACCGCACCACCACGCACGCCGATACGGTCAGGAACGCCGTCAACCCGCTGACCAACCACTAGTCACCAGTCGCCACGGAGGCCGCTCCATTCCCAGGGGCGGCCTCCGTTGTACAGCCTCTCGCGACCGGCGCCCGCTCGAGCGATCATAGGCGCATGGGACCCATCCGCTCCGGCCTCACGGCGTTGCTGCTGGGGACGATCCCGTTGCCGGCGCCCGCTCAAGCTCCCGTCGACTCCGCCCTCGCCCGTTACATCGCAACGATTCCGGCCATCGACAACCACGCCCACCCGATGCGTCCGGTGCCCCACGGCGCCCCGGCCGATTCCGAATACGATGCGTTGCCGCTCGATGGCATCCCGCCGTTTCCGATCCCCTGGCGGTTGACCCTGAACGCCCCCGTCTGGACGAGGGCGGCACGGGCGCTGTATGGACGTGGGGATTCGGTGGCCGCTACCCGGAGCCGCGCCGTTGCCGAGCGCGCAACAAGATTCCCCACTTGGGCCCTCGATCGGACGGGCATCGAGATCATGCTCGCAAATCGGATCGCGCTGGGACCCGGACTTTCTCCCCCCCGGTTCCGCTGGGTGCCGTTCGACGATCCCCTGCTCTTCCCCGTGGACACGAGGGGCGAGGCGGCGCGCACACCGGATACGCGCTCCCTCTATCCGCGTGAGACGGCGCTGCTGCACCGCTACCTTCGCGATCTCGGCCTCGATGCGGTGCCGCCGACACTCGCGACCTATCTGGCCGCCGTCGTCGTTCCGACGCTCGAGCGGCAACGCCAACAGGGCGCGGTCGCCGTCAAATTCGAGATCGCCTATTTGCGCCCGCTCGATTTCGGCGCCGCCGATTCATCCGCCGCGAGCGACATCTACGCGCGTTATGCGACAGCCGGCACCCCCACACACGCCGAGTACAAGACGCTCACCGATTATCTCTTTCGCGTCGTCGCGCGCGAAGCCGGGCGTCAGGGGCTCGCGGTGCACCTCCACGTTCTGGAGACCTTCGGGGGGTTCTACGCGGCCCAGGGCGCGACACCGGGGCAGCTCGAGCCGGTGTTCAACGATTCCACGCTGCGCGGCACGAACTTCGTGATGATTCACGGCGGCTGGCCGGCCGTGGGTGAGACGGAAGCGATGCTGGGCAAGCCAAACGTCTACACCGACATCTCGATGATCGACCAGATGCTCGGCCCCGCGGAGCTGAGCGTTGTATTGCGCGGCTGGCTGACGCGTTGGCCCGATAAGGTGCTGTTCGGGACCGACGCCTTCGAAGGCGGTCCCGATCAGGGATGGGAGGAAGGGGCGTATGTCGCCGTCACAACGGCGCGTACGGCCCTTGGGCTGGCGCTCACCGCGATGCGGCGCGACGGCGAGATCGACGCCGCGCGCGCTCGCCAGCTCGCCCGTATGGTCCTGCGTGACAACGCGGTTTCCTTGTACCATCTGGACCAGTGACACCCATCACCAGCTGAGCCGTCCCGTGGAGTGCTACACTCTGTTCATGCTCGCCCGCTCGTCGATCTGTGCGCTGCTCGGCATCCTCGCCGCCTGCCGTCACAGCGCGGTCGGCCCTCAGCCGTCCAGCGGCGCACCGGCGATCCACGTGCAGGGCAATCGCCTGGTCGATGCCGGCGGCCGCACCGTGCGGCTGCGCGGCGTGAACCGCTCCGGCGCGGAATACGCTTGCGCGCAGGGGTGGGGGTTCTTCGACGGGCCGGTGGACTCCGCGGCGGTCGCTGCGATCGCATCCTGGCACGCCACGGCCGTACGCGTGCCGCTCAACGAGACCTGCTGGCTCGGCATCAACGGCGTCGCCGGCGCGTATTCGGGCGCCGCCTATCATCAGCAGATCCGCGACCTCGTGGCCCGACTCAATGCCGCGGGCATGGTCGTGATCCTCGATCTGCACTGGACGGCGGCGGATTCGGGGATCGCCCTCGCCCAGGCCCCGATGCCGAATCGCGACCACACGCCGGAGTTCTGGCGCCAGGTCGCCGCCGCGTTCAAGGGCAACGACGCGGTCATTTTCGACCTGTTCAACGAGCCCTACCCCGACAACAACACCGATACCCCAGAGGCGTGGCGCTGCTGGCGCGACGGCGGGACGTGCGGCGGCATGACCTTCCAGGCCGCAGGGATGCAGGAGCTGGTCGATGCCGTCCGCTCGACCGGAGCGACCAATGTGATCATGGTCGGAGGAATCGAATACGCCGCGGATCTCGGCGGCTGGCTCGCCTACGCTCCGGCCGACCCGCTGCACAACCTGGCCGCCTCGTGGCACATCTACAACTTCAGCTGGTG
>DATFTG010000125.1:0-5192 GCA_035262265.1 Gemmatimonadales bacterium
CGACGGAGCGTCGGTTGCGATCCTGACCGACAAGGACCCGCAGGCGCTCGACGTGCTGCGCCATTCCGCGGCGCATGTGCTCGCGACGGCGGTGCGGCAGCTCTTTCCCAAGGCGGGGATCGGGTTTGGCCCGCCGATCGAGGACGGCTTTTACTACGATTTCGAAGTGCCGACGCCGTTCACGCCGGAGGACCTGGAGCGCATCGAGGCGAAGATGCGCGAGGTCGCGGCCGCCGATCATCCATTTGTGCGGGAGGAAGTGAGCCGCGATGAGGCGAAGCGTCGCTTTACCGACGACCCGCTGAAGCTCGAGCGCATCGACGACCTCGGCCCCAACGAGGTGATCTCCGTCTACACGGACGGACCGTTCGTCGATCTGTGCCGCGGGCCCCACGTGGCGAGCACGGGGAAGCTCAAGCACTTCAAGCTGCTGCACGGAGCGGGGGCGTACTGGCGCGGCGACGAGCGGCGCCAGATGCTGCAGCGCATTTACGGCACGGCGTGGTTCTCGAAGGACGATCTCGACGCCTACCTGCGGCGGCTCGAGGAGGCCAAGAAGCGCGACCACCGCGTCCTTGGGAAACAGCTCGACCTCTTTTCGATTCAGGAGGAGGTTGGGCCGGGCCTGATTCTGTGGCATCCCAGAGGGGCGATCCTCCAGTTTCAGTTGCGGCGGTTCATCGAAGACACGATCCTCGAGCGCGGCTACTCGCTGGTCTACACGCCCAACGTCACGCGCGAAGAGCTGTTCATCCGCTCGGGCCACCTGCCGCTGTATGCCGCGAACCAGTTCCCCCCGATGGCGGCGGGGGAGGGCGAGTCGGAGACGGTGCACTATCGGGTGAAGCCGATGAACTGCCCGATGCATATCCTCATCTACGCCTCGCAACAGCGCAGCTACCGCGACCTGCCGATCCGTCTCGCCGAGGTGGCCAACGTGTACCGCAACGAGCGCTCGGGGACACTGCACGGCATGCTGCGCGTGCGCGGGCTCTCCATGGACGACGCGCACATCTTCCTGCGCGAGGATCAGATCGAGCAAGAGATCTTTAACCTGCTCGACATCGTGGAGCTGGTCCTGGGCAAGACGTTCGGTCTTTCCTACCGGCTCGATCTGGCGACCCGACCGGACAAGAAGCTCGGCACCGACGCGACTTGGGACCAGGCGGAGCGCGCGCTCGAGCAGGCGCTCAAGCACCGCGGCGCACCCTACCGGTTGGATCAGGGCGGCGGCGCGTTCTACGGGCCGAAGATCGACATCAAGTTCAACGACGCCATCGGGCGCGAGTGGCAGGGGGCGACGATCCAGCTGGATTTCGAGCAACCCGAGCGCTTCGGGCTCGAGTACACCGGCACCGACAACAAGCCGCATCGCCCCGTGATGGTGCACCGCGCGATCTACGGGACGCTCGAGCGATTCGTCGGATTCCTGATCGAGCACTTCGCCGGCGCATTCCCGCTGTGGCTGTCGCCGGAGCAGGTGCGCGTGCTGCCGATTTCCGACGGCCAGCTCGAGGCGGCGCGCCACGTGGCGGGGAAGCTGACCGAAGCCGGACTGCGGGTCCACCTGGACGATCGCAACGACACGCTGAACTATCGCGTGCGCGACGGCGAGCTGATGAAAGTGCCCTACCTGGCCGTGGTGGGTCAGCGCGAGGCCGACAACGGCACCGTCGCCGTCCGCGCACGGGGCGCGGGGAAGAAGCAGGAGGTGATCCCCGTCGCCGACTTCGTGGAGCGCCTCCGGCGGGAGGTTTCCACGCGGTCGCTCACTTCATTAGTTTGACGGGGTCAGAGGAAGGAAGCCTCGTGAGCGACACCACCACCCCAGTCATCCTGAGCGCCTGCCGGACCCCGATCGGGCGGTTTCTTGGCGGCCTGTCTCCTCTGCCGGCCCCGAAGCTCGGGGCGCTGGTCGTGCGCGAAGCGGTGCGGCGTGCCGGAGTCGGCGACGAGACCGTCGACGAAGTCATCCTCGGCAACGTGCTGCAGGGCGGCGAGGGGCAGGCGCCGGCGCGGCAGGCGGCGATCCACGCCGGCCTCCCGGGAACCATCCCGAGCCTCACCGTGAACAAGGTGTGTGGCTCGGGGCTCAAAGCGGTGATGCTCGCGGCGCAGGCCGTGAAGGCGGGCGACGCCCAGTGCATCGTGGCGGGCGGCATGGAATCGATGTCGAACGCCCCGTACTACGTCTACGGCATGCGCGGCGGGATCAAGGCCGGCAACCAGTCGCTCGTGGACGGCATGATCCACGACGGATTGTGGGACTCGTTCTCCAACCAGCATATGGGCAACCTGGCGGAGTACGCGGCGCGCAAAGCCGGTGTGTCGCGCGCCGATCAGGACGCGTTCGCTTTGGCGAGCCACCAGAAGGCCGTCGCCGCGATGCAGGCGTGCCGGTTCAAGGCCGAAACGGTCGCGGTCGAGATTCCGGGAAAGAAGGGGCCGACCGTCGTCGACAAGGACGAAGGACCGCGGGCCGACACCAGCCTCGCGGCGCTCGCGGCGCTCAAGCCGTCGTTCGAGAAGGACGGCAGCGTCACCGCCGGCAACGCACCGGGACTGAACGACGGAGCGTCGGCGCTCGTCGTCACGTCGCTCGCCTTCGCGCGCGCCCACGGGCTCGATCCGCTGGCCCGTATCACGGCCTACGCGACCGGGGGCGGCGAGCCCAGGGATCTTTTCTTCGCTCCGATCGTAGCGGTGCAGAACCTGATGACGAAAGCCGGAACGAAGATCGGCGACTACGATGTGATCGAAGCGAACGAGGCGTTCGCCGTGCAGGCCCTGGCCGACGGGCGGGCGCTCGGATGGGATTGGGACCGCGTCAACGTCAACGGCGGCGCCATCGCGCTGGGACACCCGATCGGCGCTTCGGGCGCGCGCGTGTTGACGACGCTGCTCTATGCGATGCGAGATCGAACAGCACGCACCGGTCTCGCCACTCTCTGTCTTGGCGGCGGCAATGCCGTCGCCCTCAGCGTGGAGGCGATGTAATGGAACAGGTGCTGGCGCTTCGGAACACGACGCTGCCGCTGCGGCGGACCATCGCCGTCGTCCTCGGCACCGCGCTCGTGGCGCTCGCCGCGCAGGTCGCCGTGCCGCTGCCGGGGACTCCCGTCCCGCTGACGCTGCAGCCGCTCGCCGTGCTGATCGTCGGCGGGCTGCTCGGGAGCTGGCTCGGCGCCGCGAGTCTGCTGCTCTATCTGGCGCTCGGTGCCGCGGGCCTGCCGGTGTTCACCCCGGTCGGCTTGCCCGGGATCGCCCGGCTGCTCGGCCCCACCGGCGGATATCTCCTCGCCTATCCGCTGGCCGCGGCTGCCGTCGGCCGCCTGGCGGGGGACGGACGCGCGATTGGCCGCCTGGCACTCGCCGCCTTCGCGGGACTGGTGCTGATTCATCTCGGCGGTCTGGCGCAGCTGCTGGTGCTCACCGGGTCGCTCACGCGCGCGGCCCAGCTCGCCACGCTGCCGTTCTTGTCCGGCGACTTCATCAAGCTGGTGCTGGCAGTGCTCATCCTGCGTCCCACGATCCGACCGGTCCGCGCGCGCCTCTGAGGCGCGCGAGTCGTTTATGGACCAGCTGAAATCGCTGGGCATCGCGCTGCTCTGGCTGGCGCTGTTCGCCGCCGTCGGGCTCGGCGTCACCATCGGACTCGGTGCGGCAGTGCCGCGGCTCGGTGGACCGCTGTGGTGGCTGGCGCGCGACGGCACGTTCCGCCTGCTCGGGTTCGCGGTCGCCACCGTCATCGTCGGCAAGCTGCTCGATCGCCACAGCTGGAGTCGACTCGGGTGGCGGAAGCCGCGCACCTTCCCGTGGCGTTTCCTGTACGGGGTCGCACTCGGGGGAGGCATGGCCGGCATCGCGGTGCTGCTCGCGGTCGTGGCGAACAAGGCCACGGTGCAGCTCTCGACCGGCGGCAACTTCTGGGTCGTGGCGTTGCCGATCGGCGTGGGATTACTCACCGCGGCGCTCGGCGAGGAGCTGATGTTCCGCGGCTATCCGCTGCGCCGTCTCGCCGACGCGACGGGTCCCGGCACGGCGATCTTCTTCCTCGCCGTCGCGTTCAGCGCGGCGCATCTCGCGAATCCCGACGTCGACCTGCTCAGCACCGTGAACATCGCGCTCGCCGCGGTGTGGCTCGGCGTCGCGTTCTTCTCGAACGGCGGGATGCCGCTCGCCTGGGGTCTGCATTTCGGTTGGAACGCCGGACTCAGCCTCGTCTTCGACGCGCCGGTGAGCGGCATCGTCTTCAACATGCCCGGCGCGTACACCCCCGGCGCGCATATGTGGCTCGACGGCGGGCGCTTCGGGCCGGAAGGGGGGCTGATCGGCACCCTCGTCTTCCTGTTGGGCAGCGCAGTGGTGCTGGGCCGCGGCATTCGGCGCCCCGCCGACTGGCTGGCGCAGGCGGCGACATGAGCCGCGTCACGGTGGTGGGCGCCGGCACGATGGGCAACGGCATCGCCCATGTGTTCGCGCAGCACGGCTGGGACACCCTGCTCGTGGACGTGTCGGGGGACCAGCTCGACAAGGCCCGGGAGACGATCGGGTCGAACCTCGGACGGCAGGTGAAGAAGGGCGCGCTCACAGCGGAACAGAAGGACGCGGCGCTCGAGCGGCTGACGACGTCCACCGTGCTCGACGGGGCGGGGCAGGCGGAGCTCGTGGTGGAGGCGGCCTCGGAGCATCCCGAAACCAAATTCCGCATCTTTCGCGACCTCGACCGCTCCGCGCCATCCGACTCGATCCTCGCCACCAACACGTCGTCGATCCCCATCACCACCATCGGCGCCCAGACGGGACGGCCGGGACAGGTGATCGGGATGCACTTCATGAATCCGGTGCCGCTGATGCCGCTGGTCGAGGTCATCCGCGGCGTGGAGACGACGGACGCGACGGCGGCGCGCACGATCGAGATCGCGAAGGGGCTCGGCAAGACGCCGGTCGAGGTAAACGACTCGCCGGGATTCGTCTCCAACCGGGTCCTCATGCCGATGATCAACGAGGCGATCTTCTGCGTGATGGAGGGAGTCGCCACACCGGAGTCGATCGACACCGTCATGAAACTGGGGATGAATCATCCGCTGGGACCGCTCGCGCTCGCCGACCTGATCGGGCTCGACGTCTGTCTCGCGATCCTCCAGGTGCTGCACCGCGACCTGGGCGACGACAAGTACCGCCCCTGCCCG
>DATFTG010000126.1:0-3147 GCA_035262265.1 Gemmatimonadales bacterium
GACCTCGACGCTGTCGTTGAAGGTGTCGGGGGCGATGCCCCGATACACCACGGGATAGGAGGCGCTGCCGTCGGTCACCCGGAAGGCGAGCGTCTGGTGCGCCACATCCCGGCTGACGCTGCCCGGAACGACGCGCGCCCCGACCCGCATGCCGACGTCGTAAAACGTCGGGTCCGCGGCCAGCTTCTGCGACAGCTCGCTCGGGGTCAGAAAATACTGCCCGGTTTGCTTGACCCCGGTCGCCATCAGGTAGCCGACGGCGCCCACGATCAGCACCGCTCCCAGGGTGAACTTCATGCCGGCGTTCATAGATCCATTATACAGCCGGGTGATGGAGGCGCTCCAGTACCTGCCTGCATACATTGATACTCGTTCTTCATGACCGCTTCATCTGAGATTCCGGTCACGCCCGCTCGGTTGCCACGAACGTCGCTGATCGCCGCCCCGGGATCGGCGAAGATCGACGCGACCGTCGTCGAGGATCAGGTCGCGCGGGAGCAGCTGCGGCGCCTGGTAGGCGAAAGCCGCTGGGCCGAAGTTGCCCATCTCGTGCTCATCGGTGTGGTCGCGGTGCTGCTGTGGCCGTGGGTCCCGCACGTCACTCTGGGCATCTGGGCCGCGACGGTGGCGCTGTGCACGGTGATCCGCGGCCTACTGCGCGCTCGCATGCAGCGCGCCACCTACACGCCGGGGGGAGCGCTGGGGCGGATCCGTCTCGCCCTCGCGGCGAGTGGTCTGGCATGGGGTATAGGCGCCGCAGCGGTCATGGCCAACGCCCCGGTGGCGCAAGCGGCTCTACTGCTCGTGGTACTGTGCGGGCTGGCGGCGGGTGGCGTGGCGTCCCTGTCCGGCGACCTCTGGACGTTCCGCTACTTCATCGCCGGCCTCCTCGTCCCCGTCCCCGTCGGCATCGTGCAGGGCGCGTTTCAGCGCGATACGCCGATCGCGATCTTCATGGTGCTCTTCTACGCCGCCGCCATGGTCGTCTTCCATCGCCGGTCCTACCAATTACTGCACGAGCACCTGCAGCAGTCCTCCGCCCTCGCGTTCAGTGAGGAGCACGCGGTGCAGGATCGGGCATACGTCGACGCGCTGCTGGCGAGCGCGCCGGTGGCGATCGCGGTGCTCGGTCCCGACGGCCGGATCCGCGGCGTGAACCCGCAGTTCGAGTCGTTGTTCGGCTTCAGTGCCGGCGAAACGACCGGCCAGGACCTCAATGAGCTCATCGTTCCCCGCTCGGAGCTCCCCAAGGCGGCGCGGTTCGACAGCCTGGCCCGGCGCGGCGAGCGCGTGTCGGTCGAAGTCGAGCGGCGCCGCAAAGACGGGTCGCTCGTCCCCGTCAAGGCGTCCGCCAGTCACGTCGCCGGCACGTCCGGCGACGACGTGCTCGTCATGTACGAGGACATCAGCGACCGGCGCAAGGCCCAGGACGCGCTGAGCCAGCTCGCCAACATCGTGCAGTCGTCGGAGGACGCGATCGTGGGACAGACGCTCGACGGCGCCGTGATCAGCTGGAACGCCGCCGCCGAGCGCATGTTCGGGTACGGGTTCGCCGAAATCAAAGGCCGCAACATCCAGGTGCTGCGCCCGCCGGAGCTGGCGGCAGAAGCCGACGACATCCTGGAGCGTATCAAGCGCGGCGAGCACGTCGAGCACTTCGAAACCACGCGGCTGCGCAAGGATGGGACCCGCTTCCCGGTGTCGCTCACCATCTCCCTGACTCGCGATCCGCGCGGGCGGATCAGCGGGTTCTCCACCATCGCGCGTGACGTGAGCAGCGAAGCGGCGAGCCGCGCCGCGTTACGGGATGCGCGCGATGCCGCGCAGCGCCTGGCGCAAACGCGCAGCTCGTTCCTCGCCAACATGAGCCACGAGATCCGCACACCGATGAACGCCATTCTCGGGCTCACGGAGCTGCTGCTCGACACCGAGCTCGCCCCCGAGCAACGGCACTCCCTGACGCTGGTGCAGACCTCGGCCGAGACGTTGCTCACCCTGCTGAACGACATCCTCGACCTCTCCAAGATCGAGGCCGAGCACCTCCAGCTCGAGTCCATCGCCTTCGACCTCGAGCACCTCATCGAGTCGACGGTGGAGCTGCTCGCCATTCGAGCGCGGGAGCGCCGGCTCAACCTCCTCGCCGATGTCTCCCCGGACCTGCCCGCGAGCGTGCGTGGCGACCCGACCCGGCTGCGTCAGATCCTCACCAACCTGATCTCGAACGCGATCAAGTTCACGCACGAGGGTGAGGTGGTCGTCGCCGCGTCGCGTCTGAACGCGCCCGACGGCCGCCTCCTGATCCGCTTCGCCGTGAAGGACACCGGCATCGGCATCCCTTCCGAGAAGCTCGGCGCCATCTTCGAGGAGTTCAGTCAGGCAGATACGTCCACCACCCGCAAGTACGGTGGCACGGGACTGGGGCTGGCGATCTGCCGCCGCCTGGTGCGGCTCATGGGTGGCGAGCTGATTGTGGAGAGCCAGGTCGGCCAGGGAACAGAATTCAGTTTCGCCGTCCCGCTCGAGAGCGGGGTCCCGCTGCCGGCGGCGACCGCTCCGGCGCCGCTCGCGGCCCGCCGCGTGCTGGTGGTCGACGACAATCCCACCAACCGCCGGGTCGTCCTCAACATGCTGGCGGCCGCCGGGATGGAGGTCACGGAAGCGGGCAGCGGCGCGGCAGGACTCGCCGCCCTGCGCCAGGCGCAACGCGAGGACGCGGCGTTCGACCTCGCCATCATCGACTCGGAAATGCCGGAGATGAACGGCTTCGAGCTGGCTCAGGCGGTGCGCGCGGACGCGGCTGTCGGCCGGACTCCGCTCGTGATGTTGACCTCGTCGGGCCAGCCGGGCGATGGGCAGCGCTGCCGCGACCTCGGTATCGACGGCTACCTACCCAAGCCCGCATCGCGCAGCGACTTGCTCGAAGCCCTGAAACGAGTGCTGGCGGATCCGGGAACGGCGGGAGCCGTCAAAGGAGACATCGTCACCCGCCACTCCATCGCCGAATCCCGCCGCCACCTCACCATCCTCGTGGCGGAGGACAATCCGGTGAATCAGGAAGTCGTCGCCGCGATGCTGCGCAAGCGCGGCCACCACATCGACGTCGTCGCCAACGGCCGGCTGGCCGTCGACGCCGTCGCCGGCACGCGC
>DATFTG010000127.1:0-2601 GCA_035262265.1 Gemmatimonadales bacterium
GCCTGACGGGACGACGTCGGGCGCGAACGACAGACGCCCGCGCAGCTCGGCGAGGGTCGAGTCGGCGAAGAAGAGCACGGCGGACAGGAGCGGTGCGCTGAGACTCGAATCGCCGAGCATGCGCCACAGCTGTCCCCGCTCCACCGGCAGGGGCGGCGTAAGCGCCACGGAGCCCTTCCCGATGAAGACCGCGCCAACGGTTTGCGCGGCGACGGGCGTGAGCAGGTAGAGACGCCCGCTGTCGAGATGAAGCTCCATCACGTCCCGGCGCAGGATCAGCCCACGAATTTGGGAGACGCTGTCCGAACGCGGGGCGGCGTTCTGGAGGGCGGAGAGTGTGGAGGTGTAGGTGGACCCGGCCTGCCCACAGAGCGCCGTGCTCCACAGGAGCAACGTGGCTGTGAGCCATCCCGAGGCTGTCTGTCGCATGGCTCGATGGTAACACGCGACGGCGCGGCCGCTATCGGCCTCGCGCCTACTCAGGATTTCGGGGCGAGATAGTCCTCTGCGGCGACGATCCGCCACCGCCCGGTCCGCCGCATCCACGTGTCGGTGAAGCGGTAACGCCGCACGAACGTCGCGCCGCTCGAGCGCCCCTCGAGCACCAGCCACCCCGTGACGATGGCGGTCGTGCCGAAGCAATGCACCACCATGTCCTCGTTGTGGGCGGCGGAGACGGTGTCGGCGCCGTGCACGACGTCGTGCAGCACGTCGGCCCGCGTCTGGAGCCGGTCATTTTCGGTGTACACGAATCCCGGATCGAGCAGGCGCGCGAACGTCGCGCTGTCGCGCCGCACCACGGCGCTGGCCCAGCCATCCTCCAGCTGGAGCAGGGTGCGGACGTCGGGGTCTCTGGGCGCGCATCCCTGCAGCGCGAGGGCGAGGAGGAGAACCATCAGTTCGCCTTGAGGACGGCTTCGATGAAGTCGAGCGTCTTGGTGACGACCCACGACGTGCTCACCACGTCGATGCCCATCGTGCCGGAGCGGTCGCCGGTCAGCGTGACCGCCTTGGCGCGTCGCGGCGACGGCTTGACGTCACGCTGCACCACGATGCCGCGCCGCGGATCGTAGCGAAAGATGATCGCCGACGAGAGCGCATCCGGCGTATTGGCGGCGCGCGGCGTGAACGAGAGCGCGACGCTGGGATAGGCGTCATCGCGGTCGGTATGGTCCCGCGTCGAGGCGTCGTGACCCGCGATGCGCAATTGGGCCAGCACCTCCTCGAGCACCGGCCGGACAACGGTGCGCAGGATGTCGCCCCCGGCGCGGCGGCGGCGCTCGCCTTCGACGTCCGACGCCGTCGCACTCTGTTGGGTCTTCGCCTTGCGCTCCGCGTAGGCCTCGAGCAGGCTGCGCAGCTTCGCGGTGCCGTCCGCATGCATGCCCCGCAACGTAGTGGTTAAATTCCCGCCGTGCCACCCACGCCTTCTGAAGACTCGCTCCGCCTGCGTGTGCAGGCCGCCCTTTCCGCCATTCCGCACCCCCGGCTCGGTGGCTCGCTCGCCGCGACCGTGGTGCACGAGCTCGAGGCCGGGGAGGACGGCCTCGTGTCGTTCACCTTCCATCTGACCCGCGAAGATCCCGCCACGCTCGTGCGGGATGCGCGCAAGGCGGTCCAGGCGGTCGCAGGGGTGCGCGACGTGAAGATCAGCGTCGTCGACCCCGGTGCGGGCGCATCCGCGGGGGCGGCAGCGGCACCGCGCGGGGCCCCGGGCGTGCCGCCCCCACCGACGCCGCAGGAAATGCCGCAGCTCGGCCGGGTGCTCGCCATCTCGTCGGGCAAGGGTGGAGTCGGGAAATCGACGGTCTCGGTCAATCTCGCCGCCGCGCTGGCCCGGGCCGGCCATCGCGTCGGACTGATGGACGCGGACATCTACGGTCCCAACGTTCCCCGCATGATGGGGGTGAACGAAAAACCGCCCGTCACGGGCGGCAAGATCCAGCCGCTCTCCGCCCACGGCGTGAAGCTGATGTCGCTCGGGTTCATCGTCGAGCGCGACGCGCCGGCGATCTGGCGCGGTCCGATCATCATGAAAATCATCCAGCAGTTCCTCCGCGACGTCGACTGGGGCGAGCTCGACTTCTTTCTGGTGGATCTCCCGCCCGGGACGGGGGACGCGCAGCTGTCGCTGGCGCAGACGATTCACCTGCACGGCGCGGTGATCGTCACGACTCCGCAGGAGGTCGCGACCGGCGACAGTTTGCGCGGCGCGAAGATGTTCGAGCGCGTCGGCACGCGGGTGCTGGGCGTGGTCGAGAACATGAGCTACTACGTCTGCGAGCATTGCGGCGAGAGGAGCGAGCTGTTCCTGTCGGGAGGCGGCGCCGCGCTCGCCCGGGAGCTGTCGGTCCCGCTGCTCGGCCAGATACCGCTCCAGGCCGGGCTCGCGGCGCTCGCCGATGCCGGACAGCCGGTCGTCGTCGCCGCCCCCGATTCCCCGAGCGGCCGGGCGCTGCGCGAGGTGGCCGAGCAGGTCGTGGTTCTGTTGCAGGCCGCGCCGGCCGCCGCCCGCACCGGGGGCACGCTCCCCATCACGCGCTAGCATGCCGTTGCCGCTCGCGGTCCTGCTGGTCATGCAGGGCGCGGGCGCATCCCCGC
>DATFTG010000128.1:0-5661 GCA_035262265.1 Gemmatimonadales bacterium
TCACCCCGTTGGCCGCCCAAACACCCGCGTCAGCCATCGACTGGGACTCGCTCGG
Organism: Gemmatimonadales bacterium; assembly: GCA_035262265.1. Lineage (GTDB taxonomy): Bacteria > Gemmatimonadota > Gemmatimonadetes > Gemmatimonadales > GWC2-71-9 > DASTHG01. The sequence continues at coordinate 56 of DATFTG010000128.1, forward strand.
CGCCGAAGCCGTTCGCAACCTCTCGGCGTATCTCGCCGTCAACACCGCCAATCCGCCGGGGAACGAGCTTGCCGCCGCGCGCTTCCTGCAGCAGCTGCTCGCCGGAGACGGCATCGAAGCACAGATCCTCGACACCGCGGAGCTCGGTCCCGGCCGCGCCAATCTCTACGCCCGCTACCACTCCGGCAGCGGCAAGAAGGCGATCGCGCTCGTCAGTCACATGGACGTCGTGCCGGTGACACCGCGGTACTGGACCGTCGATCCGTTCTCGGGAGCGGTGAAGGACGGCTACGTCTGGGGGCGTGGTGCGCTCGACATGAAGGGCGAAGGGCTGGTCCAGGTGATGGCGCTGATCGCCCTGAAGCGCAGCGGCGTCCCGCTCGATCGCGACATCGTGTTGATCGGAAATGCCGATGAGGAGGTCGGCGGCAACGGCGCCGTGGTGTTCGCGCAGCGCCATGCCGACCTGCTGCGCGATGTGGAGTTTCTCATGACCGAAGGCGGCGACAATCTGGTCGATCATGGGAAGCTCGCCTACTACGGCGTCGGCGTGGCCGAAAAACGGACGTTCTGGCAGAAGGTCACGGTGCGCGGAGTGGCGTCGCACGGGTCCCGGCCCACGAAGCAGAATCCCGTGCCCCGCCTCGTCGCCGCGCTCGACCGGCTCGCCCACCACGAGACGCCGCTGCACGTCACGCCCGGGGTCGCCAAGTACTTCCACGACATCGCGCCGCAATACACGGGGCGGCAGCGCGCCTGGCTGGCGGACGTCGCGGCGGCTCTGAAGCTGCCGGCGGCCCGCGCCTGGATCACCGACAATGTCTACTGGAACGCCATCCTGCGAAACACGATCTCGCTGACGGTACTGTCGGGGTCGAACAAGACGAACGTGATTCCCTCGGAGGCGTCGGCGGAGATCGACATCCGGCTCCTCCCCGATCAGGATACCAGCGCCGTGCGCGCCGAGCTGATCCGGGTCGTGCGCGACACGGCGGTCCACTGGGAAACGATGTACCCGCCCAAAGCGCCGCTCGAGAGTCCGATCGAGACCGACTTGTTCCGCGCGATCGTGCGCGCGGCGCACGAGCGCGATCCCGAAGCACAGGTGACGACTCCGATGCTCACCGGAGCGACCGACCGGCCGACCTACCGTGCGCTCGGAATCGTCACCTACGGCTTCGATCCGTTCAAGACCGAGGAAGCCGACGCGCAGCACGGGGTACACGGCAACGACGAGCGGGTCAGCATCGCCAGCGTCGTCTTCGGAGTACGCTACCTCTACGACGTGCTGCGGTACGTGCAGTAATCGCCCTATTGGCGCGGACGCAGCTCTCAGAGGACGTTGATGATCACCCAGCGGCTCGAGCGACTTGATCGCGTCGAGTCGCACGAGGGCGCCGTACCTTAAGGGGAGCTACGTCGTCCTGCTGCGTGACGGCGGCAAGCTGTTGTCGAGCCGCTCGTTCTGCCCGTCTCAAGGAGCTGCTGGCCCAATGCCGATGAACTCCTCCGACCATCGCCCCGCCGTCGTCGCCGGATTCCTCGGCTGGACCCTCGACGCGTTCGATTTCTTCCTCGTGGTCATGACGCTGACCGCGATCGGCGCGACGTTCGGCAAGAGCGACAAGCAGATCGCCTTCACTCTGCTCCTCACGCTCGGCTTCCGGCCCGTTGGCGCTTTCATCTTTGGACTCCTCGCCGACCGCTACGGACGCCGGTTGCCACTGATGCTCGATCTCGTGTTCTTCTCGATCATCGAGGTGCTGTCGGGACTGGCGCCGAACTACGTGACGTTTTGCGTGCTGCGCGCGCTGTTCGGGATCGGGATGGGCGCCGAGTGGGGGGTGGGGGCGTCCCTCGTCATGGAAAAGGTGCCGGTGAGATACCGCGGCATTTTCTCGGGTCTCTTGCAGCAGGGTTATGCGGCGGGATACCTGCTGGCCGCAGTGTGCTACTTACTCGTCTTCCCGCGCTGGGGCTGGCGCCCATTATTCTTCATCGGCGGACTGCCGGCACTCCTCGCCTTGTATGTGCGCTCGAAGGTGTCGGAATCGGAGGTCTGGCAACGCTCGCGCGCGGGATCTTGGAAGAATCTGGGTCGCGTACTGACGCAGAATCTGGGAATCTTCTTGTATATCACTCTGCTCATGGCCTTGATGAACGGCGTCTCCCATGGAACGCAGGACCTCTATCCGACATTGCTAAAGAGGGATTGGGGGTTCCAGACCCTCACGGTCGTTGGGATCACGGCGATCTCGATGATCGGTGCCCTCACCGGAGGCGTCCTGTGCGGGCATCTGTCCGACCGCATTGGCCGCCGGCGCATGATCGTCACTGCGTTGGCCGGGGCGTTGCTGCTCATCCCGCTCTGGGCCTTCGCACCGAACGTTTGGCTGCTGGCGCTGGGCGCATTCTTGATGCAGGTAATGGTGCAAGGCGCCTGGGGCGTGATCCCCGCCCACATCACGGAGCTGTCCCCCGACGCTGTCCGCGGGGTGCTCCCCGGGTTCGGCTACCAGTGCGGCGCAGCCATCGCCGGATACATGCCCGTCATCGGTGCGGACATCGCCGCTCGTACCGGTTACCGCTGGGCGATGGCCGTCACCGCGGGAACGGTGTTCGCGCTGTGCGCCATCGTCGCGTGGGTGGGACCGGAAAAACGGGGGATCGAATACGGAGCGAAACCCTAAAGGGAGCCTCAAGCGCAGCAACCGACGCACGTCATGATGTCCCGAATCGGAGCCCGGGACCCAGCACCAAGACGAATCCCAGTGTCGTCACGACCCCCGCTGCGATCCACCCCGGTGAGCGTCGAATGAGAAGTGGGTCACCGAGAGGTGACCCTGGACGGTCGCTGTGCAACAGCTGCGGCATCCAGGCGAGCCCCGAAGTGCCGCCAAAGGACGCCGCAGCGGCGGAGATCGCCACCAACACCATCCCGACCGGGTTGAGCAAACCCGCGACGCAGGACAACACGCCACCGGCGATGTAAGCCGGTACGGTCAATCGGGTGGCGTTCCGGACCCGCCCCGCGCCTTCACCGCTCAGAAAGGGGATGAGCTCGCGCGCTCCAAGCAGAACGACCAGGAAGTACGTCGCCGCGCCGAGGACGCTCAGCACCACCCGCGCGAGCCATGTCGGCCCCAGTCCGCGTACGAACTCCGCCCAGTCGCCGATCCCCCCCAATCCGCTGAAAAGGAAGTACCCGGTTCCCTGGAGCAGGTTGATGGTCATCGATAACCACACCAACCACACCAGGTCACCCGATGCGCGTCTCTCTATTTGCCGTAAGAGCCCGAGCATCAACAATCCCGCAGCGAGATTCGCCAGTGTTCCACCGGCAGCGATGAATCGCTCGGCCCAGCTGCTCAGCTGGCTCGTATCACAATCGAAATGAACGCTGGACAGGACTCGTGCATTTCCACCCATCAGCAAGCAGGCTCCGCCGTGGCCTACTCCCTCGTGCAGCACGTCAGCCAGCGCGTAGGCAACGACGGCGATGGCAACGACCGTCGCGAGATCGTGGCGGGGCCGATCAGGGTCCACCGGAGGCCGGCTCGAAGCGCAAGTCCTGATAGTCGAAGCTGAAGTCCGCCAGCGGGTTCACCGCCGCCATCGTGAAGTGGTCGATCGCGCCGTCGGGACGCAGCGCGAACGTCACATAGGCGTCCTCGATATGCGCGGCGCGCCAGTGCGCCACGAAGGTGCCGTACTGCCAGTGCGACAGGTCGCCCAGGAACGCCGGGGAATGGGCGAACCGCAGCACGAGGTGGTCGCCTTCGAGCGCGATCGTCGCATCACCGTACATCGGGTCGGTGTAGCGGCCGGCATAACGGGCGAGCGGCAGCGGCGGCCGGGACGTCGTGTCGCGCGCCGCGGCGGCAGCCCGCACGCCCGAGTCAGCCTTGGCTTCCTCCTGGGCGACGACGGTGTGGTAGGCCGTGATCCAGTCGGTGCGCGCGGCACCGAAGTAGTAATCCAGTAGCTCGTACTCCAGCGGCGCGTACACCGGCTCCTCGGCGTTCGTGAGCATTACGATGCCGAGCCGCTGATCCGGCACGAGGACGGTGCGCGACGTCATCCCGGCGAGCCCGCCATCGTGCGTCACGATCTTGTGCCCGCGATAGTCGCGCAGCACCCAGCCGAGGCCGTAGGCGGCGAAATTCGCGCGCAGCCCCCGCAGCGACACGGGACCGTCACCGATCGGCAGGATCGTCTGCGCCGACCACATCTCGCTCGCCTGCGCGACGCTGAACAACGTCGGCCCGCCCACTCCGCCGATCCTCCCGGAGTCGAGCCGCACCAGCATCCACTTGGCGAGGTCCGTCACGTTCGAGATCAGCCCGCCGGCCGGAATGATGGCGTCGATCGTGTCGATGGGGACGATCGTCAGTGTGCCGGCGCTCAGCGCATGCGGCGTCGCCGCGTTCGCCGACGACATCAGCGCGATGTCGGTCCCCGTCGCCGACATGCCGAGCGGCGTGAGGATGCGCTGGCGCACCGCGTCGGACCACTTCTGGCCGGTCACCGCCTCGATCACGAGACCCGCCGCCAGGTACAGCACGTTGTCGTAGGCGTAGGCCGACCGGAAACTGGTCACCGGTTTGACGGTGCGCAGACGCCGCACGATCTCCTCGGAGCCGTAGTTCGAATGGAACCACAACAGGTCGCCCGCCCCGAGACCGAGGCCGGAACGGTGAGTGAGGAGATCGCGGATCGTGAATTCGCGCGTCACGTAAGGGTCGGACAGCTGAAACCAGGGCAGGTATTTCGTGACGGGGTCATCCCAGGCGATGCGCCCCGAATCCACGAGCTGGGCGAGGAGCGTGGTCGTGAACGCCTTGGTGTTGGACGCGATCTGAAACAGCGTGGCGGCATCGACGCGCGTCGAATCGCCCATGCGACGGATTCCGTAGCCGCGCGCCAGCAGCACCTGCCCATCCTTGACCACCGCGATCGCCATCCCCGGCACCTGAAACGCTTTCAGGGCCCTGTTCACCTCGGCGTCGAGATCCCTGGGCAGACGGCTCTGGGAAGATGCCGGGGCCGCGAGAACGACGAGGGCCGCGCACCCGTGCCACAACGCTCGCATCCGACCTCCACGCTCGAATGGACGGCCCGGAGGCTACGGGCCTACAGGGCCGCTGTCAACGCACGGATCACGAGCCATCCCGCCGCGATTCCAGCGGTGGCGAGCAGCACGAGCACGGCGATCACCAGCAGGAGCCACGCACGGCCGGAGCGGTGTGCTCCGTGGGGATCGGCGAGGTGGCGCTCGATCAAGGCGACGTTCTTGATGTTCGCCTGCCAGCCGACGTCGAAGATGTCGCCGATGACTGGAACGGAGCCGAGCAGAGCGTCGATCGCGACGTTGGCGAGCATACGGAGCAACGTAGGCCCGGGGACGTCGAACCGCGCCGCTTCGAGCACGATGTAGGCCGAGACCAGAGCGCCGGCGGCGTCGCCGATTCCCGGGATCAGCCCGACGATGGGATCGAGGCCGACCCGCACGCGTGTGCCGGGGAGGCGAAAAGCCGAGTCCCAGAGCTCCGCCAGCCGTTGTAGGCGTTTGACCCTCTGTTCCACCAGTCCCCTCCACCCTACCG
>DATFTG010000129.1:0-3809 GCA_035262265.1 Gemmatimonadales bacterium
GCAGGGGGCGGAAGAGCGGGGACGCCTGTCGGGTCAGATCGCGGGCGACATCAAGGAGAAGCGCGACCGCGTCGTGACCGATCTCGAGAACGAGCGCGAGCTGGTGCAGCGCCGGCTCAAAGACGCCGTAGCGGCGCTCGAAACGATCCGGCTCAACCTGCTGAAGCTGCACGCCGGAGCGGGCAGCGTGCAGAGCCTCACCACCGACCTTACCCTGGCGCGCGAAGCGGCGCAGGAGGTCGAGCTGCTGCTCCAGGGACACAAGGAGATCGAGGACGCGCTCTGAGCTGTGCTCGATTCGTGACCGGGATCACACGGGAATCGGTCCGGATCTTGCCGTCTCAGCCAGGCATGTCCGCGTTCTTCGTTCTGGCGCAGGCCGCTGCCGAGTACGGCACCATCACGGCCCGCCAGATGGGCAACACACCGGCGCGCTCCCTTGCGCAGGCCGCAGACGACCTGCGCGGCTACGTGTCGGACCACACGGTGACTGTCATCCTAGGAGCGCTTGTCGTACTGGCGCTGCTGCGCATCGTGTTTGCCGCGCCGCGCGTTCGTTGATCGAGACCTAGTCAGCCGCGTGGCGGACGTTCTGCAGCCGCCGCGCCGCCTCCTCCAGAAGCGGCAGCGTCTTACAGAACGCGAACCGCACCTGCCGGCGCCCCATCTCGGGGCGGCTGAAGAAGCTCGATCCCGGCACCGGAGTCACGCCGTGCTCGGTCGTGAGCCATTCGGCGAAGCGGTCGTCGGGCAGATCCGACAGCGCGGAGAAATCGGTCATCACGTAGTACGCCCCCGCCGGCGGCGTACAGCGGAATCCCGCCGCCACGAGCGCGCCGCACAGCAGATCGCGCCGGGCGCGATAGTCGCGCGCCAGGCCCTCGTAGAAATCCCGCCCCAGCGTCTCCATCGCCACCGCCACCGCCTCCTGCAACGGCGCGGGCGCTCCCACGGTGAGGAAGTCGTGCACCTTGCGGATCGCGTCGCTGGTCTCGCGCGGGGCCACGATCGTACCGATGCGCCACCCGGTGATGCTGAAGGTCTTGGAGTAGCCGCTTATGGTGATGGTGCGCTCGCGCATGCCGTCGAGCGTGGCGATGGGGATGTGTTGCCCCTCGTAGTAGATGTGCTCGTAGATCTCGTCGGTGACGGCGTAACAATTGAAGCGACGGCAGCAATCGGCGATCGCTTCGAGCTCGGCACGTTCGAAGACTTTCCCGGTCGGATTGTTGGGGCTGCAGAGGATGATGGCGCGCGTCCGCTTCGTGAATGCCGCGCGCAGCCGCTCGAGGTCGAGGGGTCCGGTCGGGGCGATCGGAACGAACACCGGCTTCGCCCCGCAGAGAATCGTGTCCGGGCCGTAGTTCTCGTAGAACGGCTCGAACACGATCACCTCGTCCCCCGGATCGGCGATGGCCAGCATCGCCGAGGCCATCGCCTCGGTGGCGCCGCAGGTGACAGTGATCTCCGTCTCAGGATCCACGGTCATTTTGTACCAATCCGCGTACTTTCCGACGATCGCGTCCCGGAGGCGTTTCGCTCCCCACGTGATGGCATACTGATTGATATCGGAATGGATCGCCCGGGCCGCGGCCTCCTTGAGGACGTCGGGACACGGGAAGTTGGGGAACCCCTGCGACAGATTGATGGCGCCGTGCTGGGCCGCGAGGCGGGTCATGCCCCGAATGACGGATTCGGTGAAGGTCCGGGTGCGGGTCGCGACGTGCATAGTCCTGGGTGGCCCGAGATGAAGGGTGGACAAATATAGAAGGCCGGAATCGTGGCGGCCGTGCCACACTGCTTGACGGTTTCCGCGCCGTGGCATCAATTGGCCCGATGCTGCGGACCGCGCCACGCGCGCTGGGCTCCCTCGCCGTCCTCGCGTGCGCGGGGCTCGTGGCGACCTGCACCACCGAGGCCTCCGGCCCGGGGCGCCGGGGCGCGTTCGCCGTGGAGCCGATCCTCCCTCCGGCGCTGCATCTCAATGCCTTCAATCTGACGGTCGACAACGTGCGGCTGATCGTCGTCCGCCCGCCGAGCGACACCGTGTACGACCAGGTGGCGGCCTTCCCGGCGAACCAGAGCACGCTGCAGCTGGCCGCGGACATCCCCCTCAACACCTCTCCCGAGTCCTTCGACGTCACGATCGAGATGTACTCGGGGTCGACGCTGCTGTTTTCGGGGACGCAGAGCATGTCGATCTCCGAGGGCACGAGCAGCACGCCGGGGCAGATCCCCGTCGCCTACTCGGGGCCGGGGCAGAACATCGCCACGCTGTCGCTCGCGCCGCTGGATTCGACGCTCACCTGGGACGGAACCCTCGCCTTCCGCGCCACGGCGCTCGACGGTCAGCAGAGTCCCGTCACGAGCTACTACCTGTCGTGGACGACGAACGACGCCACGGTGCCGATCGACGCGACGGGCTCGATCACCGCGACGCATTTCCGGAAGACGGTGACGGTGACGGCGACGACGCCGACCAATATCTCGGCGTCCACCTCGCTCACGCTGCTCCCGTCGCCGTCGGCGATCACCGTCACGAGCGGATGCGGTCAGACGGGCGCCCCGGGAACGCAGCTGCCGCAGCCGGTGGTCGCCAAGGTGATCGCCGCGGATAACCTCGGCGTCGCGGGCGTCACCGTCACGTTCACCCCGCCCGCCGGCGGGTCGGCGACGCCGGCGCAGGTCGTCACCGATGCAGGGGGAAATGCTCAGACGATGATGACGCTCGGCCCCACGCCGGGCCCGCAGGCCTTCGTCGTCAGCGCTCCCGGTCTCCCGACGGTCCCGTGCACCCAGACGGCGACCGGTCCGGCTACGCACCTCGCGTTCAGCACCGGACCGTCGAACGTCGCGATAGGCGCGCCGATCGTGCCGCCCGTCGTCGTGACCGCGCTCGATGCCGCGAATCAGCCGGTGTCGACATTCACCGGCCAGGTGACGATGGCGATCGGCACCGACCCGACCGGGAACACGACGCTGGGTGGAACGCTGACCGTCGCCGCCGTTGGCGGCGCGGCCACGTTCAACGACCTGACGCTCAACCAGCTGGGGACGGGGTTCACGCTGGTCGCGACGACGAGCGGATTGACGAGCGCCACGAGTGCCGCGTTCAACGTCGTGAGTGTCAGCGGCACGCATCTCGTGTTCACGACCCAGCCGAGTAACGTTGTCGCCGGGTCGGTGATCACGCCGGCGATCGTCGTGACAGCGGAGGATGCGCAGAACAATCCGGTGACCTCATTCACCGCCACCGTCACCCTCTCGTTCGGCACTTGTCCCGTGGGAGCGACGCTCTCCGGCACGGCGACGCGACCCTCGAGCGCCGGCGTCGCGACGTTCAACGACATCAGCATCGACAAGGCGGGCGGCTGCACGCTGGTGGCGAGCTCGGCATCGCTCCAGGGCGTCGCGAGCAGCTCGTTCACGATCAGCCCGGGAGCGAAGACAAAGCTCGGCTTCATCATCCAGCCGTCGAACGTGGTCGCGGGTGCCACGATCTCGCCAGTCGTCGCCGTCGCCATCCAGGACGCGCTCGGCAACACCGTGTCCTCCGCGGTCGACAACGTCACGGTGGCCCCTGGGACGAACCCGGGCGGTGCGACGCTCGGCGGGACGCTAACGAAGGCCGCGTCGTCCGGGACCGCGCTGTTCGCCAATCTCACGCTCGACAAGACCGGCACCGGCTACACGCTCACGGCGGCGGCGAGCGGTCTGACGGGGACGACGAGTACCACGTTCAACGTCACCGCCGGCAGCGCGTCGAGCGTGGTCAAGATCTCGGGGGACAACCAGACCGGGGCGGGCGG
>DATFTG010000130.1:0-20852 GCA_035262265.1 Gemmatimonadales bacterium
TTGATCGACGGCGTTTCCCCGCCCAGCTCCGGCAGGGTGACGACGTAGACGTTATTCCCCTGCAGCGCCAGCACGCGGTCGGTGTCGGGACTGATGATGATCTCGTCCGCCCCATCGGGCTCGGCGCCGGGACCGGGGTAAGTGTAGCCGTTCACCTTGATGTAGCTGCGCCGGTCGGTGCCGTCCCACCGCACCGAGACCAGCCCCGCCGTGTCGGCGTAGTAGTAGATCCGGTCCGAGCTGCGCGCGAAGTGCGGCCGGCCCGTGCCGTCATACGGGGTGATCCGCGTCGGCGCGCCGCCGGCGACCGGCACCCACACGAGATCGTAGCCCGGCCCGAACCGCTCGCTGATGCGCGGCTGGCGCGGCCCTTTGACGGCGACGATGCGATTGCCGTCGGGGGACCAGGCTGGGGCATCGAAAAACGCCGGATCGGCAACGAGCCGCGTACGCGACTTCCCGTCGGCCCGCACCTTCATCAGGGAACCGCCTGCTCCCGATGTCCAGGTGACGTACGCTACCCACTGACCGTCCGGCGACCACGTCGGCGCCTGTTCGTGCACGGTGTCGTCGGTGAGCCGCCGCGGCGTCGCGCCAAAATCCATCACGTACAGCTTGTCGAGCGCGCTGAATACGATGCGCTTTCCGTCGGGCGATACCTTCGCGTCGCGGATCTGGCGGATCTGCACCTGCCCCGTGTCGACGTGGTTCTCGAAGCGCACCAGAGGCCCGAGCCGCTGTGTGACGTGCGCCGTGAACGGAATCGGCGTCGCCTGTCCCGACGGGATCTCGATGCGCATCAGCTTGCCGCCCGAGGAGGTGATCAGGGCGCGGGAGTCCGGCGTCCACGAGCTGCCCGGCTCGAGATCGCGTGTGAAGCGCGACTCCTGGTCATCCCGGGTGACGGGATAGGCGAGCCACTTCTCGTCGCCGGTGGCGAGATTGCGCAACCGCAGTCCGGTCTCCGTATCGTAGCGGGTCGCATACACCAGCCACTTGCCGTCGGGAGACGGGATCGGCCGCATCGCGCTGCCGTAGAGATCGGTCTGCACGAACGTCTTGCCCGTCTGGCGGTCGTAGATCGCCACCTGCCACAGCGGGAACTTGAGATCGTATCCGAAGCCATTGCGGTGCCGCGAGACCCAGACGTAGCGCGGGTCGGCGCCGAACGCGGCGCCCAGCGTGTTCCATCCCTGCCCGCCGAACAGGCCGCCGCGCACGCCGGACTTGATCATCGCGGTGCCCGAGCCGCCGTCCTTGTGGTACAGCCACAGCTCGTAGATGCTGCCCAGCACCGTCGTGCGCGACGCCACGACATAGTTGCCGTCGGGCGTCCATTCGGGGCTGGCGTAGAGATTGGTCGTGCCTTTGGTGACGGGCTTGGCGTTCTTGCCGTCGGCGTCGCAGATCCAGACGTTCTCCGCCCCGCCGCGGTCGGAGAGAAAAACGATGTGCTTCCCGTCAGGGGAATAGCGCGGTTGCGAGTCGAACGCCGGGCCCGAGGTGAGGCGCGTCGCCGTGCCGCCCGCGGCCGGCAGCGTGTAGAGGTCGCCGAGCAGCTCGAACACGATCGTCTGCCCGTCGGGGGACAGATCGAGCGACATCCACGTGCCTTCCGACACGTCGAAGGACACGGTGCGGGTCGTCGCCAGCGGCAGCGAGTCCGCTTTGGGAACGGTGTCCTTGGTACTGTCCCGCCCTGTGTCGGCCGGCCAGGCGTGCGCGACGCGCGCAGACGCGTGGTCGGAGTGGGACAGTACGGGGACAACGGCGGCGAGGACCGTCGCGGTCAAGACACTGCGCATGACTGAACTCCGGGAAGGGGGACGACGGCGGGGTTAAAAGCTGACTGCGTCAAGACAACACGTCAAGAAACGGCGTCGAGAGTCCTCGAACACCATCGTACTCGACGTTTCTACTCGACGCCTGCCCTCGACGCCTTCGCCGCTTGCCGGACCAGCAGCGTCGCTCCCACCACCGCCGTCAGGGCAAAAGAGAACCAGATGATGGCGTAGGCCAGGAAGAACCCGTTGTCCAGTGGTGGCGGACGCCAGCGCAGCAGGCCCTGCGGATGCGCTGCCGCCGTATCGTCGAGCAGCAGCACGGCGTCGAGAAGGCGGTACGGCAGAGAGTCGCGCAGGGCGGACGGATTCACGTCGCCCCGATCGCGGGGGGCCGGAATCACGAGACCGGTGACGTCCACGGTGTCGCCTTCACCGTACCGGCTCGTATCCACGTGCATCGCGTCGGGGGACGCCACAAAACCGCGATCCACGAACACCGCCGACCCGTCACTCAACCGCAGCGGGGTCAGCAAGGCGACCCCGGGTGCTCCCTGAAATGTCCGGCGGGTCCACACGCGCTGGTGCGCGTAGTCGTAACTGCCGCGCGCGTGCGCCCGGCGATCCTGCAGCGCTTCGGGTGCAAAGCGATGCTGCGGCAGCTCCACCGCTGGCTCCGCTCGCGCCGCCCGGATGGCGGCATTCTGGGCTTTGCGCTCCGACAGTCGATGCACCTGCCACCGCCCGAGCCGGGCGAAGACGGCGGCGATCGCGAGCGCGGCGATCGCCCCGGCCAGATCGCGGCGCCGCAGGCTCACGGAGCTCCTCGGGTCAGCGCCAGCTTGGCCGTGCGCGGCAGCCGTTTGATCGCCGCTTCACGCGACTGCGCCGCACCGCGACTGGCGCGCCGTTCGCTGTAGACGAGCCGCACGGGCAGGCGACTGCGCGTGTACGCGCCGCCCTTCCCCGCGCGATGCCGCGACAGGCGGCGGGCCAGGTTATTCGTCACGCCGGTGTACAGCGATCCGTCTCCGCAGCGCAGCATGTAGACGATCCATGTCATCAAGACGTCGGGTCGAAGCGTTGAGTCACATTACACCTGCTGCAACGCCTGCGCGAGATCCGCGATCGTATCGTCGGGGTGCTCGATGCCGACCGACAACCGGATCAGACAATCGGTGATTCCCGCCGCCCGTTTGGCGTCGGGACTCACGTCCGCATGCGTCATCGAATAGGGATGCTCCGCGAGCGATTCCGTGCCCCCCAGACTCACCGCCAGCTTGACGAGCTTCAGCGCGTTGAGGAATCGGAACGCCGCCGGCTCGCCGCCCTGTACGTCGAACGACACCATCGCCCCCGGGCCGAAGCACTGCCGCCGGTACACGGCGTACTGGGGATCGCCCTCGCGCAGATGCCCGAGGTAGTAGACGCGCTCGACTTTGTCGTGTCCCGTCAGAAAGTCGGCGACGTAACGGGCGTTTTTCATCGCCGACGTCATGCGCAGCTTCAGGGTCTCGAGGCTGCGCATCAGGAGCCAGCCGGTCCAGGGATCTGCGAGGGTGCCGAAGAACGTGCGCAGCGCGCGCACCGGCTCGAGCACCGCCCGCGCGCCGAGCGCCGCGCCGGCCAGCAAGTCCGAGTGCCCGCCGATGTACTTCGTCGCCGAGTACAGAACGATGTCCGCCCCATGCCGCAACGGCTGCTGCCACAGCGGCCCCAGGAAGGTGTTGTCGACGAGCACGAGCGGGCGTCGGCCGTCGCTGCCGCGCCGCCGCACAAACTCGGCGCACGCGGCGAGATCGACGAGCGCGTTCGTGGGATTCGCCGGCGTTTCGACCAGCAGGACCGAAACGTGGTCCGACGGGGTGACGCCCGCCCTGGCGAGGGCGGCCGTGAGATCGTCGGCGCCGGCGCAGGCGTCGGCGCGGAACGGTACCGGCCGGACGCCGAAGACGGGCAGCACGTATTTCAGGAGGTGATCGGTCCCGCCGTACAGCGGTGTGCTGTAGAGCACGATGTCGCCGGGGTGGACCAGCGCCATGAGCGTGGTGGCGATCGCCGCCATCCCGGTATTGAACACGGCGCACGACTCGGCGCCGTCCCACAGCGCCAGCCGCTCCTCCAGAATCTCCAGGTCGGGATTGTTGATGCGGCTGTAAATGAGGCCGGCGGATTCGGTCTCGCCCTTCTTGCGCAGGCCGTAGGCGATCTCGAAGAACGCTTTGCCTTCCTCGGCCGTCTTGAACACGAATGTCGACGTCTGGAAGATGGGAACCTTGAGCGCCCCTTCGGACAGCTCCGGCTTGTACGCGTACGTCATCATCAGGCTTTCCGGATGGAACGCCTGCTTGAGGCGCAGCGAGGCTTCGGAAAGACGCTTGCGCGGCATGGGGAGCAGCTAAGCTAGCGATGCCGTGCGGCTGGCGCCATTTTGCGCGCCGTGTCCACCTCCACACGACGCGCCGCGACGGCCACGCTCGTCCTGCTCACCAGCATCAACCTGCTGAACTACATCGACCGCTACGTCGTGCCCCCGGTGTTCGAGAGCCTGCGGCGTTCGGAGATGCATCTCAGCGACGTGCAGCTCGGCTGGCTGATGAGCGGCTTTCTGCTCATCTACACCGTGACCGCTCCCATCTTCGGCTGGCTCGGCGATACCGGGCGGCGGCCGCGGGCGCTCGCGGCGGGGGTGGCATTGTGGAGCGTGGCAACCGCGCTCGGCGGACTCGCCTGGAGCTACCTCGCGCTCCTCGTCTCGCGCGGGCTCGTCGGTATCGGCGAAGCGGCCTACGGCACGATCGGGCCGAGTCTGCTGGCGGATCACTTTCCCCCGCGCACGCGCGGGCGCGCCTTCACGGTTTTCTTCATGGCCCTCCCGGTGGGCGCGGCGCTCGGGTACATGATCGGCGGGTTCGTCGATCACCACTGGGGGTGGCGCCGCGTATTTTTCCTCGCCGGAGTTCCGGGCCTGCTGCTCGCCGCGCTGGTCGCACGGCTCGCGGAGCCGCCGCGGGGAGCGAGCGATGCCCGCGAGACGTCGTCCAGGCAGGAGCCGCTCTGGACTGTTGGAGCGGCAATCCGGTCGCTCCTCACCAACCGTGCGTACGTCCTCACGGTTCTGGGCTACGCCGCTTATACGTTCGCCCTCGGGGGGATCGCGGCTTGGATGGTATCGTTTCTCGAACGGGTGCGCGGACTTCCGGCCGGTGTCGCCACGGGGAGCTTCGGAGGCATCGTGGTCCTGACCGGCATCATCGGCACGTTCGGCGGCGGCTGGTTGGGCGACCGCCTGCTGGCACGGAGCGGCCAGGCGTATCTTTGGCTCAGCGGCATCGCCACGCTCCTCGCCGCGCCGCTCTTCTACGTGGCGCTCGCCTCACCGGCACCGCCCGTGTACTGGAGCGCGACGATCGGCGCCGAGCTGTTGATGTTTGCGTCGACGGGGCCCATCAATACCGCCATCATCAGCGTCGTCCCGGCGGGGATCCGGGCGAGCGCCATGGCGCTCAGCGTGTTTACGATTCACGTCCTCGGGGACGTCCAGTCCCCGTGGCTGGTAGGGCGGATCTCCGACCATTCCTCGTTGCAGCTGGCGGTGCTGCTGCTCCCCGCTGCCGCCCTCGTGGGCGGAGCGGTGTGGACCTACGCCGCCGCGACTACTCGAGCGACGCCTGCAGCGTGATCGCGACGTTGCCCTTCAACGCCCGCGAGACCGGACACCCGTCCTTGGCTCCCAGCGCGGCATTTTGAAATCCCGCGGCGTCGATCCCCGCGACCTTCCCCTTCACCGTCAACACCATCGTCGTGATCGTGGGGGCGCCGTCGACCGTCTCGATCGTGCAGGCGGCATCGACGCTGACGCGCGTGGCTGGCGTCCCCGCCTTTTCCAGGCCGGCCGAAAGCGCCATCGCCAGACAAGCGGCATGGGCGGCGGCGATCAGCTCTTCGGGTGTCGACCCCTTCGCTCCTTCGAATCGCGTCTGAAATGAGTAGCCGGCTTGAAATGTCTGGCTGCCGGACTTGAAATTGCCGTGCCCATCCTTGAGCTTGCCTTCCCACACCGCCGATGCCCGGCTCGTCGTCATCGTCATACTCCGTCTGTAGGTGGCCGGAATCTGGCGGGGCGCGGGGCATGGCGCTACGCTTTGGCGCAAGACCGTGTCGCAAGGAGACGATGGAGATGCCCAGGAAACCCGCCCGCCGCCCCAAGCGCAAAACCCCTGAGACGTTCCGCGCGCGTGCGCTGATGCCTTCGCTGACCGTGAACGACCTGAAGCAGAGCCTGGCCTGGTATGAGACCGTGCTCGGCTTCACCGTGGAGGATCGCTGGGAATCGGACGGCGCTCTGCGCGGCGTCGAGCTCAAGGCCGGCGCCACGCGGCTCATGCTCAATCAGGACGATTGGGCGCGCGGGCGCGAACGGCTGAAAGGCGAAGGCTTCCGGCTCTGGTTCGAGACGGCCCAGAACCTCGACGCCCTCGCCGCGGAGATCACCGCTCGCGGCGGCCGCCTCGACCACGAGCCACGCGTCATGCCGTGGGGGGACCGGGCGATGGCGCTCACCGACCCGGATGGCTATCGCCTGACGATCGCCCAGATCCAGCGCTAGAGTGGATAACGCGGCCGTGCTGCGCGCCCTGGCGGAGACCTTCGTCTCCGGGGGCGAGGCCGTTCGTCTCGCCGATCACCTGATCGAAACCATCGCCTCCCTGCCGCGCCGCTCCGACCGGGAGGAGATCGCGCGCCTGTTGCAGCTGCTCGAGAGCCGGACGATGAATCTGGTGCTCGCCGGCTCCGCCCTCCCGTTCACCGCGATGTCGCACGCGCAGCGGGAGCGCTACCTCGGCGCCTGGGCGACGAGTCGCGTCCCGCTGCGGCGCAAGGCGTTTCAGGGACTGAAGCGCATGGCGACGGTGCTGTATTACACGGCCCGGACACCCACGGGAGAGCCGAACCCCAGCTGGGCGCGACTCGGGTACCCGGGGCCCCTCGGTCCCCCGCCGGCGACGCCGAAACGGATCACGCCCTACAGCATCGCCAACGACGGGACGCTGCAATGCGACGTCGTCGTCGTCGGCTCGGGCGCGGGAGGCGGCGTGGTCGCGGGGGAGCTCGCGGCCCGCGGGCTCAACGTCGTGGTGCTGGAAAAGGGCGGTTACTACAACGAGGCCGACTTCTCGCACTACGAGGGCGAGACGCTTTCGCGGCTCTACGACGGCGGCGGCCTGCTCACCTCCGAAGACCTCGCCATGATCGTCTTGCAGGGCAGCTGCCTCGGCGGGGGCACGGTGGTGAACTACACCACGAGCTTCCGTACCCCCGACGCGGTGCGTGAAGAGTGGGCGCGCGAGCACGACCTGCCGCACTTCACGACGGCGGAGTACACGCGGGCGCTCGACGCCGTCTCCGAGCGGCTCGGCGTCACCACCGAGGCGCAGCGGCCCAGCGAACGCGACGTCGCGATGCTGCGCGGCCTCGACTCCCTCGGCTGGCACCACGCACCCCTGCCGCGCGGCGTGCGCGGCTGCCCACAGGACGGGCAGTGCGGGTATTGCGGATTCGGCTGCCGCCCGGGCGCCAAGCAATCGACGCTCATCACCTACCTCCAGGACGCGTACGACCGGGGTGCGCGGCTGATCGTCGACACGCTGGTGCGGCGCGTGGTCGTCGAGTCGGGTCGGGCGGTGGGAGTGGAAGCGGTCGTGCGGTACCCGCAGGGCCCGAGGCCCTTCAGGCTCACGGTGCGCGCCCGGGCCGTGGTCGTGGCGGGCGGGTCGGTGCATTCCCCGGCGCTCTTGCTGCGCTCCGGTGTCGAGCTGCCGGCACTGGGCCGGCACCTGGCGCTGCATCCGGGCGGGGCGGTATTCGGGCTGATGCCCGACGCGGTGCGGCCGTGGACGGGGACGGTGCAGGCGCACTACTCCGATCAATTCGCCGATCTGGATCACGGCTACGGATTCAAGTTCGAAACGATCCCCGTCCACCCCTCGCTCTTCGCGCTCGCCGTGCCGTGGGAGTCCCGCCAACAGCACGCCGATGCGATGGCGCAGCTCGACCACACGTCGCTCGTCGCGGTGCTGGTGCGCGATCGCGAAGGCGGCCGTGTCACCGTCGACGGCGACGGCCAGCCGATCATCTCGTATCGCCTGTCCCCCTATGACGCCCGGCACCTGCGCCGTGGCCTCGCCGAAGCCGCCCGCGTCCTCGAGGCCGCCGGGGCGCGCGCCATCTGGACGCCGCATATGCGGACAATGGGTTACAAGCCCGACGGTTCCGCCGCACCGCGCGACGCGTGGGCCGCGGCGCTCGACCGGGCGGGATTCGGACCGAACCAGGTGCAGCTCGCCACCTTCCATCAGATGGCCTCCTGCCGCATGGGGGCGAATGCGCGGACTGCGGTCGTGACTCCCGAGCACCAGGTGTGGGGAGTGCCGGGACTCTACGTCGCCGACGCGAGCACGTTCCCGACGTCATCGGGGGTGAACCCGATGCTGACGATCATGGCGATGGCGCATCGAGCGGCGGGGGCGATTGCGGCAGGATTGTAAGTTCGTTCAGTAACGCGTCATCGGTCATCGGTTGTCGGTATCGACGCCGATCCTACCGACGACCGATGACTGAAAACGCCTACCGGAGAATCACATGCTCATCCTTCTCGCCGTCACTTCTCTCGCGCTCCAACAATCCGTCGCCGACAGCTCTCCGTTCCGCGCCCTCACGCTCCCCGCAGCCGGTCGCGTGCGCTCGAGCTCGGGCGCACCGGGGCCCGACTATTGGCAGCAGGAAGCGAGCTATACGATCCGTGCGACGCTCGACACGGGGCCCAGCGTCATCACGGGCACGGAAACGATTCACTACGTAAATCATGCTCCCGATGCTCTCGCGTTCGTGTGGATCCAGATCGAGCAGAACATCTTCTCGAGCAACAGCGTCACCTATCAGCTCAACCAGCCGCCGCTGCATTTCGCCGGCGGGGCCGTCTTTGATTTCACCGGCAAAGGCTTCATCGGCGGAATCACGATCGATCATTTCCGAGTGGGCGTGCAGGAGCTGGTGCGCACCGCGTACGGCACGATGATGCGCGTCGAGCTGCCGGCGCCGCTCGCGCCCGGCGGCATGATCGATTTCCAGGTGGCCTGGCACTTCCCCGTGCCGCCGTACGGCGGTGGGCGCACGGGCCGCGTGGGCAACCGGCTCTACGAAATCGGACAGTGGTACCCGCGCCTCGTCGTGTATGACGACGTCAACGGGTGGAATCCCCTGCCCTATATCGGCGCCGGTGAGTTCTATCTCGAGTACGGCAATTACGACGTCACGCTGACGCTGCCCGCGGGATACCTCGTCGCCGCGACGGGGACGGTTCAGAACCCGCTGGTGGTCTACACGCCTCAGCAACGCGCCCGCCTGTTGCGTGCCCGGAGCTCCGACTCGGCAGTCGCCATCGTGACGAAGGCGGAGGCCCTCGCGGCCGCAACCACTCCCCACTCCCCCGCACGAACAACCTGGCACTTCACCGCGACGAACGTGCGCGATTTCGCCTGGGCCGCGTCACCCGATTTTCGCTGGGACGCGAGCACGTGGAGCGGCATCCAGATCAACACGTTCTACCGGCCGACCGCCGCGCCGTGGGAGGAAGCGAACCGGATGGCGCGGTTCACGATTCAACACTTCTCGGAGACGTGGGGGATGTATCCCTGGCCTCACGCCACGACGGTGGAAGGCCTGATCGAGGGGATGGAATACCCGATGCTGACCTTCGTGCCGTCGATCGAAAAGCGCGAGGATCAGTTCTGGGTGCTGATGCACGAGTTCGGGCACCAATGGTTCCCGATGACCGTCGGCTCGGACGAGCGGCGCTATCCCTGGATGGACGAAGGGTTCAACACCTTCATCGATTACGGGGCGGCGGAGGGCTACTTCAAGGGTACGGCCTACGGCGACACGGTGCGGCGCGAGCTGCTGACCGATTTCCAGATCTCGGCGAAGCCCGGCGCAGAGCAACCGCTGATCACGAAGCCGGTCGAGCAGCGCGACCTCGCCTGGGGCGCTTATCAGAAGCCGGCGCTGATGCTCACCGTACTGCGCGACCAGGTGCTGGGGCGCGAGACGTTCGAGCGGGCGATGCGCGAGTACGTACGACGCTGGCGCTTCAAGCACCCGCAGCCGGCGGACTTCTTCCGCACCATCGCGAACGTCAGCGGCCGCGATCTCGACTGGTTCTGGCGCGAATGGATCTACACCACGGCTCGGCTCGACCAGGCGATCGATTCCGTCCGTGCCGCGGGGAGTGATTCGACCTACGTCTATCTCGCCAACCGCGGCCAGATGGTGCTTCCCGTGACGCTCGCGCTGCGTTACGCCGACGGCTCGAGCGAGACGCGCACCCTGCCGATCGAGATGTGGAATCTGGGAGACCGCTTCACCGCGCGCTTCGCGACGGCGAAGTCGGTCACGGGCGTCGTCATCGATCCGAATGCGGTGCTGCCGGATGTGAATCGGGGGAACAACAGCTGGACGAGATAGGCTGTCAGCTGTCAGCCATCGGCTTGGCACGCTTCCGCATGATCACGGCGGGACCGACCAGCATGGGTGCAGTTCCCTAGTGCAGGCCGCCCCCGACGAACTGCTTGACCAGGTCGCCGATCACCGACTTCGCGTCGCCGAACAGCATCCAGGTGTTGTCCTGGACGTACAGCTCGTTGTCGATTCCCGCGAAGCCGGGGTTCTTGCTGCGCTTGATCGCGAGCACCGTCTTCGCCTTGTCGGCGTCGATGATCGGCATGCCGTAAATCGGCGAGTCCTTCGCGTAGCGTGCCGCCGGGTTCACGACGTCGTTGGCGCCGATCACGAGCGCGACGTCGCATTGCGGCATCTCCGGATTGATCTCCTCCATCTCGACCAGAGCCGAGTAGGGGATGTTGGCCTCGGCGAGCAGCACGTTCATGTGCCCCGGCATGCGCCCGGCGACCGGGTGGATCGCGAACTTGACCGACACGCCGCGCTTCGTGAGCTGATCGTACAGCTCCTGCACTTTGTGCTGCGCCTGCGCCACCGCCATCCCGTACCCCGGAATGACTACGACGAGATTCGCCTGCTCGAGCAGCTGCGACGCTCCTTCGACCGATTCCTGCTTCCAGACCTTCTGCTCGCCTCCCGTCTTCACCTTGGCCACGGTGCCGAACGCTCCGAACAGGACGTTCGTGAACGAGCGGTTCATCGCCCGGCACATGATGATCGAGAGGATGAGGCCGCTCGAGCCGTCGAGAGCGCCCGCGGTGACGAGCAGCGCGCTGTTGAGCACGAAGCCCATCGCGACCGCCGAGAGCCCCGCGTAGGAGTTCAGGATCGAGATCACGGTCGGCATGTCGGCGCCGCCGATCGGGATGACCAGGAGCACGCCGAACAGCAAGGCGAGCCCCGCGACCCCGAGAAAGGCATTGCTCGCCCAGGCGGCGGTGGGATTCAGGACGACGAGCACGCCGAGCACGACGGCACCCGCCAGCACACCGAGGTTGACGACGTTCTGCCCCGGATACGTCACCGGCCGCTGCGGAATCCACTTCACTTCCTGCAGCTTGCCGGTCGCCATGAGGCTCCCGGTGAACGTCAGGAACCCGAGAATCACCTCGACGACGAGCGCGCTCATGCGGAACGTCGTGAAGTTCTCGGGACCTTCGTGCTGCCAGAGAAAGAATTCCGCGGTGCCGACGAGGCCGGCGGCGAGGCCGCCGAAGGCATGCGACAGCGCCGTCCGCTGGGGAACCGCGGTCAGCGGAACCCGCGACAGCGGTACGCCGACGATGAAGCCGGCCGCGATGGCGAGCAGGATCGCGCCGTGATGCACGATCCCGGGCTGGATCCAGGTCGCGCCGACGGCCACCGTCATCCCGATCACGCCCGCGTACACCCCGCGGCGGGCGGTCTTGGGGTCGTTCATCCAGTTGAGCGCGAAGATGAACAGCGCGGTCGCGGCGATAGCCGCGAACTGCCCGATCTCCGCGATCACTGTTTCTTGAACATCTTCAGCATGCGGTCCGTGATCAGAAACCCGCTGACGATGTTGGTCATGGAGGCGAACAAGGCGACCGCGCCGAGGATGCGGATGACTCTGGGGTAGTCGCCGCCCGCCACCGTGAGCGAGCCCACCACGGCGATGGCCGAGATGGCATTGGTCAACGACATGAGCGGTGTGTACAGCAGCCGCGACACCCGGCGGATGACGCCGAGGCCGATGAACGTCGCCAGCACGAACACGAACAGCATGGACCAGTAGCCGGTCATACCCTCAGCACCTTTCCGTCGTGAGTCACGCAGGTCGCCTTGGTGATTTCGTCCGCGAAATCGAGCCGCAATGCGCCGTCTTTCGTGATGCTGCCGATGAACGTGGCGACGTTGCGGGAGTACATCTGGCTCGCGTGCTGCGGGAGCGTGGCGGGGAGATTGACGGGGCCGAGAATCGTCACGCCGCGATGGACGACGGGAGTCCCGGCCTGGGTGAGCTCGCAGTTGCCGCCCGTTTCGGCCGCGATGTCGACGATCACCGAGCCCGGGCGCATGGCGTCGACCGCGGCGCGTGTCACCAGGACGGGAGCGCGCTTGCCGGGAATCGCCGCCGTGGTGATCACGACGTCGGCGTCCTTGACGCTTTTGGCGAGGAAGTCCAGCTCCCGTTGATGCTGATCCGCCGACAACTCTTTCGCGTATCCCCCCGTCCCCTCCCCTTCCATCTTCTCTTCCATCATCAGGAATTTGGCGCCGAGACTCTCGACCTGCTCTTTCACCGCGGCGCGGACGTCGAACGCCGAGACGATGGCGCCGAGGCGGCGGGCCGTCGCGATCGCCTGCAGTCCGGCGACGCCGGCTCCCAGTACCAGTACCCGGGCCGGCGACAGCGTGCCCGCCGCCGTGACGAGCATCGGGAAGAACTTGGGAACGGTTTCGGCAGCGAGCAGCACCGCTTTGTAGCCTGCGGCGGTCGCCTGAGAGGACAGCACATCCATCGATTGCGCGCGAGTGATCCGGGGCAGGAGCTCGAGGCTGAATGCGGTCACGCGGCGCTGCGCCAGCTGCTGCAGCAGCTCCGCCTCTGTCGCGGCCTGCAGCAGTCCGATCATCACGGTCCCGTCCCGCAGCTTGCCGACTTCCGCCGCGCTGGGCTTCTGCACCTTGCAGACGATCTCGGTTGCCCACGCGTCGCCCAGCGTGGCACCGGCTGCCCGATACGCGTCGTCGGGGAAGCCCGCCGCAACTCCGGCGCCGGATTCGACCACGACCGTATGCCCGTCCTTCGTCACCTTCGCGACGGTGTCAGGCACCAGCGCGACACGGCGCTCCCCCGCAACGGTCTCTTTCGGGACCCCGAACTTCATCGCGTCCTCGTGAGTGTCGGTGTGAAGAACCTAAAGGTACGACTAAAAATGAAGGGAATTTCGATCTACCCCTTCCCCAGCCGGTCCCGGTCCTTCTGCTGCGTCAGCAGCCGTTCCGTGAAATCCATCCGCTCCGACAGCTCACTGAGCTGCTGCTCCAGCTGCTCCAGCCGTTCGGCCAGCTGGGCCGTTTGCGGGGAGTCGATCGCCGCGCGCCCGGAGGAAGCCGCCGGCTCCCACTCTCGCATCAGCAAGCCGTCCCCGTCCCGAAACTCTCCGGCGATCAGCAGCACCATGTCGTACAACCACCACATCCCCAGCCCGCCGAGCGTCACCGCCATCCAGATGCCGCTCTCCGTGCGGCCGGCGTAGAAGCGGTGCAGGCCGAACACTCCGCCCAGCACTCCGAGGATGAGCGCGACGCCGCGCGAGCGCGCGGAAGACGTTGGTGGGAGAGCGCGTTCGTCGCCCTCGACGGAATCGTAGTGCGTGGGATAGCGACCGGTCATGCCCCCAAAATACGGCACATGACCGGGGGAAGTTACTGGGCTGGCGCGGTGACGAACGCTTCGAGCTGGGCCCGGGGGAAGGCGCCGGTCTGGCGAGCTGCTTCCTTGCCGCCACGGAACAGAATCATGGTGGGGATGCTGCGCACGCCGAAGGCCTGCTGCGTCACGGGATTGCGATCGGTGTCGAGCTTCAGCACCAGCAGCTGCCCCATCCGCTCGTGCGCCAGGTCATCGAGCAGCGGCGCCATCATCTTGCACGGACCGCACCAGTCGGCGTAGAAGTCGACGACCACCGGAATCTCGGTATCGTGAATGACCTGCTGAAACGTTTCATCCGAAACGTGCAGCGGGCGGTCGAGCAAGATCGGCCGGCTGCACGAACCACACTTGGGGCCGTCGGCCACCCGATCCACGGCGACGCGATTGAGAGTCCCGC
This sequence comes from Gemmatimonadales bacterium, assembly GCA_035262265.1. Taxonomy (GTDB): domain Bacteria; phylum Gemmatimonadota; class Gemmatimonadetes; order Gemmatimonadales; family GWC2-71-9; genus DASTHG01. Next base: position 14,096 of record DATFTG010000130.1, read on the forward strand.
AGAACTGGCAAGCAACGGTAAGGGTCTGCTTGGTTTCGGTGTTCACGCTGCAAGAACGTCCGTCGCGCGCCGAATGTTCCGCGTCACGGCAGGATCGCCTCCGCTTCGATCTCGATCAGCATCGCGGGGTCGACGAAAGCGCTCACCTGCACCATCGTCGTCACGGGACGGATGGCGCCGAAGATCTCGCTATGCGCCCGGCCGACCTGCTCCCAATCCTTGATGTTGGTCACGAACATGCGGGTGCGCACGACGTGCTGTAGTGTCGCGCCGGCACGGACCAGCGCCCGCTCGATGTTGCGCAGCGTCTGCATCGTCTGGACGTAGACATCCCCGATGCCCACCAACTTCCCTGATTCGTCCGTCGCGGTCGTCCCCGAGACGTGGACGACATTGCCGACGCGCACCGCCCGTGAGTAGCCGACCACCGGCTCCCACGGCGTCCCGCTGGATATGTTCACGCGCTCTGACACTCGACCCTCCATCTGGGTGGGCTAACCCCTGGGCGGCGCCTCGAGGGTACCGGGCGGCTCCCGTTGCAGCACATGCCGCAACGCCGGCTCCAGCTCTGGATATTGAAAGCGGAACCCCGCCGCCTGCAACCGCGCCGGCGCGAGGCGTGCTCCCCAGAGCATGGCTTCGTCCGCGGCTTCCCGCCCGAACATCAATCGCAGCGCGACCGGCGGCACGGGCAGCACCGCCGGCCGGTGCAATACCGCGCCGAGCGTGCGGGCGAATTCCGCATTCGTCACCGGATTGGGAGCAGCCGCGTTGACGGCACCGGTCAGTTCTTCGCGCGCGATCGCGAATCGATAGGCGGCGAGCAGGTCGTCCAGCGCGATCCAGCTCCACCAGCTCCGGCCACGACCGATCGGACCGCCGAGACCGAGTTGAAATGGCAAGAGGATGGTGTTGAGCAGACCACCCGCGCGGGCCAACACGAGCCCGGTGCGCACGCTGACCACACGAATGCCCGCCTGCCGCGCCGCGTCGGCAGCCGACTCCCACTCCCGTGCTACTCCGGCAAGGAAGCCCCGTCCCCCAGGGCTTTGCTCGGTCTGAACCTCATCGCCACGGTCGTCGTAGAAGCCCGCTGCCGACGCACACACCAGCACGTCGGGCCGTTGTGCCAGCGTCGACAGCGTTTCTGCGAGGAGCCGTGTGCCGAGCACGCGACTGTCGCGAATGCGTCGCTTCTTCGCGCTCGTCCAGCGACCCAGGATCGGCTCGCCGGCGAGATGCACGACGGCGTCGAACCCCTCGAGTCCCGCGCGATCGATCGTTTGTCGCTCGGGATCCCATCGGACTGAAGTCGCCCGCGTGGGTGTCCCGCTGCGAACCAGCCGTGCGACGCTGTTCCCGCCACGTTCGAGCGCGGAGACCAGGGCGCCACCGATCAATCCAGAGCTGCCCGAAACAAGGAGTCGCATCAGGCCGTGAACCTATCGGATCGGGGCGATGATCGGCAACCAATTGAATAACAGAGAGATACGAACGGATCTTGCGCGTACGGTGCATTTGTAGTACTGTATCGGAACATTAATACACTAAACCCGTGTTCGATCAGATCGATCCACGTAGTCCCGTCCCGCTTTACGCTCAAATCGCGTCCCGATTGCGACTTGCAATCGCCGCCGGGGAGATCGCAACCGGCGTATCGCTGCCGTCGGTCCGTCAGCTCGCGGCTCGTTTGCGGGTCAATCCCGCCACGGTCGTGCAGGCTTATCGGGATCTCGAAGCAGAGGGCTTCGTCGAAATGCGCCAGGGGGCAGGCACGTACGTGCGCGACATCGAAGCGCAGCGCCGAGCGGGCGAGCGCGCCGACCAGGCGGTAGCGTTGGTGCGCCGCATGGTAGCGGACGCCGGGCGTATGGGACTGACTGTCGAGGAACTGGTCGCCGCGATCGGGCGGGAACTGGAGGGGCGCACCTCATGAGCAACGCCGTCGAGATTCGCGACCTCCACTACCGAGCTGGATCATTTGCCATCCGGGACCTCGCCCTCAACGTCCCGAATGGGTGCATGTACGGCTTTCTCGGACCCAACGGCGCCGGCAAGACGACGACGATTCGGCTGATGCTGGGACTGCTCCGCCCGCTCAGCGGACGCATCTCCGTCCTCGGCGGCTCCATCCCTCAGGAAGCGCCGCGCGTGCTCGCGCGGACCGGCTACGTGCCGGAGCAGCCGCATCTCTACTCCGCGTTCAACATCGACGAGGCGATGCGTTATCACGCCGCCTTCTACCGCACCTGGGATTGGACCTGGGCGACTGAGCTGCTCGGCTCCTTCGGACTCGCTCGCTCGCAGCGGCTGGGCAAGTTATCGAAGGGAGAGATGGGCAAGCTCGAAATGCTGCTCGCCCTGGCACAACGTCCCGAGTTGCTCGTCCTCGACGAGCCCACCGACGGCCTGGACCCGGTAGTACGGCGCGATGTCTTGACGGCGCTGCTCGAGTTCGTGTCCCAGCAGAATGCCACGGTGTTCATCTCCAGCCATCTGGTGCACGAGCTGGAGCGGATCTGTGATTGGGTGGGGGTGATGGACCACGGACGGCTCGTCGCCGAGCTGCCGATGCACAGCTTCAAGAACGGTATCAAACGCCTGCACATAGCCTCGCCACCGGCAGAGCCTGGAGACACCCCGTTCGTGCTGCTCTCGCGGGAACGCACCAACGGAGATGCCGAGGTCTGGGTCGTCCGGGGCTGGCAGGGCCCGATGAGCCAGTATTTCGATGGGGTGGGCGCCACGCTGCGCGATGTCGTGGATCTGGATCTCGAAGAGGGCTTCGTGGAGCTGCTGCGCACGTTCCGTGTCCCCGTGCAGGAGGAGTGACGGATGTTTCGAGCGATGTTGCGCGCGCACTGGCTGTGGTCGCGGCTGTTCCTGCTCGTGTCGATGCTGGCCGCGTTCGCGGCACCGCTCCTCATGGCACGGGGATTCTCCGCGCGGAACCAGCTGGGGATGTTTGGGTGGGCGCTCGATGCGCAGCGGGAGTACGGCTTCGTGTACCCGTTACTCGCCGGCGCCGTAGGGCTGATCCTTGCGCTCACTGCCTGGTCCGCCGATCACCGCGGCAAACACATCTACGCGCTTTCGCTGCCGATTCCCCGCTGGAACTTCGTGCTGCTGCGGTTCGGCGCCGGGGCGGTCCTGCTGGCGCTCCCGGTCGTCGGTCTGTGGCTCGGCGCTCTGGTGGCGAGCGCGACGACGGTACTGCCCGCGAGCCTCCACGCCTACCCAACGATTCTCGCACTGCGGTTTGGTCTCGCGGCGTTCGTCGCGTATGCGTTGTTCTTCGCGGTGTCCGCCGGCAGCAATCGCACCGCTGGCGTCTTTCTGGGAACGATCGCTGGGCTCGTCGTCGTGCAGATCCTGCTGAATACTCTCGAGCTCGATGTCGACATCCTCGGCCCGATCACCGCGGGCCTCATGCTGTGGCCGGGACCGTTCGAAGTATTTACGGGTCGCTGGATGTTGTTCGATGTGTAGGCAATTCGTCCCCCTGCTCGCTCTGGTCATCGTGGTGATTGCCCGGGCCGCTCCGGGCCAATCGACGGCGGAATACCAACAGCACTATCAGCGCCTGCGGCAGGCCAGCGCGCAGCTCGACGCGCATTTCGAGTCGGTAAGCAGGGTGCGCGTCGTGGCCGGTTCCGTCGATACGTCTCGTGCGGGAGCCCTGGTTGTCTATGCCACCCCCGAGTTCCGTGCCCGCGCCCATATCGCGACCGATAGCGCATGGCTCATGTTGACGCGAATCTTTGGCGGGAAAGCCAGCCTGGCCGGTGGCAATCCACTGCTGCTCGAATCCAGCGAACGGCACGATAGCGCCTCGCTCGAGGGCGTCGTCAACGGCTCCCTCGTCGAGCTCCCGGCCGGCACGCCCGTCGCGCAGGTTACTCACGGTCTGGTCAACGTGATCGGGCCGGTCATCTACAGCCACGCCGATGTCGAGCTCACGCGCTGGCTTCCCTGGATCTACGGCGACACAATCATCCGGCTCAACCTGGAGTCCCTCTATGAGGAGCTCGCGACTTCACCGTGGAGCGCGAGCCGGGGATGCTTCGGCGCGAACCTCCTCGCCTGTCGGCGTGCACTCGGCATTGCACCAGACGATCCGGCCACCGGCTGGTACGACGCCACCGACCGCCGCAACTACGTCGCCCACATGCTCGTGCCACCATCGATGGCAACACGCGATTGCATCCAGGATGGGGACGACCAGGCCTGCATCGCCAGCATGAACCGGGCACCGGGAGGAGCTCCAGAGCCGCCGCTCGGAGCTCAAGCACGTCAACTCCTCGTCGCGCTCGCGATCAATGCCGGCGGTGCGGCAGCGTATGACCGGTTGATCGATCACGCCGGAGCGCCAATCGAAGCCCGGATTGGTGCCGCAGCAGGCGTGCCAATCGACACTCTCGTGTCCCGCTGGCGAGCCAGGATCCTCGCCGTCCATCCCAAGACTGTCGCGGCGGACGCACGTGCTGCCTGGGCCGCTGTCGTCTGGGGAGTCCTCCTCATGGTCGTCGCGCTCCGGAGCTCGCGGTGGCGTTGACGGTCAAGCGGTGGCTACTGTGGGGCGCAGTGGGATGCCTGGCGCTGACGGTCGGCTTCTGGCCCGGGGGCGGATCAGATTCTTCCCTCTCATGGTATGGATTCGGGGCCGCTGGAAAGAATGCCCGCCACTGGATGTTGAACGAGGTGGCCAGTCGATATGCCGTCCTCCGGATCCGCGACAGCGTCCTTCGTCACGCGGGTCGAAGCGACGGCTCTCGGGTCCTCAGCGTACCGACACTTGCCCTAGTCGGTCAGCCGGCGGCGCGACTGGCCAGCGCGATCGACACATTGAGCCGGCTCCTTGCCCCGGCAGCGAACGGTGTCCATTCCACCGTGGTCGCGATCCCCACCCGATCGCGCCGGCTGCCCGATGGTGAGGCGGTCCTGATGAACTGGTCCTGGTACGCTCTGCCGGCTGCCACCGACCACCATTTGTGCGTCGTCGTGCCGCAGGAAGGAGCCTTGGGAGAGCTGCGCAAGTCGGCGCAGGACTCGCTCCACACGACCGTTGCGGAGGTCGCGGCGAAGCTGCTCACCATCCTCGGACCGTGTGCGTTCTACACGGAGTTCGGTGAGCCCGGGCCCCAGATCGAAGCATGGCTGCGCAACAGAGCGTACAACGCGGTGGCAGATGCCGATTGGCTCTTTCCGGTTTCTGCCCGAGTTGACAGCTCAACCGAGGATTGGAGCGACGCGCTCTCCTACAACATCGGCGCTCGGGCGTGTGCCCATCGAGTGGAGGTGTGCCGAGAGGGGCTGCTGAAGATCAGGCCCTTACCGGGGTACATGAACACAGCCATCGCCCGAAGAGTGAGCCTGTTGGATCCCAGCCATCTCTACCTTGGCGACCTCGTGCGGCAACAGGGGCGCGTTCGATTCGAGCATTTCTGGACCTCCCAGCGCGATCCAGAAGGGGCTTTTCAGGAAGCGTTCGGAGTGCCGATCGCGGAATGGACCAGCGCATGGCTCTTGAGTCGTGCCGAGCGGCCTCTGCACTTCGGCGCCGGAATTGCCGGCAGCGCGGTCGTGTGGGCGCTCGGGCTCATATTGGGATTCGCGTTGCTGACGGTGCCCATCGCGGCGCGCCGTCAGGTCGGCTAGTCCAGTCTGCGCTGGGCTTCCGCCAAGGCCGCTCCCAGGTCCCCCGACGCGAGTCCGCCGCCGAGCGAAGCCGACCGATCCAGCTCTGCACGAATCCGCGCCGCAAGCGAGAGCGTCGCGCTCAGCTCATCCGACAGGTATCGGCGGTCATCTTCCAGGCGCTGCAGCGCAGCGAGGCGCCCCTCGAGCACGACGATCCGCTGCTCGCGTCCGGGGGATGTCGGCTCCGTACGCGTTTCCGCCAGTCGCCGAGCGATCGTCTCCGGCCCGGGCTCGATCTGTCGCTCGATGGTGTGCAGCCGCCGGCCGATGTCGACGATGTGAACCAGCAGCGCATCCGTCGTCGAAAGCGCGTCACGAAATCGCTCGCGTTCGGCACGCGGCAACCGTTGAATGACCGCCAACATCGCGGCGCGATCGCCCCGCGCCCGGTGGATCGGCTCGCGGTGCGGTCCGAGCTCCAGCGAATCGAGTGGCACCGGCGAAGCCGCCCGGGGCGCTGCGCTCCGGGCCGAGACTACGTTTCGCCACGTGAATCCCGCGGTCCAGAGCCGGCCATACTCCGCCGCGGCTACGAACCCGCCGATCAGGAACGCGAGCGGACCTAACAGCACGTGGTGAGTCAGCGCGTCCACGAGCGCGAGCGTTACGATCGCACTCGCACACCCTGCGAGCACGTAGCGGAAACGCCGCACCGGCGCCAGCTCGCTCCGGCCCGCACGCAGGCTTTGCGAAACGCGGGTACTTGCTGCGGGAGCTCCGCCGACTGCTTCCAAGGCTTCCGCCAGGTCCGCGGCCGACGCCCAGCGCTCGTCCGGCGACTTGGCCAGACAACGCATGACGGCGGCGGCGAGGGCCGGAGGGCAATCGGGGCGCGCCCGCGCTATCGGCGGGACATCCGCGGTGAGGTGCTGCACCAGAACGGCAGCCAGTGTCGGCGCGTTGAACGGCACCGCGCCGGTGATCAGCTGAAAGCCCACGACCCCCAGAGAGTAGATGTCCGCCCGAGGGTCCAGCGCAGCTTCCCCGCCCGCCTGCTCAGGACTCATATAATGCGGCGTTCCGATGACGGCTCCAGTCTCAGTCAGCCCGGGGCGAC
>DATFTG010000131.1:0-11202 GCA_035262265.1 Gemmatimonadales bacterium
GGAGCACCTGCTCGGCCTCTCGTATTCGCTCGTGGGCCAGCCCGAGAAGGCGCTGGCGCATCTCGATCGCGCCCTCGAGCTGAACACCCACTACGTCGAGGCGCTGGTGCATCGGGCGCTGGTGCTCAACGATCTGGGCCGCGAGCAGGAGGCGACCGAGTCGCTGCGCCGCGCGGGGCAGATCGGCGGCAAGTCCCGGCTCGGGTTTCCCACGCACCTCGCGGCGAAACTCGCCAACCTGCATGCGCACGTCGCGGAGGCCTACATCGAAGCCGGCGGCATGCGGGAGGCGATCGGGCAGTACCAGGCGGCGCTGGCCCTCGGTCCCGAATTCCACGATCTGCGCTACAAGCTGGGCCGGCTGCTGCTCCAGGCGGGTCGTGTGCTCGAGGCGCGCGAGCAGTTCGAGATCATCGTCCGGTCGCGTCCCAATTTCCTCGACGCCGCCGCGATGCTGGGCCTTGCCTGCTACTTGAGCGGCGACGGCCTCTCGGCGCGGGTGGTGTGGGAGGATTGCCGCCGCCGCCGTCCCGAGGATCCGCGCGTCGAGGCGTATCTCGCCATGCTCGATCGCGGCGATTTGCGGGCCGCCGCGGAAGCCGCCGCGCGGTCATCGGGACGGCACAGCACGCTGTGAACCGGTCCATCGCCGCCCTGGCGCTGGCGAGCGTCGCCTGCGCCCAGAGCGCGGCCAATCACGAAGTCCTCGGGGACCGGCTGTACGCCGCCGCCGACTACCGCAGCGCGCTCGCGGAGTACCAGCTCGGCTTGCGCGCCGGGCGCGGCAAGGGGCTCCACGCCAAGGCGGGGGCGGCCGCCTTGCATACCGGCGATCTGGGCGTCGCCGCGCAGGAGTACCGATCGCTGGCCCACGACGATCCCAGCCGCACTGATGAAGCCGCCGATGGACTGGAGCGTACCGCCAGGCAGGCGGGCGGCCTGAACGACCGCACCGCGCTGGCCGCGGCGTTGGACGGCTTGCGGGAGATCGCTCCGTCGCGCTCGCTCGGACCGTACGCGCGGGTCGTCGCCCTCGACGCCGCCACGGCCGGGAACACCGCGGACGCGATGGCGTACCTGCCCACAGCCATTGCTACCGCTCCCGATGCCGCCACCGCCGACTCGCTGCTCTACGTCTACGGCGAGGCAGCGGCGTTGGCGAAGGATTGTGTGACCGCCGCGGTGGTGTTCGAGGGGGTCGTGCGGCGTCAGCGGCAGCCCGCCGTACAGGACGCCGCACGAGAGGGGATGGCGCGCTGCGCCTTGATGCGCGGCGAGGCGATTCTCGCCGCCGGTCATCCCGCCGACGCCGAGGTCTGGTTTCAGCGGGCCTCCACGCCGGGGGCGGGGAGCGAAGTGGCGCGGGCGGCGGCGCTCGGTCTTGGGGATGTCGCGTTGGCGCGAGGCGACCTCACGACGGCGGTCGATTTCTACCAGCAAGCGCTCACGGGCGGAATGCCGGGAGACACCTTGGCGCAGCGCGCGCAGGAAAAGCTCAACGCCCTCGGCAAAGCGGACACCTCGAGCGCCCCTCACTGAGTGACCGGATGCGAGTGACCCGTCTGCTGCCGCTCGTCGCGCTCGCCGCGTGCCATCATGGCCCGCGCCAGGTGACGACGTTGAGCCCCGCCGCCCTGTTGGTGCAGGCGCGGCGGCAGTTCCACGCCGGCCAGATGAGCGCGGCGCTGCAGAGTTACCGCCGCCTCCAGTTCGAGCTCGCCCCCAACGACTCCACCCTGGCGGAAGCCCACTATTACGTCGCCGAAGCGGAGTTTCAAACGGGCCAGCTGGTGGAGGCGGCGCACGACTTCCGCGCGACCGCGGATCAGTTTCCGCAGAGCAGCTACGCGCCGACGGCGCTGCTGCGCGCCGGGGACGCGCAGCTGCGCATGTGGCGCAATCCCGAGCTCGACCCGAGCTACGGGCAGTCGGCGCTCGCCACCTATCAGGAGCTGGCCGGCCGCTTCCCCGGCACCGACGCGACCGCGCGCGCGCAGCTGCACGTACGCCAGCTGCGCGAGTGGTTCGCCGAAAAGGACTACAAGAACGGGCTGTTTTATTTTCGGCGCGGGGCCTACGACTCCGGCATCATCTACTTCAAGGACGTGCTGGCGAACTATCCCGAAACGCCGCGCGCCGTCGATGCGCTGCTGCGGCTCGCCGACAGCTATCGCATCATCGGATACAAGGAAGAACGGCAGGAGGCGTGCGCGCACCTGCGCCAGTTCTATCCGCAGGCGCAGAACGTCGAGCGGTCGTGCCCGCCGGCCGTGCCTCCGGCCGGCACCACGCCCTGAGCGCGTGGACGCGCTGTTCGGCGGCTCGTTCGATCCGGTACATCTGGGACATCTCGTGGTCGCCGAAGCGGCGGCGGAGGTGCTGGGCGCGCGGGTGCGGCTGATGCCCGCCCGCGAGCAGCCCTTCAAGCGGGGCGCGGCGGCCGCCACACCGGCGCAGCGCGCCGAGATGCTCGAGCTCGCCGTGCGCGGCAATCCACGCCTCTCCGTCGAGCGCATCGAGCTCGAGCTGGCCACCCCGTCCTATACCGTCCACACCCTGCGCGCCTTGGCGGAGCGCGAGCCGGGGAACCGGTTCACGTTACTGTTGGGGGCGGATGCCGCCCGAGAGCTGCCTGCCTGGCACGAAGCAGGGGCGCTCCCCGGCCTCGCGGATGTCGTCGTGTTCGCTCGCCCCGGACAGGCGCCGGCGCGCGAGCCGGGGGTCCAGCGGGTGATCGACGTACCGGCGCTTGACGTGTCGGCGACGGAGATCCGGCGGCGAGTCGCCGAGGGCCGCTCGATTCGCTATCTGGTGCCCGACGCGGTGCGCGAGTACATCGTCGCCCACGGGCTGTATCGCAAGAGTTGAGGACCGATGGTCAAAGCGATGATCACGAAGGTGTTCGGGTCGCGGTTCCAGCGGGAGATGAAACGCATCCGCCCGCTGGTGACGGCGATTCACCAGCACGAAGCCCGGCTCAAGGATTGCTCCGACGGCGAGCTGCAGGGCCAGACGGCCCAATTCCGTCAGCGCATTGCGGAGCAGACGGGCGAGCTGGCGGCCGAGGTGGAGCGGCTCAAGGCCGCGAAGCACGACTGCCCCGACGCCGAAGAGCGCGCCCGGCTGTCGGACCAGCTGGGCGAGGCGGAGCAGCGCTACAGCAAGGCGCTGCAGGCGGCACTGGACGCGGTGCTGCCCGAGGCGTACGCCACCGTGCGCGAAGCGTGCCGCCGGCTCGTCGGCTCGAAGGTGATGGTCACCGGGCACGAGCTGACCTGGGACATGGTGCCCTACGACGTGCAGCTCATCGGGGGCATCGTCCTGCATCAGGGGAAGATCGCCGAAATGGCGACGGGTGAGGGCAAGACCCTCGTCGCGACGCTACCGCTGTACTTGAACGCCCTGGCGGGGAAGGGCGCCCACCTCGTCACGGTCAACAACTATCTGGCGCGGCGCGATTCGCAGTGGATGGGGCATCTCTTCTCCTGGCTCGGCCTGACGGTCGGCTGCATCGACGAGAGCCAGCCCTCGACGCCGGAGCGCGCGGCCGCCTACCGCTGCGACATCACGTACGGCACCAACAACGAGTTCGGGTTCGACTACCTGCGTGACAACATGGTGGGTCGGCTGGAGGAGCGGGTCCAGCGCACCCACTACTACGCCATCATCGACGAGGTCGACTCGATCCTGATCGACGAGGCGCGCACGCCGCTCATCATTTCCGGAGCGGTAGGAGCCGAGTCGGACGCGAAATACGCGCAGTACAACGCGCTGGTCGTCCAGCTCGTGCGCCGCCAGACCGCGGTCGTCAACGATCTCGTGGCCAAGGCCGAGCCGCTCCTGGAAGACTCCAAGAACCAGTATGAGGCTGCCAAGCTGCTCTATCAGGCGCAGCTCGGCATGCCGAAGAACAAGCGGCTGCTGAAGCTCTTGAACGAGCAGGGGATCAAGTCGCAGGTGCAGCGCGTCGAGCTCGACCGCCTGGCCGACCGCAAACTCCCCGCGCGCGACCAGAAGATGCGCGACATCGAGGACGACCTCTACTTCGTGCTCGACGAGCGGGGTCATTCGGTCCATCTCACCGACAAGGGCGTCGAGGCGATGTCCCCGGACGATCCCTCGCTCTTCGTCATCCCCGACATCTCCCAGGCGGTGCACGCGATCGACCACGATGACAGCCTCTCCGCCGCCGAGAAGCTGGAGCGTCGCCGCGTCGTCGAAGGGGAGTACGCGGCGAAGAGCGAGACGCTGCACATCATCTACAAGCTGGTCCAGGCGCATGGCCTGTACGAGAAGGACGTGGAGTATGTCGTTCAGGACGGCCAGGTGTTCATCGTCGACGAGTTCACCGGACGTCTGATGCCGGGGCGGCGCTGGGCGGAAGGGCTGCACCAGGCGGTCGAGGCGAAGGAAGGGGTCGTGGTGCGCGAGGAGAGTCAGACGCTCGCCACCATTACGATCCAGAACTACTTCCGCATGTACGAGAAGCTCGCCGGCATGACGGGCACCGCCGAGACGGAAGAGACCGAGTTCTTCCAGATCTACAAGCTCGAGGTCGTGGTCATCCCGACCAACCGGCCCGTGCGCCGCGTCGACAAGCACGACCTCATCTACAAGACGCGGCGCGAGAAGTACAACGCGATCATCGAGGAAGCCGAGCGCCATCACAAGCGCGGGCTCCCGGTGCTGGTCGGAACGGTGAGCGTCGACGTTTCGGAGACGCTGTCCCGGATGCTGAAGCGGCGTGGCCTGAAGCACGAGGTGCTCAACGCCAAGTACCACGAGCGCGAGGCCGAGATCGTCGCGCAGGCGGGCCAGCCCGGCGCGATCACGATCGCGACCAACATGGCCGGGCGCGGGACCGACATCAAACTCGGACCCCGGGTGAAACAATGCCAGGTCTGCGGCATCTCGGCGCGCGGCGAGCCGGCGTTCGGCCAGGCCCAGGAGCATCCCGACCTGACGGCTGCGCGCATCAAGGAGCTCGGCTGCAACGACGACCCGCCCTGCGGGCTCGTGATCGTCGGCACCGAGCGCCACGAGGCGCGGCGCATCGACCGCCAGCTGCGCGGCCGCTCCGGCCGCCAGGGCGATCCCGGCCAGAGCGTCTTCTACCTCTCGCTCGAAGACGACCTGATGCGGCTTTTCGGCTCGGAGCGCATCGCGCGCTGGATGGATCGCGGCGGCGCCGAAGAGGGCGAGGTGATCACGCACCCGCTGGTCACCGGCGCGATCAGCCAGGCGCAGAAGCGGGTCGAGCTCTCGAACTTCCAGGCCCGCAAGCGGCTGCTCGAGTACGACGACGTGATGAACCAGCAGCGCGAGGTGATGTACTCGCTGCGCTTGTTCGCCCTCGAGGGCGGGGAAGAGCTGAAGGCGGAGGCCCGGCGCATGATCGACGCCGCCGTCGAGCGGCTGGTCGACGCGCAGCTCGCCGAGTACAAGGACGCCGCCGACTGGGACCGTGAGCTGGTGGAGACGGAGCTGCTGCAGAAGTACCTGATTTCCGCCCCCGCGATCGTCGACCCCGCGAAGGTGCGCTCGCAGGCGGAGATGGTACGTGTCGCCCAGGAAGCGGGGCGCGCGGCATTTGACGGCAAGCTCGCCTACTTCAAGGAAATCGAGCCCAAGGTCGGCGCGACGCGACTGGGCGAGCAGGCGCTCGCGCACATCATGCTCAGCGTGATCGACGAGAAGTGGAAAGACCACCTCTACGATCTCGACCAGCTGAAGGCGGGGATTCAATTCCGCACCTACGGGCAGAAGGATCCGCTGATCGAGTACAAGCAGGAAGCGTTCGAGATGTTCCAGGGGCTGATCGATGACCTGCGCAGCACGTTCACCGAGCGCTGGCTCAAGCTGCGCATCGAGATCGGGCCGCCGCCCGGTCCCGGCGGGACCACTGGGCCGGCCGGCGGCCGTCCGCGCCCGGCAGGTAACGCCGGCCTCATCGGCGGTCAGCCGCGCCGTCCCACGCCGATGGTCGCGTCGAAGGCCGATGCCGAAGGCCTCGTGAGTCGGGAAACGAGCACCGGCCCGCTGCCGCCGTCCGCACCGCCGGGGGTCGGCGCGGCGGTGCCGAATCCGTACGCCGGCGTCGGGCGCAACGACCCCTGTCCGTGCGGCAGCGGCAAGAAGTTCAAGAAGTGTCACGGAGCCGCCGCCTAACGGGCCGCCGCCAAGCGGCGCCGCCGCCGCGTTCCGCACCGTGAGGCGTGGATTCGGTACGCCGTCACGGACATCTCCTGACTACGTTGCCCGGCCATGGTCATGGTCGATGCGCAACAGCCGGCAGCCGATCGCCCGCGCGAGCGCCTCTGGCGTCTCGGGGTGCAGGCGCTCACCGCGCAGGAGCTCGTCGCGCTGCTGCTCGGCACCGGGTGCGCCGGGCGCGGTGCCCTCGAGGTCGCCGCCGAGCTGCTCGCTCGCGTGGAGGGGTCGCTCTGCCGGCTGGCGGGCCGCCCGCCCGTCGAGGTGGCCCGCACCCCGGGCGTCGGACGGGCCAAGGCCGCGCGTCTCGCCGCCGCGCTCGAGCTGGGACGGCGCCTCGAAGCCGAAGCGAGCCCGCCACCCGAGCGCATCCGTGGACCGGGCGACGTTCACCGGCTCTGTTCCCCGCGGCTGCGCGACCTCGCCGTCGAAGAATTCCACGTCCTGGCGCTCGGGACCCAGAGCCAGCTCCTCGCCGATCTCCTGATTACGCGTGGCCTGCTCAACAGCTCCCTGGTGCACCCGCGCGAAGTGTTCCGGGCGGCCATCGCCGAGGCGGCGGCGGGCATCATCGTGGTGCACAACCACCCCTCGGGAGATCCCACTCCTTCGGCGGATGACCGGGCGGTCACGCGCCAGCTGGTGGACGCCGGCCGGCTGCTCGACCTGCCGGTCTATGACCACGTGATCGTCGGCGGCGACCGCTACATCAGTTTTTCCGAGGCGGGCTTGCTGTAGGGACGGGGCCTCGCCATCCTCCACGGGTGACGACCACCGCTCCCTCGCTCGCCCCCGAGCTGGCGAAAGCCGTCGCGCCGCTGCGCGAGCGCCTCGACCTCGATCTGCTCGCCCGGGCCTACCGGACGAGCGCCCGGGCGCATTCCGGCCAGAAGCGCAAGTCGGGGGACGACTTTCTCTCCCACAGCGTGGCGGTGGCGACGATTCTCGCCGAGCAGCAGATGGACTCGACCACGATCGCGGCGGCGCTGCTGCACGACGTGGTCGAGGACTCCGACGTCTCGCTCGACCAGATCCGCAGCGACTTCGGCTCGGAGGTCGCCGACCTGGTCGACGGCCTCACCAAGCTGTCGGGGTTGACGTTCCGCTCCGCCGAGGAGGCCGCGGCGGAGAACTACCGCAAGCTGCTGCTTTCCATCGCCAAGGACGCGCGCGTCATCATCATCAAGCTCGCCGACCGGCTCCATAACATGCGCACGCTGGAGCACCTGTCGGAGGAGCAGCAGCGCCGCATCGCGCAGGAGACGCAGGAGATCTACGCGCCGCTGGCGCACCGCTTCGGGATGGCGGGCATCAAGGCCGAGCTCGAAGACTTGGCATTCAAGTTCCTCGATCCGGACGAGTTCCGGGTTCTGATGAAGAAGATCCGCGCCCGGCGGGCCGAACGGGACCAGACGATCGAGCGGCTGCGGGTGCCGCTCACCGAAGAGCTGAAAAGCGCCGGCATCGTCGAATTCGAGATCACCGGTCGTCCCAAGAACCTCTGGTCCATCCACAAGAAGATGAAGCGGCGCGAGAAGCCCTTCGAGGAGATCTACGACCTGCTCGCGGTGCGGGTGCTCGTGGACTCGGTCGCCGATTGTTATCACGCCCTCGGCATCATCCACCACCAGTGGACGCCGCTGCAGGAGCGGATCAAGGACTACATCGCGAGTCCCAAATCGAACGGCTACCAGTCGCTCCACACCACGGTGTTCGGGCCGGGCGGCCAGCTGTACGAGATTCAGATCCGCACCCGCGACATGCATCGCACCGCCGAGTACGGCATCGCCGCGCACTGGCTCTTCAAGGAAGGCAAGGCCCCCGACGAGCTCGACCGGCATCTCGCCTGGTTCCGGCAGCTGCTCGAGCTGCAACAGGACGCGCATTCCCCCGAGGAGTTCCTCGAGTTCCTCAAGGTCGATCTGTATCAGGACGAGATCTTCGTGTTCACCCCGCGCGGCGACGTGAAGCGGCTTCCCAAGGAAGCGACGCCGATCGATTTCGCCTTCGCCGTGCACACCGAAGTCGGCTACCGCTGTAACGGCGCCCGGGTCAACGGGCGTATCGCGCCGCTGCATCGCCCCCTCAAGAACGGGGATACCGTGGAAGTGCTCACGTCGCCGCAGGCGCGCCCCTCGCGCGACTGGCTGGCGCACGTCCACACCGGCCGGGCCCGGCACAAGATCCGGCAATGGATCCGTCAGGAAGAGCACACCAAGAGCCTGGTGCTGGGAAAGGAGATTCTCGATCGCGAGGTCCGGCGCCGCCGCCTGGCCGCTCCCGACGAGGAGCAGCTGGCGCGCGCCGCGGCGACGCTGTCGCTCGGCTCGGCGGAGCAGCTCGTGGCGGTGCTGGGCCGCGGCGACGTCGCTCTCGGGCTCGTGATGCGGGCATTGTTCCCCGACCTGCCGAGCGAAGACCTGCAGCCGCCGAAACCGACGGCCTTCGGCCGCGTCATCCAGCGGCTGCGGTTGGGGCGGGGCATCCGCATCCAGGGCGTGGACGGGCTGATGGTGCGCTACGCGCAGTGCTGCCAGCCGGTGCCCGGCGACCCCGTCGTGGGCTACGTGACGCAGGGCCGCGGCATCTCGATCCACCGCAGCGACTGCCCCAACCTCCTGCCGCTGTCGGCCGAAGCGGAGCGGCGCGTCGAGATCGACTGGCAGGAGTCGGAAGGGGAGACGTTCGTCGTGCGGCTCGTGGTGGCCGGCGAAGACCGGCGCGGGCTGTACGCCGACATCTGCGAGGCGGTGAGCCAGACGGGGACCAGCCTGCGGCACGCCGAGCTGTCGTCGCGCGACGGGGTGGTGTTCGGGCACCTGCTGGTCGAGGTCGAGAACCAGACCCATCTCAACAAGGTGTTGCGCGCGGTACGCCGCGTGAAAGGCGTCACGGAGATCGCCCGGCGCGATGTCGGCGCCGCCCCCACGGCGCCGTCCGTCTGATTATTTTGGCGCCATGCCGTTCGAGCTCGTTTCACCGTTTGCCCCCGCCGGGGACCAGCCGCGCGCCATCGCCGCGCTGACGGCGGCGCTGCAGCACGGCGACCGCTACCAGACGCTGCTCGGGGTCACCGGGTCGGGGAAGACGATGACGATGGCGCACGTGATCGCCGCCAACCAGCGGCCCACCCTCGTGCTGTCGCACAACAAGACGCTCGCGGCGCAGCTGTACGGCGAGCTCAAGGCGTTGTTTCCACGTAACGCCGTCGAATTCTTCATTTCCTACTACGACTACTACCAGCCGGAAGCCTACGTTCCGCAGACCGACACCTATATCGCCAAGGATTCGTCGATCAACGACGACATCGACGCGCTGCGGCTGCGCGCCACGTCGAGCCTGATGGAGCGGGACGACGTCATCATCGTGTCGAGCGTATCCGCGATCTACGGCCTCGGCGACCCGGAAGCCTACAAGCGGTTGCTGATGACCGTGGCCGTGGGAGAGGAGCGCGGCCGGGACGCCATCCTCGCCGAGCTGGTGCTCATCAACTACGCGCGCAACGACGTGGCGTTCGAGCGCGGCACCTTCCGCGTGCGCGGTGACACGATCGAGGTGCTGCCCGCTTACGACGAGCAGGGCGTCCGCATCGAGTTGTGGGGCGACACCGTCGAGCGGGTGACCAAGATCGATCCGCTCACCGGCAACCCCATCGCGCAGCTGAAGCGGGCCGTGGTGTATCCCGCGACCCACTTCGTGACCGAGCGTCCTTCGGTCGAGCGCGCCGTGACCGCGATCCGGACCGAATTGAAGGAGCGGCTGTCGGAGCTGCGGCTGCAGAACAAGCTCGTGGAAGCGCAGCGGCTCGAGTCGCGCACGCAATTCGACGTCGAGATGCTGCTCGAAATCGGACGCTGCACCGGGATCGAGAACTACTCCCGCCACCTCACCGGCCGGGCGGTGGGCGAGCGGCCCGCGTGCCTGCTCGATTATTTCCCCAACGACTTCCTCTGCGTCATCGACGAATCGCACCAGACGCTGCCGCAGGTGGGCGGGATGTACGAGGGCGACCGCTCGCGCAAACAGACGCTGGTCGATTACGGCTTCCGGTTGCCCTCGGCGCTCGACAACCGGCCGCTGCACTTCGAGGAGTTCATGGGCCTGGTGCCGCGCATCATCTTCGTATCGGCCACGCCGGGCGACCTCGAGCTGAAGTTGTCCGAAGGCGTCGTGGTCGAGCAGATCATCCGCCCCACGGGGCTCGTCGACCCGGAGGTGGAGGTGCGGCCGGTGAAGGGGCAGGTGGACGACCTGCTGCACGAGATTCGCGAGCGCGCCCGGGTCGGCGAGCGGGTGCTCGTCACGACGCTCACCAAGCGGATGGCGGAGGACCTGACCGACTACCTGCAGCAGCACGGAGTGCGCGTGCGCTATCTCCATTCGGAGATCGACGCCATCGAGCGGGTGGAGATCATCCGGGGGTTGCGACTCGGCGAATTCGACGTCCTCGTCGGCATCAACCTGCTGCGGGAAGGCCTGGATCTTCCCGAGGTCTCGCTGGTGGCGGTGCTCGACGCCGATCAGGAGGGGTTTCTGCGCTCGGACCGCTCGCTGATCCAGACCGTCGGCCGGGCCGCCCGCAACCTCCACGGCCGGGCGATACTCTACGCCGATCGCATGACGGGCTCGATGCAGCGCGCGCTCGAGGAGATGTCGCGGCGCCGGTCGCTGCAGCAGGCGTACAATATCGAGCACGGCGTGACGCCGCGCTCCATCGTCAAGTCGGTGATCGACATCCGGTTCGTGACCCGGGTGGCGGATGCACGCGGCAGCCGCGTGCCCGACGCTCCGGTGCACCGGCCGGCCGACGCGCGGGAGCGTGAGGCGCTGATCCAGCTGCTCGAATCACAAATGCAGGCGGCGGCCGAAGCGCTGGACTTCGAGCAGGCCGCGTTGCTGCGGGATCAACTGCTCGAGCTCAAAGCGGGGCTCGAGCCGCAAGGAGGGCGGCGTGCGGCTGCGCGAGGACGAGCTCAACCGGTTCGGTGAAGA
>DATFTG010000132.1:0-18360 GCA_035262265.1 Gemmatimonadales bacterium
CGAATCCCGGCGTCCGAGATGCTGGCGAGGTGGTCCGCCGAGAGCGCGCCGATCTCCGCCGCCAGCACCGCCCCTTCCGACCCCTCGAGCTCGTCGGCGTGGAGCTTGAGCGCCAGACCCAATTTCCGCGCGGCGCTCAGAATGGTCCGCGTTTCCGCAGGATCGAATACTCCCGGCTCGCAGAACACGTCGCAACAGCGCGCCAGCTGCGCGCCCACCACCGCCGGCAGCATCTCATGGACCACCAGCCGCACATACTCCGGGCGACGCGACCGGTACTCCGCCGGAACTTCATGGGCGCCGAGGAACGTCGGCACGAGCTGCAACCGCTCCGCTTCGCTCACGCGGCGAATCACGCGCAGCTGCTTCAGCTCCGCGTCGAGCTCGAGCCCGTATCCCGACTTGACTTCGATCGTGGTGCTGCCGTGCGCCCGCAACGCCAGGAGCCGCGACCGCGTCACAGCCTCGAGGTCCGCTTCGCTGCGCGAGCGTACGTCGCGCACCGATTGCAGGATGCCACCGCCCGCGGCCGCGATCTCCCGGTAGGTCGCGCCGAGGGCCCGGCGCTCGTGATCGTCCAGTCGCGGCGCACCGAACACGGCATGCGTGTGGCAATCCACGAAGCCGGGGAAGAGCACTCCACGGACTTCCACCTCTTCGATGGCGGATTGCGGATTGCGGATTGCGGATTGGATGGCGCGCCTGTCGCTGCGGGGACCGACCCACGCGATGCGACTTCCCTCGATCAGGACGGCGGCGTCCCGCAGCACTTCGAGCTCGGACAGCTCGGCGCCGCGTCGTGCGCGCGCCGGCCCGCGGCAGGTCACGACCGCCCGCGCACCGGTCAGAAGGAGACTCAGTCGCCCGCCTCCAGCATCGGCAGCCGCAGTCCGGCGCGCCGCGCCGCGGCCAGCGCTTCCGGATAGCCGGCATCCGCGTGCCGCGCCACGCCGATGCCGGGATCGTTCGTCAACACGCGCTCGAGCCGCCGCCGCGCGGCAGGCGTCCCGTCCGCGACGATCACCTGCCCGGCGTGCAGCGAGTTGCCGATACCGACCCCGCCGCCATGATGGAATGACACCCAGGATGCACCGGAAGCGGTATTCACCAGCGCGTTGAGGATCGCCCAGTCCGCAATCGCGTCCGACCCGTCGCGCATCGCCTCCGTCTCGCGGTACGGCGACGCGACACTGCCCGTATCGAGATGGTCGCGGCCGATCACGATCGGCGCGGATAGCTCTCCGGACGCGACAAGATCGTTCAACGCGACCCCGAAGCGCGCCCGCTCGCCCTGCCCCAGCCAGCAGATGCGCGCCGGGAGGCCCTGGAACGCGACCCGCTCGCGGGCCAGGCGAATCCAGCGCGCGAGATGCGCGTTGTCGGGGAACAGCTCGAGCACGAGACGATCGGTGCGATCGAGATCCTTCGTGTCCCCCGACAAGGCGACCCAGCGGAAGGGGCCCTTCCCCTCGCAGAACAGCGGGCGGATGTACTCCGGCACGAATCCCGGAATGTCGAACGCGTCCGTGACGCCCGCATCTGCTGCGACGGTGCGGATGTTGTTGCCGTAGTCGAAGGTGACGGCGCCGCGGCGCTGCAGGTCGCGCATCGCCCGGACGTGCACCGCGATGCTCGCGACGGCGCGGCGGACGTAGTCGGCGGGATCGGCGCCGCGCAACGCCTGGGCGTCGGCGAGCGAAAGTCCCGCCGGAACGTAGCCGTTGAGGGTGTCGTGGGCGGAGGTCTGATCGGTCAGGACGTCGGGGACGAGCCCCCGCTGCACCAGCGCGGGGAGCACCTCGGCGCAGTTGCCGACGAGTCCCACCGACAGCGGCGAACCCGAGCGCCGTGCGGCCTCGCACCAGGCGAGCGCTTCGTCGAGCGACGCCGTCGCGCGGTCGAGGTAGCGCGTCTCCAGCCGACGCTGCACGCGGCTGGGGTCGACCTCGACGACCAGGCAGACGCCGTCGTTCATCGTCGCAGCGAGCGGCTGCGCCCCACCCATTCCTCCGAGCCCGCCGGTGACCACGAGCCGGCCCTTGAGCGAGCCGCCCCAGTGGCGCGCCGCGACGGCCGCGAACGTCTCGTACGTCCCCTGCAGGATGCCCTGCGTACCGATGTAGATCCACGAGCCCGCGGTCATCTGGCCGTACATGATCAGCCCGCGCCGCTCCAGGTCGCGGAACACCTCCCACGTCGCCCAGCGTCCCACGAGATTGGCGTTGGCGATGAGGACGCGCGGGGCGTCAGGGTGCGTGGTGAACACGGCGACAGGCTTGCCGGACTGCACCAGCAGCGTCTCGTCGTCGCCGAGCGTCTTGAGCGTGCGGACGATGGCGTCGAACGCCGCCCAGCTGCGCGCCGCGCGCCCCGTCCCGCCGTACACGACGAGGTCCTGAGGACGCTCGGCGACTTCGGGGTCGAGGTTGTTCATGAGCATCCGGAGCGCCGCCTCCTGGACCCAGCCACGGCAGGAACGCTCCGGACCGCGCGGAGCGCGTATGGTCCGCGCTCCGCTCATGGAGTCTCCTGCGGCGCGAGCTGCCCCGCGCGAATCGCCGCCGCGATGCGCTCGATGTCCTCCGACATCGGCCGATCGGCACTGAGGGCCGGCACCAGGCGGCGCACAGCGTCGTAGAGGCGGGCCACGCCGCGTCCGGGGGTGAGCGGCTTCAGAAACTCGAGCCCCTGCGCTCCCGCCAGCAGCTCGATCGCGACGACCCGTGCCGCGTCGTCGTAGGCGCGGCGAGCCTTCCAGGCCGCCGTCATCCCCATCGGCACCACGTCTTCCTGATTGCCTTCGGTTGGAATCGACTGGACGCTCGCGGGAGTGCTCAGGACACGGGCGTCGGCAACGAGGGCCGCGGCTGCGATCTGCGCCGTCATGAACCCCGAGTCGAGCCCGGGATGCAGCGCCAGGAACGCCGGCAGCCCTGACGACAGATCGGGATTCACGACGCGCTCGAGTCGCCGCTCGGCGAGCCCGGCGAGCGTCGCGAGAGCGATGGCGAGTACGTCGAGCGCCAGCGCGACCGGCTGACCGTGGAAGTTGCCCCCGGACAGCACGTCGCCGCCGAAGACGAGCGGGTTGTCGGTCGCGGCATTCAGCTCCGTCGTCGCCAGCCGCTCGGCGAAGGCAATGCCCTCCCCCACCGCACCGAGCACCTGGGGCGTACAGCGCAGCGAGTAGGCGTCCTGCACCCTGGGGTCGTCGTGTCGATGCGACTCCCTGATCGCGCTGTCGGCCAGCAGGTCGCGCAGCAGGGCGGCGGAGCGTTGCTGCTGGGGGTGCGGACGGGCGTCGTGGATGCGGGAGTCGAACGGCACCGGCGTGCCGCGCACCGCCTCGAGACTCATCGCGGCAGCGCCGTGAGCGGTGCGCCACAGCGTCCACGCGTCGTGCACCACGAGCGCCGTGAGACCGGTCTGGGCCTGCGTCCCGTTGACGAACGCGATCCCCTCCTTGGCCTCGAGCGTCACGGCCGCGATCCCCGCGGGAGCCAGCCGGTGACCGTCTGGGCCCTCCCCGATCATCGCGAGGGCGAGGTGCGAGAGCGGCGCCAGGTCACCCGATGCTCCCACGCTGCCCTGCGACGGGACCGTCGGGTGGATCTGTGCGTTGAGCATCGCGACGAGCGTATCGGGGATCAGCGGGCGGACGCCGCTCGTCCCCATCAACAGGACGTTGGCGCGCAGCAGCATCATCGCGCGCACCGCTTCGGCCGGCAGCGGGTCGCCAACGCCGGAGGCGTGGCTGCGGATGAGGTTGAGCTGCAGGGCACGCAGGTCGTCGGAAGGAATGCGGACGTGCGCCAGCTTCCCGAAGCCCGTATTGACGCCGTAGATCGTCTCGCCGCGGGCAATGGCGGCTTCGACCTCCGCCCGCGAGCGCGTGACGCGCTCGCGTGTTTCCGGGGCGACCGCTACGCGCGCGCCGTGCCGGGCGACGGAGACGACGTCGGCGATGGTGAGCGAGCGGCCGTCGAGGGTGACCGTGGCGGGCATGGTGGGAGGAAGGTAGGCGGAGACGAGAAGGGCCGGAAGCCGATATCGGCTCCCGGCCCATCCCCTCCGAACGACGCAGTGTTAGTGCGCGCCCTTGACGATAGTACCAGTTTCCAGCGAAGTCGGCAAATTCCCGCGCACCAGCAGCTCGGGGTTTCCCGGATCGGTCTGGAGGCTCCAGTCGAAGATGACGTAGCTGCGACCGACGTGCGTCACCCGCAACGCCGCGTAGCGAACCGTGCTGCCCTCGACGATCTGGAACACGTACCCATAGCCCGGCTGCGCCTGGATCATGTTCCGGGAGTAGCCGCTCGCCGGAGCGAAGTCGATCGAGGTCAGATCCGCGACCGGCTGATTAGCATAGAGCTGCAGCGTTGTCCCGCTGAACTCCGGCACGATCCACAGCGTCGAATCGGCGGCGCGGTGCACCCAGAAGTCGATGTCGGTGCGGTTGCCGTCCTGCACGAGACCGAGCTCGCTCGCCTGACCGATGCCGTCCTGGTTGACGTCGTCCCAGAAGCGGAACCCGGCGGTGGCGCTGTTCGCCTCGAAAGCGGTGACCAGCACGTTGCGCGCGTCGGGACGCGGCGAGTCCTGGCGCAGCGGCGACCAGAGGCTCTCGTAACCCTCGACGCTGATTGCCGACACCCCGAAGCAGCGCGGCACGCCGTTCGCGAGCGCCGCCGCGACGAACTCCGGCGATACCGTCGTGCCCTCGAGCGCCCAGTCGGTGCCGCAGAAGCCGGTGTCCAGGTTGTACGACGCGCTGTAAACGCGGTACCACTGGAAGCGGTTCGGGTCGGCGAGGAAGGCGTTGTCGCTCCAGTCGAGCTGGATCGCTCCGTTCAGGGAGATCGAATTGAGCGAGTCGGGACTTTGCAACGCCAACCGCTCGTCGACGGTGACGGTGTTGCTGGCATCGCTCTCGCCGCCGTTCACGTCGGTGGCCGTCACGTAGTACTGCAGATGCGGCACGCCGTTGTCGTGGAAGGTGTTGGAGGTCGTCTCGCCACGCAGGCTGAACGCGGTGTTCGTGCTGCCGCGCGAGTAGATGCGATAGCTCGCGAGCGACGCATCGGTCACATCGTCCCAACGCAGCAAGATCCCCGCCGGAGTCGACGGATCGCCGCTCGGGTCGAGCTGATAGGTGAGATTCGTCGGAGCGGACACGGTCGGGAGCGAGCCGGTCGAGTCATAGGTGTTTTGGCAGCCGGCGAGCAGCACCCCTGCGGCAACCAGACTGGCGGTGATCCGGGACGACATACGTACCTCGTGGAGAAGGACGGAAACGCCCGCTCCATTGGCAGAGGTCGTGCCCAACAGTAACATGTTGCTGGTTAACGACTTATGTTAATCCCAAGAAAGAAAGCTGTCCTCAGGCGAGGACAGCCTGAGGAGATCAGGGGTTGGGGTTCGCGGTGTGGAGGTAGCTCTGCTGGTCGTAGTCGAACTTGATGTCTGGCTCGTCGAGCAGTGCGACATAGAAATTGAACGCGAAGTTGCCGCTCGCGGTGCGGCTGAAGGCGAACGAGGCGTGCCAGCGGTGCAGGTCCCGCTCCAGCCGCACGAAGTGCTGGGGGAAGCGCTTCGTTTCGAAGTCGTAATTGGTGTTCCAGGACGCCGTCCAGTGCGGCGTCGGGCTGAACGCCATGGCCAGCGACATCTGCTGGTTGCCGCCCGAAAGCCCCGGGATGGGGATCGCGTTCCCCAGGGAATCGGTTCTCGTCTGCTTGCGCGTGCGCTGCAGCGAGAACTGGACGTTGAGGCTGAAGCCGCGTCCGCCGCCACCCGCAAACCCACCTGCGGGCCCGCCGAACCCGCCGAACCCGCCCATCGAGCGCGGTCCCGGACCAAACGTCCCCCCTGGCACGGCGCCGGGCGCTGCTCCTGGCGTACCACCGGTTGCCGGCTCGGGGCGGTGCCCGAGTCCGATCAGGGCGCCCAATGCGGCAAAGGTCCGCGGACTCAACGCAAAAGACGCCGAGAGACTTTGCAGGAACGGATCGAACTTCGTCGTATCGAGGCCGACCTGCCCCTTCCACAGATCGTGCGTCACCTGGAGGTTGAATCCGGGGAGCAAGTCGGAGGAGAAGGTGTTGGTCAACGTCTGGGTCTGCCAGCCGACCCGGCCCGGCATCTTGGCCTGCTCGAAGTTGTAGGAGATCCCGGAGGTGTTGAGACTCAGCAGCCGGATCTTGCGCGGCGGCGTATTGCCGGTGTCTCGCGCCGACGGCTTGAACTTCGCTTCGAACACCTGCGACAACCCGAGGGTGATCGTCTGCTGCGGATCGCTCCTGGCGTTGAGCAGGCGACCCGCCGGGTCGAGCGCGTGCGCGAACGCCGGGTCCACTTTCGCGCCGGGCGCATACTGATAGTTCATGACGAATGCGACCGAATGACGGATGCGCGAGAACGGCCCGATCCCGGGGAAGAACCCGAAAAAGGTGGGTGCCGCGCCGAGACTGAATTGCAGCCGCTTCCCCTGCTGCAGAAACCGACCGCCGGTGAACTGATTGCGCAGCATGTAGGGCCCGGCGCTCGTCTTGTTGCCGATCCCGATCCCGGGCTGGATGTGCCACGTGCCCGGGAGCAGCTGCGGCAACCCGATGCCGGTGCTCCAGTCGACTTTCGTAGAGAACGTGCGGTCGTAAACCACGTGATGCAGCAGCGTCGAGTCCGCCGGGTCGGGGATGACGAATTCGGTTCGCTGATTGCTCGTCTGATCTTGAATCTGGACCGCGTTGGTCCAGTTCCAGCGTCCCAGCCGCAGCGGCGTGTTGATCGCGAGCAGCGACATCCGCGTGTCGAACCGCGGCTTCAGCGTGTCGATGCCCCCGATCCCGTTGGGGACCAGCACCAGACTCGTCGCCTGCGAGCGGAAGGTCTGGGAGTTCGAGAACGTGAATCCGGGCGACCACGTGATCCAGGAGGCCAGGTCGATCGGCGCCGGGGTGATCGAGACGTTGGGGAAGTTCTGCTGCGTCGGATTGATCCCCGCCAGATCCTGCGAGCGGCTGCCCCCGATGTTCAACGAGCCCCAATCGAAGCGCTTCTCGAAATTGACGTTGGAAGCGAGATTGGCGAGGGTGAGGTAGGGATCGACCGAGTTGCGCTGGACCACCGTTCCCTGCGTTGCATAGTTGACGCTGGCGGAAAAGTGGGTGCGGCTCGAAAAGCTCTGGCTGTGCGTCCAGGTGAGCATGGTCGAATGCGCCCCGGCATCGAGCTGACTCAATCGGGACACGGCGAGGTAACCGTTCACGAACTGGTCGAGCCACCGGTAGTGCAGCTGCCCGTTGATCCCGAAGCTCCTCCCGGAATACCAGTCGGCGGACGTGAGCAGGTCCACGTAATCGTTCAGGACGAGGTAGTAGCCGATGTTCGTCACGTGGCGCTGGTAATTGCGCGTCGGCCGGACCAGATCGTTGAGGCCGAAGCGCGGCACCAGCATGCCGCTATGGCGCCCGGGGCGGATGTCGTTGAAGATGAACGGCAGCCACAAGATCGGGACATCGCGCACGTAGAGCACGGTGGGGCGCGCGATCATCACCGTCTTGTTGAGCCATTTCATCTCACCAGCGGCGAAGTGGTACCCCGGCACCGGACGCTCATCGGAGGTGATATTGCTGCGCGCGCCGTACAGCCGAGTCGAGCCTGAGTCGAGGGCGATGTTGGCGCGCATGAACCAGTTCGCCCCGCCCTGCTGGAACGTCGTGAGTCCCTGCAGCACGGTGCCCCGCTTCAGACAGGTGTCGTAGCGCATCCCCTCTCCGACCACGACCGTCGGCGCGCTGCTCTGCGATCCCTGGTCGAAGAGCCGCGGGCTGCCCGACGCATCGAGGCGGCAGCTCGACTGGCGATAGTGCACCGTGTCGGCTTCGAGTTTCGTGCCCTCCCGGTCGAGCAACGTTTCCCCGGTCAGAATGATCGTGCCGCTGTCGCCGAGCACGCGCAGCGTGTCGGCGAGATACTGGGTCACGCGGTAGGACTTGAGCTTCAGCAGCGTATCGAGCACGGCGTCGGGAGACGGAAAGGTCCGCGTCGGTCCGGTGGGGAGCCCGAGCTTGCGGGCCGTGGCGGTATCGATCAGGTGCCCCGAAACGGAATCGGCGCGGCGGGTCGTGTCTCCCGGCTGCACCGGCAGCCTCCGGGGGGGCGGACGCAACACCGGGCGCTGCGCCGCCGCGGAGTGCGGCAGACCGGCCCAGCACAGCAACGCCACGGCGACGGCGGCGCCGGCGCGTGCCGCGGCGGCGCTGCGGCGGCGCGACACCACGATGGCGCACAGGATCCCGACCTCGTAGAACAACAGCAGCACCGCGATCCCCACCACCATCGACAGTGCGTCGGGCGGCGCGAGGAACGCCGCCAGGATCGCGGCGCCGAGCAGCGCAATGCGGCGGTTGCGGCGCAGCCCCGCCGGCGTCACCAATCCCAACGACGTCAGGATGATGATGACGAGCGGCAGCTCGGTGACGGCTCCCATGGCGACGATCACCTGCGCCGCGAAGGCGAAGTAGCGATCGGCGGTGATGATCGGCTGCAGCGCCTGATTCTGAAACCCGAGCAGAAACGACAGGGCGTGTGGCAGCGCGAGAAAGTACCCGGCGGCAGCTCCCGCAAGAAACAGCAGCACGCCGACGACGAGCGCCGGCACCACCAGCCGCTTCTCGCGCTCGTACAACGCGGGTGCGAGAAACGCCCACAGCTGAAACACCACCACCGGAGACGACAACACTACCCCGACGATGAACGCAAATTTGAGTGTGATGAAAAACGGATCGGTCGGGCTGGTATAGTTGAGCCGGCCGCCCTGGAGATGCGGGGCGATCGGCTGCGTCAGGAGACCGATGATGTCGATGCGTTGCACGATGACCCAGCCGACGATCGTGCCCACCAGGATCGCCACCAGGCTCTTCAACAGACGCCAGCGCAGCTCCTCGAGGTGATCGAGGAACGGCATCTCGCCGCGGTTCGAGGCTTCAGCCACGGCGGGCGGGGCTAGCGCCCCAGAGCTTGCAGCCGGTCGCGGGCGAGGTTGGCCTCGTCGGAGCGAGGGTACCCGGCCAGGACGCGTGCGAAGAAGGTGCGCGCGCCCGCCTTGTCGCCCCGCTGCTGGGCGAGGAGCCCCAGCTTGTAGAGTGCCGATGGAGCCCGCGGTGAATTGGGGAAACGCTTCACGACGTCCTGGTACACCGCGGAGGCCGAGTCGGGATTCTCCGGCGCGAACGATTCCCCCACGTAGTACAGCGCGTCGGAGGCCCGCTCATCGTTGGGATACAACCGCAGGAACTCACGGAAACCGAGCCGCGCGGTCGTGAAGCTGCCGCGGCGGTACTGCTGCATCGTCAGGTCATACATCTGATCGGGACCGGGACTGCCGGTGCCGCCGCTCGGCGCGGCCGGAGCCGCGGCCGGGGCTGCCCCTCCCGTCGTCGTGTCGACGGGAGGCGGCGGCGCCGGTGACGGGTTGGACAATCGACTGCGCAGCTCCGACAGGCGCTGCTGGCTCTGCCCGGTCAGTTCCTGTAATGCCATGAGCTGCTGCTGCACCGCCTGCAGATCGCTGCGGATGTCGCCGCGAATCTGCACCAGCGCGTTCTGCTCGGCGGAGATCGTGGCCTGCACGGCGACGAGCACCCGCGCCAGCGAATCCCGCTCGACCCGCCGCGCACTGTCGGAGCGGGCCATCTCACTGCGCAACGCCTCGACCTGGAGCTCCACCTTGCGGACGTCGCCCCGCAGGGCGCATCCGGAGCAGAGCCCCAGGACGAGGATCAGCGCGCGACGAACCCGTGGCACCGTTACGGCTTCCGGAGATTGTCGCCGCCGCTCAGGATCTCGAACTCATCGCGGCGGTTCTGCGACCATGACGCTTCGTCGTGACCGGTCGCGATGGGCCGCTCTTCGCCGTACGACGCCGTCTCGATGCGGCCGGCATCGATCCCGTGGCTCACCAGGTACTGCTTGGCGGCGGTGGCGCGCCGGTTGCCCAGGGCCAGGTTGTACTCGTCCGACCCGCGCTCGTCGCAGTGCCCACTGATGCGGACGCGCACCCCGGAGTTCGCCTGCAGGATCGACACCTTCTGGTCGAGCGCCGCCTGATCGTCGGCGCGCAGCGCCGACTTGTCGTAATCA
The DNA here is from genome assembly GCA_035262265.1 of Gemmatimonadales bacterium. GTDB lineage: Bacteria > Gemmatimonadota > Gemmatimonadetes > Gemmatimonadales > GWC2-71-9 > DASTHG01. The sequence goes on from DATFTG010000132.1 coordinate 10,144, forward strand.
AAGTGAATCATCGCCGCGAGCATGCTGCGCACTTCGGTCATCGCATTGGCGGCCGCCGCGGCGGAATCCGCAGCCCGCTGCCGCGCGATCCGTTCCGCCTCTTCTTGCGCCCGCCGGGCCGAATCGGCGGCCGCCGAGTCGGCGCGCGCACGCTCGGCCGCGGCAATCGAATCGGCATTGGGCGCCGGTGCGGGGGTCGCGGCCGGCTGCGGATTCTTCCCGCACGCCACGAGCAGCGCCACGCCGAAGCCCATCAGGACCAGCGAATGGACGCGTGTCATGTATTCGGTTCTCCCTGTTCAGGGGTTCGTTGTACCGGCCTCCGGAATGCGCGGAGACCACGCCGGCAGTCGTGCCCCGCTCTGCTGCAAGAGGGGCCGTATCCTTCCCGTTTCCAGGTCAATCACCCACAACTGCCGGTAGCCACTGCGGTCCGAGACGAACGCGAGATGCCGCCCGTCCGGCGCCCAGGTAGGGTCCTCATTCCGGCCCAGCGACGTGAGCTGTCGCACGGTGCGGGTCCGCACGTCGAGCACGAAGACCTGCAACGTGCCGCCGACGTCGCGGTGAAATGCCACCGACTGGCCGTCGGGGGACCATTCCGGAGCATTCGACGACCCGCTGACCCCGTAATCGAAGGGGGCGAACAACTGCTGGTCGGTGCCGTCGGCCGCCATCACGTAAATCTGCGGCAACCCCGGGCGCGTCGAGACGAAGGCGATCCGCTGCCCGTCCGGACTGTAGGTCGGAGACAAGTTGTCCGAAAAGCCACCGCGGGTCAAGCGCTGCAGACAGCAGTTGTCGTGCACGTTGATCGTGTAGATATCGGTGCCTTCTTCGATCGCGCGACTGAAGGCGAGGGTCTTGCCGTCGGGCGAAAAGGCCGGGGTAAAGTCCAGCGACTTTCCCGTCTTCGCGACGCTCACGCGCCGGTTGGTAGCCACGTCCTGCACGAACAGCTGGCCGCTCCCATCGGCGAACTCCATGTAGGCGAAGTGGCGTCCGTCGCGTGCCCACGCCGGCGACATCGCCTGGTGCTCCACCGAAGAGGCGAGAGCGACATCGGCCCCGTCCTGATCGATGCGGTACACCTTGCCGTCGCGCACGAACAGAACGCGGGTGGCAGCCATCCCGGGCGCACCGACCGTCGCCTGCAGGATCTGGTCGGCCAGCCGATGCACAGCGAGACGAAATCCGGGGAGACCGAGCGCCGGGAGGACGCCCTGCACCGTGCGACGCACGGCGCCCGCACTCACGTCGTGCACGACCACCACTGTCGTGTCGGCCGCCGCCCGGACGTCGATCGCGAAATCGGCGCCGAGCGCCCGATATAGAGGATAGTTGAGGGCAGCCGGCACGGCGGGACGCGGTCGCGTGCCCGGTCGCGCCGGATCGGGACGCGCTGCGGCGGCGCTGCCGCGCGCCGAATCGCCCCCGGGCATCGTGATCACTTCGAACCGGTCGCTGTAGTCCAGATCCCTGGCGACGATGGCCCGCACCGAATCGAGCCCCGCCTGGCGCCCCGGCAGCACGACGATGCCGGGCCGCACGCCGGGGCGGTAGACGATGCCGATGCGGACGCCGCGATCGATGGCGGTGGTATCCTGGGCGGATAGGCGGATGGTCGGATAGGCGGAAAGAAGAGCGGCCAGGAGGGCCACCCGCCCATCCGCCCATCCGACCATCCTCCAATCCGCCATCATTGCCGCTTCCCCGAGAAGTAGAAGCGCACGAACAGGACATCCGACACCCAACCGTCGGGGAGAGCGCCCAACGCCATGTTGCGGCCGACCTCTTCGATCGCCCCCTGCGCCTCGAGATCGAAGGCGAAATTGCCGGAGCGGCGCACGAACTGGATATCGGTGATCGAGCCGTCGCGATGCACCATGAACGCCACTTCGGCCTCGAGTGGTGAAGATTCGAGCGGGCGCTGCCACCGTTGCAGCACCTGGGATACGATGTTCTGCAAATACTCCGGGAAGGGAAACTCGATCCCTTCGGTGCTCACCGTCGCCGGGTCGGACCCGGTGCTGGGCCGCTCCCCGGCGAGCGGTTTCGCCTTGGGGGTCGTCCTCGGGGCGGCCTCGCGCTTCTTGCTGTCGGGGGCCGGCGGCGGCGCGGCTTGCGACGCGGTGTTCTTGGGTGGTGGCTTGGGGGCCGGTGCCGGGGGCTCGGGCTGCTCCGCCTCCCGCTGCACCGCCTGCGGGGCGGGCCGGGCATCGGGCTGCACTTCAGGCGCCGCCACCAGCTGGACGCGATAGACGGGGGGTGCCGATCGTGCCCCCGACGCGGAGGCGAGGAACAGCCCCAGCACCACGCCGTGCACGACGACGGTGCCGGCCAGCCCCAGCGGCACGTTGCCATGCGGGCGCGGGGGGCGGATCACGGCCCCTGCACCTCCGGCTCCGCGACCAGCCCCACATCATTGACGCCTGCCGCCCTGATCACCGCCAGGACCTGCACGACCGTCGCGTAGGCGACACGCCCATCGGCGCGGAGGTACACGCCGGTGGGGTGGCGGCTGCGCACGAACGCCGGGAAGGTGGCGCGAAAGTCTTCGTACGAGAGACCCGATTGATCCAGAAAGATCCGGCCGGTACGATCCACCGTCACGACCAATCCCGACTTCGGCTCGATCGGCCGCGCTTCGGCGCGCGGCAGCCGCACGTCGACGCCGCCCTGCATGATCGGCGCCGTGATCATGAAGATGATCAGCAGTACGAATGCCACGTCGACGAGGCTCGTGACGTTGATGTCGGCGTTGAGCGGCAGCTCGCCATGGCCCCGCAGGCCGCCGCCGCCCCCAACGAGGCCCGCCATTACAGCCTCCCTTCCCGCGCCAGCGTGCCGATGATCTCCTGGGCGAAGCCCTCGAGCTCTCCGGCAAACAACCCGAGCCGGTTCACGTAGGCGTTGTACGCCATGACGGCCGGCACCGCGACGGCCAGCCCGGCGACCGTCGTCACCAGCGCCTCCGCGACACCGGGCGCCACCGCCCCGATGTTTCCCGATCCGCCCACGGCGATACCGATGAACGCGTCCATCACACCGAGCACGGTCCCGAGCAGACCGAGCAGCGGGCTCACCGAGCCGAACGTGGCGAGCCAGGGGATGAAGCGCGCGGCGGCGTCGCGCTCCGCCGCGATTTCCTTCGCGAGCACCATGCGCAACGCCTCGAGCTGCATCATCGTCAGCGTGGGATGGGCCGGCGCGGCCGCGGGCTCGCGCAGCACGCCGGGCTTCAGGTGGGAGAAGAACTGCACCGCCTCGCGCAGCAGGCGGTTGTACGGCGACGACGGCAGCCGCATCGCGGCGTGATACGCCTCCTCCAGCCGCGGCGCCTTTTCGATCTCCTTCATGAAGCGGTCGGCCTGACGCCGCACGTGCCGGAACTGCCACCACTTCAGAATGATCAGGTACCAGGAGACGACGGAGAACAGCACCAGAATCGCCAGCACCAGCTTCGTCTCGCGACTCGACGTGAGCACGAGCTCCCACGGCGTGGTGGGCACCGCCCGCCCGACTTGCAAGAGCACTTACCCCTCCCGGATCCAGCGCAGTGTGCGCGCCACGCCTTCGGGCAGCGCCACGCGGGGACGCCAATCCAGCTCGCGCGCGGCCTTGGACACGTCCAGTGCGCTGCGCAGGATCTCGCCGGCCCGCGCCGGGGCGTGGCTGATGGCGCTCTGCGATCCGGCGGCCGTGGCGATGATCTGTGTCAGCTGATTGACCGTGGTCTCGACTCCGGTCCCGATGTTGTACGCCCGGGTATCGAGTCCGCCCAGCGCCGGCAGGGGACGCTCGGCGGCGACGATATTCGCCGCCGCCACGTCCTCGACGTACACCAGGTCCCGCGTCTGTTCCCCGTCTCCATAGATGGTGACCGGTTCCCCGGCGAGCAGCCGGCGGCCGAAGATGGCGACGACGCCCGCCTCGCCGTGCGGGTTCTGCCGGGGTCCGTAAACGTTGCTGTAGCGCAGGCAGACAGCCTCGAGTCGGAATAGCTGCGCGAACGTCGCGAGATAGTACTCCGAGGTCAGCTTGGCGGTCCCGTACGGCGAGGCCGGCAGCTTGGAAGCGGATTCCGGCGTCGGAGTCGCGGCGCCCTCGCCGTACACGGTGCCTCCGGACGAGGCGAACACGACGCGGCGTACGCCCCCCGCGCGCGCCCCTTCGAGCACGTTGAGCAGGCCGATGACGTTGATCTGGGCGTCGTACAGCGGGTCCTCGACCGAGCGGCGCACGTGCATCTGGGCGGCGTGGTGGTTGAGGATCGTGAAGCCGCCGGTCGCGGCGAGGCTGCGGGCCTCGGGAGAGCGCACGTCGGCGCGTACCAGCCGAACCCCCTCAGGCAGGTTTTCGGCCTTCCCGGAGGAGAGATCGTCCAACACCGTGACCTCGTCACCGGCGGCGAGATGGGCGCGGACGAGGTGGGAGCCGATGAACCCGGCGCCGCCCGTTAGCAAGACTCGGCGCTTCATGAGATTGCACTTCCTCCTTGCGACGACGAGGCGCGGCGGGGAATCCGCCGCGCCGGGTCCTGCTGCGCTGCCGGGGGAACGCCTACGGGATCAGGAGGGCATCTTCTTGATCAACCGCACCGGCATGCCCGGAATCAGCTGCGGATTCGACATGCCGATGATGATCGCCGAGGACGTGTGCTCGCGGGTATGCGCCACCAAGAGCTGCACCCGGACTTCCTCCGACCGCGCGCCCACCTCACCCGATGCCGGGCGGTACGCTTCGAACACGTCTCCCAACGCCACCCCGTCGGCGCGGCCTTTGTCGAGGAACACCACCTGCTGCGCCGTGGCGAGCACATGGTTGTCCCGCATTTCGATCAGGTGGCCCTGCAGTCCCTGATCGACGTCGGCGGGACGCACCTCGCCGGGATCCTTGAACGGCTCGAGCGGCATCGCCACGGTCCCGCCGCGGATGCGCCCGAACTGCATGATGATCGTCGCCAGCACCTGCTTCTGCTGCAACGACGTCACCCGCGCCACCCCAACGGGCACGACGACCGAGCCCCACGGATTGATGTCGCGGTCGAGCCGCGCAACGAGCAGCGAGTCGCCGATGTGATACGAGGCCTGGGACGGCGGCAGAATCGCCAGCTCCTGGAACTGCGTCGCGACGTTCGAGGCCGGCGGATGCTCCAGCACCGGAATCGACGGCTTGGCGGTGTTCCCGACGACCGTCGCCCACGGCAGCTTCTCACCCTCGGTCAGGAATCCGGCGGAGTAGAACTCGCCACGCCGCACCGGACGGTAGATCTGGTGCGCGTAGGCGCGCAGCACGTCTTCCACCCGCTGCCGCGCGTTGGCGCGACGGTCGAAAATCGTTCCCGGCCCTTCGGGCTCGGCGGGTGGCGGCGGTGCCGCGAGCTGCGTGGTATCGGCCGCCCCGGTGGTGGTATCGCGCTGGGCGACGGTTTGCGTCGTGTCAGTCACGGGCGCGCTCGCGATGCCGCCGAGGTCGAGCACCTCACCCGGATAAATCCAGTGCGGGTCTTCGATCACCGACGTGTTGCGGCGATAGATCTCGGGCCACAACAGCGGATCGGAAAAGTTTTGCTGGGAGATCGACCAGAGGGTTTCACCGGCGGCGACGACGTGTTTGCCGCCGGGGACTGCGAGTCCGGTGTCCTGCTGTGCCGCCGGGTGCGCCGTAGTGGTGTCCTGCGCGACGAGGGTCGCGGCCAACGGCAGGGCGACCACTACGGCCCACACGACGCGGCTAGAACGGCAGATCGTCGTCCTCCTCATCCAGCGCCTCCGGGAACGCGTCGAGCGACTCGGTCTTGCCTTCGGGAGTGGCCTTCGCCGTCGCTTTGGCCCGGGCAAAGTCCCCCGACCCTTCACCCCCGGCGCCCCGAGAGCCCAAGAGGATGATTTCGCGGGCGATGATCTCGGTGGTGTACCGGGTCTGTTTCTCTTTGTCTTCCCAGGTGCGGTACTCGATCCGCCCCTCGATGTACACCTTGTCGCCCTTCTTCATGTACTTCTCGGCGAGGTCCGCCAGCATGAATCCTTTGTTGTTCCAGCAGATCACCCGGTGCCACTCCGTCTTTTCCTGCTTCTCGCCCTTCTGGTCCGTCCACTGCCGGCTGGTAGCGAGAGAGAGGGTGGCGACCCGGGACCCGTTGTTGGTGCTGCGCAGCTCTGGATCGGCCCCCAAATTGCCGATCAACGTGACTTTGTTCAGGCTTCTGCTCACAACTGCCTCCTGGCATTAGGCGGGTGGGGGCCAAGGATGCCCCAGATTATATGAGTCGCAAGTCATTCTGTCAATCAAAGATACGCCACTTGTACCCTTTTCACGCGGAAGCGGTGTCTGCCGAAATGGCGGCTCGAAGGACGACCGCGTCCTCCATCGGACGCTGGTAATAGCGTGCCCGTCGACCGACCGCGGTGAATCCGAACGACTCGTACAACTGCTGCGCGGGGAGATTCGATTCGCGCACTTCGAGAAACGCCGATACCACTCCACGCCGCGCGAAGTCGTCGAGCAGGCGACGCACGAGGGCCGTACCGATACCGCGACGCCGCGCCGCCAACAGCACGCCGAGGTTGAGAACCTCGCCCTGATCGACCACCGCGCGCCCCACGATGTAGCCGAGCGGCGAGCCGCCGTTCTCCGCGACGAAGATGGGCCAGCCGAGGCGGAGGCAATCGGCAAAATCGCTGCGCGACCACGGATCGGTGAACGCGATCCGCTCGATGGCCACCAGCGCCGCGAGATCAGCTTCCTGAGCGGGTCTGATGCGACAGGGGACGTCCGTGGCGAGCCTCCCAGCGCGCTTGCGCCTCGGCGGGTCGGCCGTAATCCGGCTCGGCGGTGGCGGGGTCTTCGATGCGGCGCGCGACGCCCGCGAGCGGTATGAGCGCGAGCAGCGCGGCCGCGCTGGATCGCAGCGCGCGCCCATCGAGGGGCCGTGCGCCCGTCCACTGCTCCAGCGCGGCGGCGTACCGCAGCGCTCCGTCGCCCACGGCGGCACGGGGCCGTTCGGGGCTGGCGGAGATCAATTCGTCCAGCGTCCAGATGCCCGGGGCGACGATCACGTCGAGGCGATCGGGACGCAGCACGTACACCGCGCCGAAGACCTGTCCGCGCAGCGCGTCGAAACACGCGGCGATGGGAACGGCGCCGAGCACCGCCGCCGCACTCGCCGCGGCGGCCGCTAGAGCGGGGATGGCGAAGATCGGGATCTCGCGCTCCTGGGCGAGACCTTTGGCGGCGGCCCATCCGATGCGCAGCCCGGTGAAGCTGCCGGGTCCGTCCGCGACCACGATCCCCGCCAGCTCCGTGATGGCCGTGCCGCCCGCGCGCAGCGTGCGGTCGACCAGCTCGACGATTCCTCCGGCGTGCGTACGCGGTCCCTCGAGCAGCGTACTGGAGCGTGTGTCGGGCGGGTCCCCCACCGCCACCGATGCCACGGCGGTTGCGCTGTCGATGGCGAGCCACGTCCCGCTCACCGCTCCTCCAGCACGCGATAAACGCCGTCCGAGTCGTGCCGCAGATGGAAGTAGCGATCGAGCGGCGGCATCATGTGCCCTGCGTTCTCGGGCCACTCCACCAGCAAAATCGCTTTCGAGAGCAGGATGTCGTCGAGCCCGAGGTCGCGCGCTTCCTTGGAGCTCTTGATGCGGTAACAGTCGACGTGGTAGACCGGTCCTCTGGACGACTCGTAGCGGTGCACGAGGGCGTACGTCGGGCTCGTCGCCGGCACTTCCGCCCCGATCCCGCGGCAGATCGCCTGCACCAGCGTCGTCTTCCCGGTCCCGAGTTCGCCCGAGATGCCGATGATCACCGGGGGGCGAAGCACGGCCCCCAGATCTTCACCGAACCGGTTGAGCTCGTCCTCGCGCAGCCGCACGCCGCCCTCCTTGCGGCTCGAGCCCCGCTTTGAGCTCGAGCAGTTGATCCCGCAGCAGCGCGGCCTGCTCGAAGTCCAGCGCTTCGGCCGCCGCCTGCATTTGTGATTCGAGCAGCTGGATCAGCGACTCACGCTCCCGCGCGTCGGCCGGCCGGTGCACCGGAGCGTCCGGCACGCGGCTGCCGCGCGCATCCGCCACCCGGGTCACGAACCGGATGTCGATCACCGACTTGACGATGGAGCGCGGCGTCACGCCATGCTCGATATTGTACGCCCGCTGCAACGACCGGCGCCGCGACATCTCCTCGAGCGCGCGCTGCATCGAGCCCGTCATGCGATCG
>DATFTG010000133.1:0-44586 GCA_035262265.1 Gemmatimonadales bacterium
CGCACATCGAGGGCCGGCCGCTGATCATCTATATGAGCGTGGCCAGCGACCCCTTCCGCATCCGCTGGAATCGCCTGCTGCATCACCCATCCTGACCCGCCGCTCGGGCGGGTCAGGCTTTGCGCTTGCCGGGCTTCACCACTTCGCTGATCTGCAGCTCGTCCTTGCGGACCACGACCGACACATCCTCGCCGTCTTCGGCCCCGGTCGGGGTGAACTTGAAGTGGACCTCGTCTTCCTCGTCTTCACGCGCGGCGTTGGGGAGCTGCTGCTGGTAGAACACCACGACCTGCTGTCGATCATCGAAGCTGAAGAACCAGGACTTGCTCTCGAAGGTCACCGGGCCGCCGATATCGTCGTAAAAGTTGCCGCCGCCCACGTCGCGGAGCCTGGCCTTGGGGTAAACCGGAATCTGGGCGGCGTACACCGCCCCATCGAGCTTCGGCGCGCCACCACAGGCAGGGAGCGCCAGCGGGCTCAGCAGGGCGATCAGGACGGCGCCGCGATTCGGGAACAGCTGCACACAACCTCCCGGTTGAGGTCTGGCAACGCCACCAGTCTACTACGTCGTCGACATCCGCGCCCGCTGGAGCGGCGTACATCTGGTAGAGCGGCCGTCCGCGTTCCGTTGCTGAGCCCCGGCGTTGCGGGCATCTTCGGACGCATGTGGTGCTTGCGACACTCACGCCGCGGAGCGTGATGGCGACGCTGCCGAATGTCCCGGTTCCCGACTCACAACTCGTGAGTCGCATGGCCGCGGGGGAGGATGCTGCCCTGGGCGAGCTGTACGATCGCTACGGGAAGATGGTGTACGCGCTGGCGCTGGCGATCGTGCGCGAGCCCGCGGACGCCGAGGAGGTCGTGGTCGACGCGTTCGGGCAGGCGTGGCGACAGGCGGCGTCCTTCGATGCGACCCGGGGGAGCGTCGGCGCCTGGCTCGCCACCATCGCCCGCAGCCGAGCCCTCGACACCGTGCGCGCCCGCGGCCGGCGGGTCCGCGCGCACGAGCGGGCCGCGCTCCTCTCCGACGAGGGTCTCGCCGCGCCGATCACGACGGCCGGCAGCGATCCGTCGCGGGGCGTGGAACGCACCGAAGCCCGGCGGCTCGTGTCCCAGGCCCTGGCGGCCTTGCCCGGCCCGCAGCGGACGGCGATCGAGCTGGCTTACTTCGAGGGCCTGTCGCAGAGCGAAATCGCCGAGCGCCTCGCCGAGCCCTTGGGCACGGTCAAGACGCGCATCCGCACCGGCATGGAAAAACTGCGTGGCCTCCTGGGCCCGCTGCTGGAGGGTGCGGCATGACGTCCCACGAGTGGCAGGAGCAGGCGGCGCCCTACGCGCTGGGCATCCTCGCACCCGAGGAGCGCCGCGCCTTCGAGGTCCACCTCGCCGGTTGCGACGAGTGCCGGGCCGATGTACGGGCCTACACGGAGGTCGCGGCGGCGCTGGCGCACGCCGCGCCGACCGCCGAGCCGCCAGGCGCCCTGCGCGATCGGGTGCTGGCGGAGGCGCGGCGCGTCCGTCCGATCGGGGCCGGGGCACGGGAGCCTCGCCGGGCGCGGCTCCCCTGGCTCGCCGCTGCCGCCGCGCTGTTGCTCGCCGCAGGTGGCGCGATGGCGACGTGGCGGCTGACGACCCGCGTCCACGACCTCGAGCGGAGCCTCGCCGTGCGAGACTCGGTGCACGCGGCGGACTCGGCCGCGCTCGTGCTCCTCACCGGACCGGACGTCAACGTCGTCTCACTCGCCGGGACCAACCGGGCGCCCTCGGCGCGAGTCATCTGGAACCATGCACTGAACCGCTTTGTCGTCTTCGCGTTCGATCTGCCGGCGGCGCCGGCGGGCCGGACATACCAGTTGTGGGCCATCGCCAAGGGCCGTGCCCCGCTGTCGATGGGCACCTTCAACACCGACGGTCAGGGTCGTGCCCGGGTGGTGCTCACCGTCGACCGGCAGATCGCGGCACTGGGCTTCGTGGAGAACTGTGGTCTCACCGAGGAGCCGAGCGGCGGATCACCCCAGCCGACCGAGACGCCGCGGCTCCTGGGCGCGTGGCGGCCCACCGACTAGACGACCCTCCTCCAATCCGGTGAGCCGCGACGGGCGTAGAGACGATGTTCGTGCTCTACGCCCGTCGTCCTTTTTGTCGAAGGAGACTTTCATGAAGCGGCTCGTGATTGCGGCCATCGTTCTCGCCTGCGCCGCCGGTGGCGTGGGGATCGCCCTCGCGTCGGACCATCAGGACACCCCCGACGTCGAGCTGAATCCTTCCATGGACATGACCGACCTGTACGTGTTCCCGAGCCCGACGCCGGGACGCGTCGTACTGGTCATGAACAGCTGGGGGGTGCTCACGCCGGCTGAAACGCCGACGACCTATTTCGATCCCAACATCCTGTACCAGTTCAAGATCGACACCAATCACGACGGCGTTGAAGACAAGGTCATCCAGGTGACGTTCACCGGCGCCGGGCACGACCAGACGGTCGAGGTGCGCGGGCCTGTCGCGCCGCCGGTCGTGGGTGCCATGGGGAACACGATCGCCCGGACGACGCCCCGGATCACCGGAGCCACCCGCACCACGCTCGGCTCCACCTCCGGTGTCCAGGTGTACGCCGGCCCGCGTGACGATCCGTTCTTCATCGACCTGGAGCAGTTCTTCCGCATCATCCCCGACCGCAAGCCGGTCACCGGTGCGCTGTCGCAGCTGCCCGACACCCCGACGGCGTCGGCGTGGCGCACGCCAGGCATCGATTTCCTCGCTGGCTTCAACGTGCTCTCGATCGTGATCGAGCTGCCGCTGGCCGACCTGACCGGCGGCGCCGGCCCGAACTTCGGTGTCTGGGCCACGATCAGCCGCTAACCGAACAACGCTTACAAGGAGTCCTGCGATGACCTGGACGACATTCTCCCGGCGGCTCGGCCCTGCCGTGCTCGCGGTCCTGCTGGCGGCGGCCTGCAGCGACGACAACACGACCGCTGCTCCGACCGACCGCGCGTTCAATCAGGTGCAGCGCCTCGGCAATCCCCTCGTCTCCGAGGTGTTCCTGGCGAAGCGTGATCACGCGTTCCATGGATCGACCGCACCGACGATCGACGTCGCGGCCTTCACGCCAAGCATCCGCAGCTTCGCCGACAACGTCGCGGGTCGCGACTCGACGGTGGGGAAGACGCTCGCCGCCGTCCTCCTGCCGGACGAGCTGCTGGTGCAATCCGACAAGGACACCGCATCGGCGGGATGGCTGACGTGGGCGCTCGCCAACGGTTGGGGTGGGCGCAAACTGACCGACGACGTCGTGACCGCCGGTCTGCAGGCGATCTTCGGGGCTCTGCTCGATCCGAACAATACGTCGCCCGGACTGTCCGATGACCACGTCGATGCGAACGATGTCCCGTTCAGCCCGACGTTCCCGTACCTCGCCGTCGCGCACTGAGGTCAGACGCATGCGCGCGGTGGTGCGGAAGCCGGCCGTCGTCACCCTGTCCGTGGGTCTGCTGCTCGCGGCGGGGTGGCTCGGCACCGCGGCGTGGGCCGGTGAGCGGCGGCGCGCGCCGCTGCGCGATGAGGCCCGAATCCGCGATCTCGATATCGGCTTTTTCGAGCGGCGCCTGGCGCGCGACCCGTCGAGCGCCTACGACCTCGCCCGGCTCGCCGCACTGCACCTGCAGCGTGGTCGCGAGCACGGCAACCCGACCGACGTCGTCCGCGCCGAGCAGCTGGCCCGGACGTCCCTGGCGAGCCGCGCGACACGCAATGCGAAGGGGTATTCGACCCTCGTTGCGACACTGATGACGGAGCATCGCTTTATCGAGGCGCGGGCTGCCGCGCAGCGGTTGCTGGCGCTCGACTCGACGAGTGTTCCTTCTCGAGCAACGCTCGCCGAGATCGAGATGGAGCTGGGCGATTACGATGCCGCCCGGGTCATGTTCGGCGCCCTGTACACCCAACGGGCCAGTGTGGCGGTGGCGCCGCGGCTGGCGCGCTGGCTCGAGCTCCAGGGACAGGTCGAGGAAGCCCGGCGTTTGCTCACGGCGGCGCTGGACAGTGCGCGGGCAAATCCGAGAATGCCGCGCGAGCAGCTCGCCTGGTTTCACCTCCGCGTCGGTGACCTGGAGCTGCGTGAGGGGCAACCGGGGAGCGCTGCGCGCGCCTATCGCGCCGGCCTCGCGGTGTCGCCTCACGACGCGCGGCTCCTCGCCGCCCTGGCGCGGGTCGCACGGGCGCGGGGGCAGTGGCGGCAGGCGATTCGCTACGGCGAGCAATCGATCGCCATCGCCCCCGACCCCGCGACCCTCGGGCTCATCGGCGACGCCTACACCGCCATCGGAGACTCGGCGCAGGCCGGAGAGTACGTCCGCGCGATGGAAGCCGTGACATTCGCGCAGCCCGGCGGCTTCCACCGGGCGTGGAGCCTCTTCCTGCTGGATCACGGGCTGCGCGTGCCCGACGTGCTCGCCCAGGTGCAGGCGGAGATCCGCACGCGGCCCGACATCTACGGCTGGGACCTCCTCGCCTGGGCGCTGCACCGATCGGGACGGGACCGCGACGCGCTGCCCGCGATGGCGCGCGCGCTGTCGCTCGGGACGCGCGACGCGATGCTGTACACCCACATGGCCGTGATCGAGCGCGGCCTCGGCCACCGCGTGGCCGCGCAGCAGTACTTCGGCCAGGCGCACGACACCGACCCCTACTGCCCATGTCCGAGCTCCTAGCGTTCATCCAGCTGGGATTCCATCACATCGTGAATCCCGAAGCCGCCGATCACATCCTCTTTCTGCTGGCGCTCGCCGCGATCTACCGACCGCGCGACTGGCGCAACGCATTGTGGGTGGTCACGGCCTTCACCGCCGGCCATTCGATCACCCTCGCCCTGGCGGTGACGAACGCGCTCACTCTGCCGACCGCCTGGATCGAGTTTCTCATCCCGGTGACGATCGTCGCCACGGGAATCGAGAATTTGGTGGTGCGCGATCGCACCCGTACCCTACGCGGTGGGCGTTACCGCCCGGTGCTGTCCGGCGTGTTCGGACTGGTGCACGGCGCCGGGTTCGCCAACTACCTGCGCAGTCTGTTCGTGACCCGGGTCGCCATTCCGCTCTTTGGGTTCAACGTGGGCATAGAATTGGGGCAGATTCTCGTGCTTGCTGTTGCGGCGGTGGCCTTCGTCGCGATCGACCGTGTCCTCGAGCACGTCGGCCGGAGGGTGGCGGGAGCGGCGCTGCGCTGGCGGGTAGTGGGCATCTCGGCTGCGGTCATCGCAGTCGCGACACGGTGGGCAGCGCAACGGGCCCCGTGGTGATCGTCGCGCAGGTCATGCTCGGAGCGTTGGCAGTTCTTCCGGCGCATCCGTTGCATACGACACTCACGACGGTGACGTGGCACGGCGACCGTGGCGAGCTCGAGGTTGCCGTGCGCGTCTTCACGCAGGACCTGGCGGACGCAGTTACGAGCGTACCGGGCTCGCCCGCCACCGGCAGCTCCGTATCCGCGGCGTGCCGGTATGCGGCGGCTGCGGTGTCGGTGCGCGACGCTGCTGGGGCCTCCCTTCCCGTGGCACGCTGCGTCACCGAGCGCGCCGCCGATGTCACTTGGATCCGATTGGCCGTCCCCGTTCAACGACGGGAGGGACTGCGGCTGCGCAACGCGTTTCTGTTCGAGCGGTTCTCCGATCAGGTCAACATCGTCCAGTCCGACGTCGCTGGGGACATGCATACCATCCTCTTCACATCCCGTGACGGTCCCAAACCGCTCATGTGAACGCTTGACGCCCGTACAACCCACACGTAGTAAGGAAAGATGACCACGTCCCGGAACGCAGGGACGGCGTCCTCTGCCCCTCCCTGCCGATTCCGTGCATGGCGTGCCCAGCTGGTGCAGCGCCGCAGTCGGAACTTCCTCGGAGGTGCATATGACGGATCCGGCTCGATGGTGTGCCGTCGTGGCGGCAGCCGGTCTCGCGGTCGCCCCGCTGGCCGCACAGGGCTCGGCCAGTGCGCTGTCGCCCCACACCTCGGTCACGAACGACATGTTGGTTCAGGCGCAGCAGTCGGGCGACTGGCTGATGTACGGCGGGAACTACTGGAACAACCGCTACTCGCCGCTGACGACGCTCAACACGACGAACGCGAAAAACCTGGTGCCGCGCATGGTGTTCCAGACCGGGACCGAGAGGCTGGGGAGCCTCGAGACCACGCCGCTGATCGTGAACGGGGTCATCTACCTCACGAGTCCCGTCGCGCCCAACAACATCGTGAAGGCCTACAGCCTGCGTACCGGCAAGCTGCTGTGGACCTTCGAGCACAAGACCGACGCCAAGTCGTTCGCGGTCGCCTGCTGCGGGCCGAACAATCGCGGCGTCGCCATCGCCAATGGTCTGGTCTACATCGGCACACTCGACGGCATGCTCATCGCGCTCGACCAGCAGACCGGCACTGAGAAATGGACGGCGCAGGTCGGCGACCCCGGGGCGGGGTACACCGAGACGATGGCCCCGCTCGTCGTGGGCGACAAAGTGATTATCGGGACCTCCGGAGGAGAGTACGGCATCCGGGGCTTTCTCAAGGCGTTCAACGGTACGACCGGCGCCCTGGTGTGGACCTGGTACACGATTCCCTCACCGCAGGAAGGCGGCTGGTGGGGCGTGTGGGCGAAAGCGACGCCGGATGGCGCCGATCTGCATCGCGACGTCGCCGCCGAGAAGGCCGACTCGGCGAAGTACGCCGACTCTTGGCAGTACGGCGGCGGGGGCATCTGGATGACGCCGGCGTATGATCCTGAGACCCAGACGCTGTATGCCGCGATCGGCAACCCATCCCCCGATCTGGACGGCAGCATTCGCCCCGGCGACAATCGCTGGACCGACGGCATCGTCGCGATCGACGCCACCACCGGAAAGTTCAAGTGGGGCTACCAGACGGTGCCGCACGACGTGTGGGATCTCGACGCCGTGAGCCCGCCCGTCATCGCGATGGTCGGTGGAAAGAAGGTCGTCGTGCACGCCGGCAAGACGGGGTGGGTCTACGTGCTCGACGCCGCGACCGGCGCGCTGGTGCGCCGCTCCGACGCGTTCGTGCCCCAGGAAAACATGTTCGCGTTGCCCTCCGCTGCGGGAACCCGGATGCTGCCGGGCGCGAACGGCGGCTCGGAATGGTCGCCGATTGCCGTCAACCCCACTCTCGGCTTCGCCTACGTCGTGGGGCTGCACCAGCCGATGAACTACATCACCCACTCCGCCCCTTACTCGTCGCCGAAACTGTGGCTGGGGAGCGCGTTCGTGGCGATTGCCGGTGAAGGGCAGTGGGGCAACGTCTCCGCCGTGAACCTCGCCACCGGCAAGATCATGTGGCAGATGAAGACGGAGCAGCCGATGATCGGCGGCGCTACCGCGACCGCCGGCGGCCTCGTGTTCACGGGCGAGGGCAACGGCTGGTTCAAGGCGTACGACGCGAAGAGCGGCGCCGTCCTGTGGCAGTTTCAGTGCGGCGCGGGCGTCAACGCGGCGCCGGCGGTTTTCTCGATGGACGGTGAAGAGTTCGTCGCCGTGGCCGCAGGCGGCAACTTCCAGCTGCGCTACGCGCTGGGCGACGCAGTCTTCATCTTCGGCTTGCCGAAGGCGGGGAAGTAGCGGGGCGTGAGGCCGGCCGCAGCACTCGGGGTGCTGGGAGTCCTGGCACGGGCGCTCGCCGCCCAGTCGGACTCCCTGCCCCGGATCGACACCACCTGGCTGGTGAGCGATGTCCCCACCAGGACCGTCCAGTTCCGGATGGTCGCAGGGCTTTCCGGGTTGAACGGTGCTCTGAATTTCAACGGGTTCGGTGACGGTGGTCTCACGTTCACTGTGCCCACCGGCTGGCATGTCGTCATCCACTTCATCAATCACGACGGAATACTGTCCCATTCCGCCGAGGTGATTCCCGATGGGCCGGTGCCGATGACGGGTGCCACGACCCCGGCGTTCCGTCGGGCGGTGACGCTGAGACTGCAGGAAGGGCTCACCGCGACGGAGCACGACGACATGAAGTTCGTCGCCGATTCGGCGGGGTCCTATCTGGTCATCTGCGGCGTGCCGGGGCACGCGGCGGCCGGAATGTGGATCCGCTTCGAAGTCGAAACGGGCGCCGAACGACCGTCGCTGACCGCAACGCCTCGGAAACGCTGAACGCGAGGTTGCTGCCTTCCTGGCAGGTGCGCCCTAGCATTTCATGAGCAGGAATGGCAGGGGGGTTTCCTTCCAAAGAAAAACGTCCATCCTTGCGGGGTTTCCCACCTTCATCCGGGAGGGATGACATGAAGCGAGTTCTCGGAGCGTTGCTGTGCGTGGCGCTCGGGCTTGCGGGATCCGCTCGTGCGCAGGGCCTCACGATGCAGATGTCGAACGGTTGGTCGTTCTCGTTCGCCGGGAACGTCAACGCCTTCCTCGCATACCAGCATCTGGACTCCACCGGCGCTGTAGGCAGCCCGGGTACGGCGGTGGGGACCGCTCCAACCGGAACGTCGCGCATCCGCACGGGATTGTTGCCCGCCTTCGCCACCTTCGATGCCAAGGGCAAGGAAGGCAACTTCAATCTCGGCGTGCATTTCGGCTTTGCGCCGGAAATCCAATGCGACGGGGGTGTGCACGATTGCTCCGGAGCGCAGATGGACATGCGCCAGGTCTTCCTGACGATCGGCGGCCCGTGGGGGCAGATTCTCGCGGGACGTGAGCTGGGTGTGTTCGGGCGGCAGAACATCCTCAACGACCAGACGCTCTTCGGCATCGGAGCCGCCGGCAACCCGCTGGGCGGTGGTACGACGCTCGGGCGCATCGGCTTCGGCTACAACTACCCGAATTTCGTGTCGCAGGTGACGTATTCGTCACGGACAGATCGGCCGACGGTGTTCTCGATCGGGGTGTTCGATCCGTCCTTCAATGGCGCCTACACCTCACTGCAGATTCCCCGACTCGAGAGCGAAATCACCTTCAGCCGCCGGCAGCACAAGTTCTGGGTGGGTGGTTTGATGCAAACCAACAAGGACATCGCCGGCAACAGCGCCACAGCATTCGGATTGTCGGGTGGCGTCCGGCTGGGCTTCAATCAGCTCAGCATCGTCGGCTCCGGGTTCTGGGGCAAGGGAATCGGGACGACATTCCTATTCGCCAACGGCACGGGCAATCACAGCGTGACCGGGGGCAACGACCTGCGGACGACATTCGGCTACATCGGGCAGGTTGCCTACACGCCGCGCGGGAGCAAGATGACTGTTGCCGCGAGCTACGGCGCCAACGTGCTGAAGAACGCCCAGGATGAGCAGGTTGGCGGCGCGGATGTCTTCCACACCGAGAACGGCCTGGTGTCGGGCGGCGTCTACTATCAGTGGACCAGGTCGCTGAAGTTCGTCGGTGAGCTCGACTACTCGTGGAGCAAGGAGACGGTGACGAACCCCAAGAAGAACACTTCGTTCTCACCGGCTGCCGGGTTGATGCTGTTCTTCTGAGCAGGACGCCGCCGGGGAGCGGCCACGGATTGCCGTGGCCGCTCCGTTTTCTTTTCGACCTTCTGCATCCGAGTGTCCATTCGATGCGCTACCGGGCTCTGGCCCTCGTCGGTCTGGCGATCGCCTGCGCGAGTTCGAGTTACACCGTGACAACGACGGCGGCCGTGCCGAAACCCGTCGCCGACGTCTACGCGTGCCTGCGCGCCGCGATCACCCCCATCGGCTACACCCAGACGTCGTACGACGTCGCGTCGCATCGCCTGACGGCGCGGCGCTATAACGAGACCGTCCGCCGGCCGGATGTGCGGTTCCGCCGCATGGTCGATGAGCTGGAAATCGAGGTCCGGCCCGACAGCGGCGGACGGAGTGCGATCGGCGTGGCGGCGCGGACGTTCGCCGAATACATGACCGAGCGCGGGCAAACCCTGGTCCAGGAAGCCGCCTCGGACAGCGTCCAAGCCGCGGGACAGGCGGTGTTCGCGGCCTGCGGACGCTGACGTTTCCTCACCTCTTCCGCGTCATCCAGATCACATGCCGGTCGCGTGGCACAGACCGTGCGGACACCAGCAAGACCGTCGTGAAATGTGGATGGCTCGGCCGGGATGAGAGGTGGCGCGACGGCTGAGAAGGGGGAGTCGCGTGATCAGGATGTGCAGCGGACTGCTGGGACTGGCACTGGTGGGATGCGCGGGGCTCAAGCAAACGGAAGTTCCGTCGCCCGTGTTCGTGCCACCCCCGGACCGGGTCCCCTACGCCGAAGACGTCCGCTCGGCAAACGCCATCGTGGTTGGAACGCTGGTCGATGTCCGCCGCGACTGGCGCTATGAGGCGCCCTGCGGGCTCATCCACTCGATCATGGGGACGTGCGACGACCGCCGCGCCTACATCGGCAAAGTCCGCGTCGACTCGTCACTGACCGGCGCCAACGGCACGGTCGACATCGTCTTCTTCGTCCGCCCCGACGGGCCCGGCGTCGGGCGCGGGACCAGGGCGCTGTGGCTGCTGCGCTATCGGCGCGTTCTGCGGGGCGACCAGTGCAGCCGCTATGGCTGTCTCGACGAGTGGTGGCTGGGACCGGATGGAGACGGCGACGTGCTGCCCTCGGAAGATTGGTCGGCCGTGGCCGCGATGCGGAGGCCTCGCACTTCCACCTGACTCACTTGTAGCGATACGTGATGCGCCCCCGCGTCAGGTCATATGGGGAAAGGTCCACGGCGACGCGATCTCCCTGGAGGATGCGGATGTAATTCTTCCGCATCTTCCCGCTCACGTAGGCGAGGACTTCGTGGCCGTTCTCCAGCTTGACTCGAAACGTCGTATTGGGGAGGACTTCGGTCACCGTCCCCATCATCTGAATCGCGTCACCAGCCAACTGTCAAAATCCTTTCGAGTGGTGCCCAAATGTAGCCCTCCCCCGCCTGTCTTGACACTCCCCGGGTGTGGCGTATCTCTTGCTAGCGGAGGAGGTTAAAGCCCATGGACGATTCCCAGCTCAAGCGCCTCGCCGATATCGCGGTTGACGTCGTGCGGCCCGAAGGCAATGGTTTTGCGTTGAGTGGGCAGGGTTCGGACCGGGGTGAGTACCGCCTCGACGTGCATTTCGACATGCCGCTCGATGCGCGGACCCGGGCGGTCCTGGGCGGTCTCCTGGCGCAGTCCGAGCTGACCCTGTGGCGCCGGGCTCCGGCGGTGACGCCCGCGCGGCGTGAGCGCGCTCACCGCCCCCGCCGCCGTCGCGTCACGGCCGACTGATTGCAGCGCCGGCTATCCTGGGCAGCTACGCCAGAGAGGACTAGGATGAGGCCTTTCCGCTTGGGTGTCTTCGTCACCCTGGTGCTGGGTGCGACGCTCGCCGCTTGTGCCGGTGGTGCTGTGGGCACGACGCAGCTCAGCCCCGCCGATTTGAGCGCGCTCGAAGCTCAACGTACACAGCACCCCACCGATCCCGACCTCAACCTGCGTCTCGCCAAGGCGTACTACGCCGCCAACCGGTTCGCCGATGCCCGTAAGGCCCTGGGCGTCGTGCTCACTCAACAGCCGAACAATCGCGTCGCCGAGACCTACCTCGGGCTCAGCTATGAGGGGATGGAGCAGTTCGACTCGGCACGGACCATCTATACCTCGTTGCTCGCCACGAAGCCCTCGGGAGAGGTCGGCCGGCTCTTGAATGGTCGTCTCACGCTCCTGGCCCGCAAGGAGCTGCACGCCTCCGCCCGGGCGTCCCTGGCGCGCGAAACGGAGCTGTCGCGGACGCCGCCCGATCCCAACACAGTGGCGGTATTCCCGTTCCGGTATACGGGGCAGGACACGACCTTGCGGCCGTTGGAGCGCGGCCTCGCGGCGCTGGTGGTGAGCGATCTGTCGCACGTGCGGCGGCTGCGCCTCGTGGAGCGCGAGCGGCTGCAGGCGCTGATCGACGAGATGAAGTTGGCCGCGAGCGGCCGCGTCGACCCCGCGACAGGCGCGCGCTCCGGGCACCTCGTTGGTGCGGGCCAGGTAGTGCAGGGCCAGTTCCAGGAAGCGCCCGGCACAAACATCCGCCTCGACGCGACGATGGTGCGCGCCGGCGACGCCCAGATCGCGGCGACCGGGTCGGGCCGCGACGCTCTGTCGCAGCTGTTCGATCTCGAAAAATCGGTGGTGTTCCAGCTCCTGACCAAGACGGGCGTTCCCATTTCGCCCGCCGAGAGCATCGCCATCAGCGAGCGGCCCACCAGGGACCTGCAGGCGTTCCTGCTCTACAGCCGCGGGCTCGAGTCGCAGGACAAGGGTGACTTCCGCGCGGCCGGTGCGGATTTCAAAGCCGCGGCGCAGCGCGATCCGACTTTCCAGGCGGCGGTGCAGCAGTCGCAGTCGAGTGAGGCCGCGTCCTCGGCGAGCGGTACGCCCGACAACACCCTGGCCGCGGTGATCGGCGGCGGGACCGGGGCGCCGAGCGGCGGCGCGCCGACCACCGGCACCACGCAGGCGCTGCAGCAGGGGATCAACACGACGGTGCCGAGCGGCACCACCATCTCCGATCAAGTGGGGAGCAACCCGACCAGTCAGCCCCGCACGGATCCCGTGTGCGAGGCTGCCAACTGTCAGGGGTTGCCGAAAGGCGGGCCGGCGTTGATCGGGACCATCATCATCATCATCAAACGGCCATAGGAGCGCGGCCCATGCGCATCCGGTTCATTGTCTTCGCCGCCGCGCTCGCGAGCCCGCTGGCCGCCCAGGGCAACACCGCGCTGTACTCGAGCTGGAGCGGCCTCGGCGGGTTCGACTATCAGCGTTACGGGTTCGACAAGGGATACGTCGTGCACAGCGGTGCGCAATGGAGTCTTCCCCTGGTGCTCGTCGCACCACTGGGAGCCCATGCGTCGGTCGACCTGACGACCCATTACGCGCATACCGAGGTGACCGACTCCGCGTCGCTGGTGCATTCGGGTCTCACCGATACGCAGCTGCGCCTGCTCTACACGATCGGCGCGCAGCGGGCGGTGGCGTCCATCTCCGTCAACCTCCCGACGGGGAAGCATTCGTTCCCAACCGACTCGTTTCGCGTGGCCAGCGGCGTCAGCTCGACCTACCTCTCGTTCCCGGTCAACAGCCTGGGCAGTGCGTTCGGCGTGACGACCGGGTTGGCGTACGCGACTCCTGCCGGGAAATGGAATCTCGGCCTGGCGGGGAGTGTTCGCTTCCAGGCGAACTATCACCCGTTCACGAACGACAGTCTCAACTACAAGCCGGGCCTCGAGGGGCGCCTGCGGCTCGGCGCCGACCGCCTAGTGGGCGAGCGGGGGCGGCTGCTCTTCGGGTTGACCTTCTCGACCTTTTCGACCGACGAGTTCTCGGGCGTGAGCAGCAGCGGGCTCGGGCCGTTCAATCCGGGGTCCCGCTTCATCACCGAATTCGGCTACGCCTACTCGTGGGGCCGGACGAGCCTCACATTCGGGGCGTGGGACTACTACCGGATGGCGGGGAGCTCGGGTGCCACTACGTTGGGCGACACGAAAGAGAACGTCTTCAACACGGAAATCCGGGTGGCGCGCCAGCTATCGCCACGCTTCGCGATCGAACCGCTCGCCGCCTTCCGCCAGTGGAGTCCCGCCGACATTCGCGGCGGGCGGTTGTACAGCTTCGGCACGAACCTGCGCTTCGGATTGAACGATCGGTGGTCCGGAGTCGCCAGCGGCCGCTTCGGCACCGGTTGGATCTTCGATCCTTCGGCCGGCCGCTCCGACGTAACCGCTACGGGACTCTCGCTCTACCTGCGCTATCAGCAGTAGGATGACGGGGGCGGAGCGTCTGAATTCTTGACGCTTCGGGGGGGACGGCTGTAGGTTGGCGCGACCTTCAACCTGGAGTTCCCTAGCCCCATGCCTGCCGAGCTCGGCGGATCACAGATCTCCTCTCTGCTCGAAGCCCTTCCCGGGATTGCCAGCGTGCTGCGCAGCCCGGTGGCGGACGCGCTCGTCAAGGCGATCCGGGCGGCGTCGGGGATCGGCGAGTTCGAGATCGATGATGCCGAAGAGCTGGTGCGCTATGCGGTGCGCCGGGGGCTGATCGGTCCGGATGAAGGGGACCGCGTGCTCGCCGACGTGCAGGGCGCACTGAAGACGGTGAAGCGCAAGCCGGTGCGCAGCGCGAAGCCCAGACCCGCCCGGAAGCCCGACAAGAAAAAGAAGTCCCGCCGCTAGACTCGGAATCCCTTCACCAGCGAGCGGAGCTTTTCGGCGGCCTGCAGCAGCGTGCCGGCGCCGGCGGCCAGCTCCTCGGTGGACGCCCCCTGCTGCTCGGCCGCGGCCGAGACTTCCTGGGCCCCGGCGGAGTGAGACCCGGCTTTCGAGGCGACCTGCTCGGTCTTCCGGGTGAGATCCTCGGCGATGCCCCGGTTGGCTTCGGCGACCCCCGCGACGCGCCCCGCGGCCACCTCGACCTGCTCCACCGCGGTGGCGATGTCGGCGAGGGCAGTGGCCGCCCCTTCGGTCACCGCCTCGATTCCGCGCACCTTGGACTGGCCGTCGCCCATGACCGCCGTCATCCCGTCCATCTCCTGGCGGATCGCCGCGGTGGCACGCGCCACCTCTTCGGCCGCCCGCGCCGATTCATCGGCGAGCTGGCGCACTTCCTCGGCGACCACGGCGAATCCGCGCCCGTGCTCCCCGGCGCGCGCCGCCTCGATGGCGGCGTTCAGCGCCAGCAGGTTGGTCTGGGACGAGATGCGCCGGATCAGGTCCACAAAGTCGTCGATCGCGGCGCTCTGATCGACGAGTCGGCCGACCTGCTGGGCGGTGGTGAGCACGACCTCCCGGATCCCGAGCAGCGACGAGCCGGCGGTCTGGATGCCTTCGCGGTGGCGCGTGGCGGCGACGCGAATCTCCTCGCCGAGCCGGGTGACTTCGGCGGCGGCCGTCGCCGTGTCCGACGCCGCGCGGCGCATCTTGTCGAGGCCGGACTCGATGGCGACCAGCTCGTCGCGCTGGACTTCGGCGCCGCTCGAGATATCGACCATGGCGGTCGAGACCTCGCTCGAGCTTGCCGCGAGCTGCTCGCTCACAGCCGAGAGATCGCCCGCCGAGGACGTGATGCGGTCGGACTCGCCGATCACCTCCCGCACGATGCCGCGCAAACGCTCGGCCATGTCGCGCATCGCGTGGGCCAGCACCTGGAATTCCCGCGGCATCGCGCCCGTGGTCACCGGACGCAGGTCGCCGGCGCCGAAGCGCTCCGCCGCGGTGACGAGCCGCGCGAGCGGCGTCTCGACTGAGTGCACCGTCAGCATCGAAGCGACCGCGCCGAGCGCGATGAACACCGCGAGCACCAGCCACAGGAAGAGCTGGCGGCGTCCGGCGACGAGCGCGAGGCGCTCGGCGACTTGTCCTGCTTTCTCCGCCTGCCGGGCCGAGAGCCCACGCACCAGCTGGATCAGCTCGGCCACGGACGCGCGGACCGCGCCGACCCGCGTCTGCGCTTCCGCGTTGCGGCCCAGGTCGCGCAAGGCGTGCGCCAGGGCGTAATCGACCTGAATCGACGATTGCAGCAGCTTGATGCGATTGACGACGAGACGGTCTTCCACCGTCAAATCACCCAGGCGCTCGAGCCGTTTTTCGTACTGGAACGAGCTGTCGGCGGCGCTTTGAAACTCCGACCGCACCCGGTCGTCCGGCGCGCTCAGGTACTGCTCGGCGGCCCGCAGCTCCGCGAAGACCGTCGTGAGCAATCCGGTGCTCACGGCCGTCGTGGTGCGGACGTCGTCCATTTCGGAAGTGATGCGCTGCCGGATCGTCGAGAGGCCGGCGGCGCCGGTCGCCGCCGTGATCACGAGACCAAGGGCGAGCGCGCCCAGGCCCACCAGAATGCGCGCCCGGACGGTGTTGAGCCGCAGACGCGGCCGCAGCCTCATTCGCTCGCCTCCGCCACCAGCCGGCCGTTCCGGACGATCGCGATCGTCAGCGGCTTCCCGCGCACGTCACCGCTCGAGTCGAACGCGATCCGCCCGGTGACGCCTTCGTACGCCGGCCTGCTGCTGCCGACGCTCGCCAGGTAATCCCGGATCGCCCGGCGGTCGGGGCCGACGGTATCGAGCGCCGCCTTCAACAGCTGGAAGACATCGGTGGTGAGACCGGCGACGTCGTTGGGACGTTGCCCCTGGGTGGCGCGGAAGTAATCGACCACGAACCTGCCGTTCTGGTCGCCCTGGCGGTCGGGGAGGTAGGCGGAGGAAATGTGAATCCCCTCCGCCAGCGCTCCGTCCGCTTCGATGCCGACGAGCGCATCGCTCCCGACCACCGGCCATTGCAATCCCTGACGGCGCATCTCCCGTAACGCCTGCTCGGCGCCGGGGACGTCCGTCGCCAGCATCAGGACGTCCACCCCGGAGCGCTTCATACGGGAGAAATAGGGCTCGAGTGAGCCGGTCGTGGGAAGGAAGGGATCCTCCTCGACCACCACTCCGCCGAGTCGCGTGAACTCCGTTGCGAACGCCTGACGCACACCGCGGCCGTAATCGTCGTTCAGATACAGCACCCCCGCGCGCTGCGCGCCGAACTTCTGGCGGGCGAACCGCGCCAGGGCGGGGCCATGCGACAGGTCGCTGGGGCAGACCCGGAACGCGTAGCGGCTGATCCCCGACAGCTCCGGACTCGAAGCGGTGGGTGAGACCATCGCGATGGGGTCGCTGCCGGCGCCGTACACCCGCGCCGCGGCGATGCTCGTTCCCGAGGTGATGTGCCCGACGACGGCGACGATGGACCCGTCGTCGCGGAGCGCCTGGGCGGCGAGCACCGCGCCGTTCTCGGTGCCGCTGTCATCCAGCACGCGCAGCTGCAGCCGGCGGCCGCCGCGGACGCCGCCATGCTGGTTGATCTGGTCGACGATGTAATGCGCCGCGCGCTGCTCGGAGACGCCCAACGGGTCCCGCAGCGGTCCCGCGAGGCCGATGACGATCGGGCCGGTCTCGCGTACGCACGCCGCGGTCGAAAGGGCTGCGACGGCCAGGAGGAAGCGGAAACGGACGCGCATCTGGTGACGGGAGGCAAGGTTAAGCGGCGGCAAAACGGAGCGCAATGCCGTATGTTCGGAAGGTGGAAGCACGTGACCGGTTGCGCGCGTTCATCGCGGCGCTCGAGCCGCTGCTGACCGCCAGCGATGCCCCAGGCTTCGAAGCGGTGTGGGAGCGCGAGCAGCTCGCCGAGGTCGGGTGGGAAGCGCTGGCGCAGGCGCGCCGCGCGGGAGCAGCGGCCCTCGCACCCCTGCTGGCAGCGCTCGACCGGCGGTTGCTCGCCGTGCTGGAGCGGTCTCGCGCATTTGCGGACCTGCACGTCGTCACCTTCCGCATTCCCGAGCTGGAACGCTGGCAGCACGCCACCGCGGCGGCGCTCGTGGGAGCGCGCTGGGGCGGCGCGGGACTACGTACCGTCATCGAGGACACGCGCGCGCCGTTCGCGCGCCGCTATTTCGCGTTCCTGGATCTCGCCTGGCGACATCCCCCCGAGGCATGGCCGGTATTCGCGAAGTACCTGCGGGCGGAAGGCGCGCATCACGCCTTCGTCGCCGTGGCGGTCGAAGCGGCGCGATTCTATGCGGCGTCGCACCCGACGACGCTGCTGTTGTCGCTGTTCGAGCGCACCCGAGGCGATCAGCTGCTGCGCCGGTTCCTGGGCCCGCGCCTGCTGGAATCGTTGTATCTGCTGGGAGATCCGCAGTCCCTGCCGCTGTTTCAGGAGCTGCTCGTGGCCGGCCACACCGACCCGGATCTCGATCACTGCGAGGTGACCCGCGCCCTCGTGGCGGTGCGCAAGCTCACCGGGCGCCTCGCGCCCAGCACCAAGTTCCCCGATGTGGCGCGCCCCGAAGTCCGTCACATGCTGGACGACGCCGAGCGGCGCTTCGAGGCCGCGCGTGATCAACTCGACCCGGTGACGGTGATCTAGCGGCGGCCAACCCGGGTTCGTCTACCCGTGCCAAGGGCCGGTCTGGAGAAACTCCCACAGCTTGTCGCGATAGGCGATCCCACCCACATCGTAGGTCTCGTTGTGGCCGGCCCCTTCGATCAATACCAGCTCGACGGGGCCCGGCACGGCCGCCGCGACGCGCTGTCCCATCTCGAGCGGCGCCAACCGGTCGGCGGTCCCGTGGAACACCAGTACCGGGCACCGCACCCGCGTGATCGCAGCGAGGTTGTCGAGCCGCAGGCGGATCAGGAAACGGGGGAACGGCGCGTAGTGGCGGCGGGCCATGTCCCTCGCGCTCGTGAACGGCGACTCGAGCACCAGCCCCGACACGGGACGCGTGGCCGCCACGTGGGTAGCGGCGACGGACCCCAGGGATCGCCCATACACCCACACGCGTCCGGGGTCGACGCCGGAGCGCGCGGCGAGGGCGGCGTACGCGAGGTCGGCCGCCTCGTACAAGGCGGCCTCGGTGCTGCGCCCCTCGCTCGAGCCGTAGCCGGGATAGTCGATGACGAGGAGCGCCGTTCGTGGCGGGCGAAACTCGCGCAGCACGGGCCAGATGGCGCCGATCGTTTCCCCGTTGCCGTAGAACCAGAGCAGGGCGGGGAAAGACGGGGAAGGACGGGGAAATGGCGGGACGTACCAGCCACGGAGTTTCGTCCCGTCAGCCATCGTCAGCGTGATGGGTTCGGCGTCCTGCAGGCCCTGCGGCGGGGGATCGGGAATCCGGGCGCGAGGGGCGGGGAACGCGATTCGCTCCTGAAACCGCCATGCCACAGCGGCGAGCAGGGCGTACGCGCCCAGCGCGCCGAGCAGTATCTCAGCGAGTGCGACGGGGGACGTACGGCTGGATCCGGTCTAGGAGCCGCTCGTCCCAGAGCGCGATGTAGATCCAGCGGGCTCCGCCCCGGCCGCGCCAGGTGAGCCGGGCCACCTGACGCCCCGAGCGCCATTCCCACATCCCAGCGCGCGAGGCCCGGGGACGTCCGAAGTGCGCCTCGAGGTCCTGCTGAGCGTGGTCGACGAGGGTGGTGGTTCCCGAGTCGCCGAAGGACAGGAACGCGACCTTTCCTTCCAGGACATAGGCGGCGACGTAATAGCGTGCGCTGTCGGCCGGGTCGAACGTCTGCACCCCGCATTCCATCAGCTGAGCGGTGCGCCGCGACGTATTGCACAGCAGCGGCGCGGAGTCAGCGGCCGCGAGCGCGCGGGCGCGAACGGTGAACGAGTCGAGTGGTGCCGCCAGGACAAATCCTCGATACGCCAGCGGGTCGGGCGACGGGGAGGCCGGGGCAGCAGCGCTCGTCGGGGGAGTCTGCGCGGCAGACACGGACCACGTCAGGCAGGCGAGGATGGGAACGAGTCTCATCGCTTCAATATAGAAACGGGCCCGGGGTTTCCCCCGGGCCCGCTTTCTTGTGCGATCCGACAGGGTCAGGAGACCTTGCGGACGTTCTGCGCCTGCAGGCCCTTGGGACCCTGGGCGACATCGAACTCGACGGCGTCACCCTCGGCGAGGCTCCGGAAACCATCGGCCTGGATCGCCGTGAAGTGGACGAACACATCCGGACCCGACTCCTGCGCGATAAAGCCGAAGCCCTTCGCGTCGTTGAACCACTTCACCTTTCCCTTTGCCATACTGAGAAACCCTCTTTACTGAATGGGGCATCGCCCCGGACTGTGATTCGACCCAGGTCACCGCGACCTGGGACGGGCTCAAACAAAAACCGCGAGACGAATGGTCCTCGCGGAGCGCAGACAGCCGGTGACGGTGCCACGTATTGCTTGAACCGGGGCCAAAGGTAGGACCCTGAAATGACCCTGTCAATCACGAAGAAATCCCCATCTGCCATCGTGACGACAGTATCTATACACTAAGAGCCCAAGCCCCCTACTTGTTGGGAAGACCGATCGCCGTTCGGAACTCGGCCAATGCGGCGTCATAGGCACGGAGTCGAGCTACGAGGCCGGTACTGAGCGTCTGGGCCGCGAGTCCCTTGGCATTCTGGCACTCCTTGGCCGACAACGAGAGCGAGTCGAGCTGCAGTGTCAGCTCGCGCGCCGGTTTGCGTGTCGGAGGATCGTAGGCGACGGGATCCATTTGCCCGCGCCCGCTCGCGATGAAGCTGCGTGCAGCGGAGCAGTAGGCGGTGAGACGCTTGGCGGCGACCTTGACCTGACTCGAGTCCTTCGAGCCACGGACGCGGTTCAGCCGATCGATCCCGGTCTTGATCTGTGCCACACCGCGACCCGCCGTGCGCAACCCCTGCATGTACCGTTGCTGCTGGGGATTAGGAGGTGGCGCCGCCGCTGCGTTGGAATCGGCGCCGCCGGGTAATTGCGCGACGGCACGTCCCGCCAGAGCGAGAGTGCCTAACACCAATAGCGTCAGGGTGATGGAACGAGCGCGCAAGCCGTGGCTCCGGAGCATTCGCATGAGCCTTGGGTTATAATCTCGACATGCCGGTTCCCGCAACCTCCCGGATGTCGCGCACGTTTGAAGATCGCGCCGACGCGCTGAGTCATTTCTTTACACGGGCCGCCGAGGCTCCGCGCTTCATCGCGTTCGACGACGCCGTCGGATGTCCCCTCGATCAGGCGCTCGCCGTCATCGAGTGGACGCAGGCGGCGGGCATCCTGCACGACGACGATCTGATGCACGCCGCCTGGATTCGACCCGACGCCGCTGCCGCGGTCGTGGAGCGCCGCGACGGCGACCGGCGCGTGTTCGCCTACTTCGGGCCACGCATGGATCAGCCGTACGCGGATCCCGGCGAGTGCGAGCTGCTGTATGACGGTCCCGGCGTGCGCGCGTATGCCTTTGCCGAGCGCGGTCACGCCGTCGCGCACTTTCTGCGCGCCACGCAGGGAACGGGAGCGATGCTCGCCCTGCTGGGGCGGCGCGCTCCGGAGCTGCGCCACGTGCGCCGCTGGCTGGCGGACCTGTTCAGTGGACCGCCCACCGGCGAGGCGCGCTCGACTCTCTTGATGGCCGGGTGGTTCGCCACCGCCGGCGCTGGATGCCTCTTTCTCCCCGCGCAAGCTGGGGAGCCCTACTGCTATAGCGAAGTCAGCATCGACTCCTGACATGACGACTGGATTCCTGGCACTGGCCCTCCTCGCGCAGGCGCCTGCTCCCGCTGCGTCCGCGCCCGTCGCGCGGCCGGCGCAAGACACCGCGCGTCAAGCGCGCTACGAGCGCGTCCTGAGCGGCGTCAGCGACTCGCTCGACGTGGTGCGTGGGGCGATGGCCGCGTTTCAGGTCGATCTGCCGAGCGCGTCTCCAGACCTCGTGCTGGCTCGCGCGAGCCGCGTGCGGAATTCCTGTCACGGCGCAGCGACGGCGGCGGAGCAGGTGTCGACGGTGTTGGCGGGGGGCGTCTACATCCCACACGCCAGGGTCGAGCAGGGAAAGCTGCGCGGCGGCACCAGCGATCTGCGCCGCACGTTGGAACGCTGCGAACGGGAATGGGCGGTGTTGAATCCGGCGACACGCGCCAACGCCGACAGCCTGCGGGCGTGGGGTCCCTATCGCGGAGCCCGGCTCGACGCCGCGATACGGTCCTACGTCGGCTTGTTGCGCGCGTTCATGAAGCAGGCAGCACTGAAAAAGCCCGCCGTCGGCTGATGTGGGGAACGTGAATGCTGTTGATCCACAACTCCACACGATGTGGACGGAATCCGCAACGCCCCGACTGCACGCTGGTTATGATCCACATTGGTTGCACATCGACGTGAGCTAACCCGAAGAAACATCGGCGCTTGCGCGATTCTACCCTGTCCATAAATTGTCCCGTGCGTCGCGTGGGGAAGGGTTGGGACCTCAAGTTCCTTCCACGCCTACACGACCAGTCCGAGCGGGAATTCCGGGGAAGGTGCCGATGCAACAAGGGCTCAGGCGCCTGTCGATCCGGGAGGATCTCACCGACTCGGATCGCTGAGGCCAGTCGCGTGCCTCAGCCACGTCGACGCGGTGCCTCGACGTGCAGTGCGGAAGGTCGGTCCGCGACCCGATCTGACCCGCAGCACTCGCAGCGGTGAACCTTGCGACCCGGCCAGGTCGCTTGGGGATGGAAGCCGGAGCTCCTGTTAGCCCTACCGCGGACGCAACAGTCCACCGGCGGCGACAGGACGAAGAACGGAGGGAGCAATCCCCCGGCTCCGGGTAACCGATGTGCGGAGCCCCTGGGCGGCCCTACGGGTCGTACCAGGGGCTTCGTATTTTGGGCCGACCGTTGACGCCGCACGCGTAAGCCGGGTCTCACCGCGATGACACTACCACTCATCGGAACCGGGGTCGCAGCCCTCGGCAGCCTCGCCTGGGGCGTGTACGACCCGACGAGCCCGCTCTTCGGTCGTGTGATCGGCCGCGGGCCGAAGCGCGAGCGTGTCCTTTATCTCACGTTCGACGACGGGCCGCGGCCACCCGTGACGTCGCGGATCCTCGAGACACTCGAGCGCGAGCGCGTGCCCGCCGCCTTCTTCCTCGTGGGCGCTGCGGTGCGGCTGCACCCCGATATGGCGCGCCGCGTGGCGGCTGCGGGACACGAGATCGGCAACCACACCAAGAACCATCGTAAACTGCACCGCCTCGGGCCCGGCGCGGTCAGGGCCGAGCTGACGGGCGGGCACAGAGACATCGTAGAGATCACGGGAGAAATCCCGCGTGCGTTCCGCGCTCCGCACGGGTACCGCAACCCCTTCGTCACCCGCGTGGCGAAGAAGCTGCGTTACCAGACGGTAGGGTGGACGTTCGGGGTGTGGGACTCCGATCGCCCGCCGCCCGAGGAGATTCGCCGCCGCGTGCGTGTGAAGCTGAAGCCCGGGGCGATCATCCTGCTGCATGACGGCGACGGCTACGACCCGGCGGGCACGAGCGAGCGCGGCGACCGGTCCAATACGGCGGCGGCGCTGCCCGGCATCATCGCCGACGCGCGCGCCGCGGGCTACGAGTTTCGATCTCTGGGGGAATTGCTCCGCTGACCGACCTGCACCACCTCCCGAAACTCCTACAACTCGACCTGCGCCCCCACCTCGAATACCTGCGTCGCCGGAATCTGGAAGAACGCCGTCGCCCGCAGCGCGTTGCGCGACATGAACGCGAACAGCCGTTCGCGCCACCGCGCCATGCCCGGGCGGTCGGTCGACACCAGCTCCTCGCGCCCCAGGAAGAACGTCGTGCCCTCGAGCGGGATCTCGAGGCGATACTCGCGACAACGGTCGATGATGTCCTGCATGCTGGGGTCCTCCATGAAGCCATAGCGCGCGTTCACGCTGTGAAACCCCTTCCCCAGATGCTTGACCTTCACTCGCTGAGCGGGAGGGACGTGCGGGATCTCCTCGGTTACGACCGTCAGGAATATGACCCGCTCATGCAGCACCTTGTTGTGCGCCAGGTTGTGGACCAGTGCCGGGGGGGTGCCACCGGGATTGCCGGACATGAACACCGCCACGCCGGGGACGCGGAGCGGGGGATCGGCCGCGAGATCCGCCATGAGAATGTTGAGGGGGACGGATTTCTCCTGCAGGCGCTTCGACAGGATCTCCCGGCCACGCTTCCAGGTCGACATGAGCAGGAACAGCACCGCGGCGATCGCGAGGGGGATCCAGCCGCCGTTTTCGATCTTCAGGGCATTAGCGACGAAGAAGGGGATATCCATCGCCAGAAAGAGCAGCACCACGATGCCGGCCCTCGGAAGACTCCAGCGCCACACCTCGCGTGACATGACATAGAACATCAGTGTCGTCATGAGCATCAGGGTCGACAGCGCGACCCCGTAGGCGCCGGCAATGCTGGTGGCTGATCCGAAGTACAGCACGAAAGCACAGGTCAGCAGCATCAACCCCCAATTCACCGCCGGCACGTAGATCTGCCCGATCTCTCGCGACGAGGTGTGGTCGATCTGCATGCGCGGGCTGTACCCGAGCTGGATTGCCTGCCGCGTCAGGGAGAATGCGCCCGAAATGATCGCTTGTGAGGCGATGATCGCGGCGGCCGTCGCCAGCGCGATCAACGGATAGAGAAACCAGGACGGTGCGAGGTGATAGAACGGGTTCTCGGCTGCGCTGGGGTCTTGCAGCAGCAGGGCACCCTGTCCGAAATAGTTGAGGACCAGAGCGGGTGCTGCCGTCGAAAACCAGGCGATCTGAATCGCCTTGTGGCCGAAATGACCGAGGTCGGCGTACAGTGCCTCTCCTCCCGTCACGACCAGAAACACGGCGCCGAGAACGACGAAGGCACGCCCGGGATTCTTCACGAACAATTCCACGGCATGCACCGGCGAAACCGCCGCCAGCACGCCGGGTTGCCGAAAAATCGCCACCACCCCGAGGATGGCGATGGTCCAGAACCAGACGAGCATGATCGGGCCGAACACCGCCCCGATCCGCGCCGTGCCATGGCTCTGGAACCAGAACAACCCGATCAGGATGACCAGGGTCAGCGGGACGACCACGCGCGCCAATTCCGGCGTGGCGACCTCGAGTCCCTCGGTGGCGCCAAGGACGGAAATCGCAGGGGTAAGCGCCCCGTCGGCGTAGATCAGCGCGGCACCGAAAATCCCGAGAATGATCATCACATGGCGCGGCGCCAGTCCGCGTGCCTGACGGCTCCCTTGAACCAGCGCCATCAGGGCCAATACGCCTCCCTCGCCCTTGTTGTCCGCGCGAATGATTACGATGTGGTACTTGATCGTCACGACGAGGATCAGCGACCAGAACACCAGCGACAGCACGCCGAGGACGTTCTCCGGCGTAGGCGGGATGGCCAATCGCCCGGAGAAGGTTTCATGGAGCGCGTACAGCGGGCTCGTTCCGATGTCGCCGTAGACGACGCCGAGCGCGGTGAGGCTGAGCAGCCCCAGGTACTTGCCCTGGGGAGTCTTGTCGAGGGTCAACGGAGATCCTGGTTGGCGATGCCCCAATCGCTCGATCCGCGATAGGGCCGGCGATGATCCAGCTGCCAGACGCGCTTTTGCGAGATGAGTCCTTCTGTGAACGCGTCCGCATCGCGCAGCGCCTCGGCCATGCTCGCGGTCTTCGCGCTGGCATTGTCAGCCCAATGCAACACCTCTGCTTCGAGCGTCAGCGGCAGCACGGGACTGCCGTGCTCCAACCGGCCGTGATGTGACAAGATGAGGTGCAACAACAGCTGTCGCTCTTCGGGTGTGCACGGGGGGGCCGGCTCCTCGTTGAGGCGCCGCTCCAGCATGAGCGCGCCGAGCGTGACGTGTCCCAGCAGGTAGTGCTGGTCGGTGTAGCCGAACACTCCGTCCCAGCGGTAGGCGTCGAGCTTGCCGATGTCGTGCAGCAGCGCCCCCGCCAGCACCAGCTCCGGATCGGCCCCCGCGGCGCGCGCGATGGTACGGGCGATGGCGCCGACCTCGACGGTGTGGGTGAGCAGGCCGCCGAGCGTAGCGTGGTGACCGGAGACGCTGGCGGGGCACGCCCCGAAGCGCTGCCGGAAGTCGGCGTCCTCGAAAAACAGGGCGAGCACGGCTCGCAGTCGCGGCTTCGCCAGCTCGGCGCGCCACGAATCCACCGTTTCCCAATAGCGGGTGACGTCCCCGACGCTCGGGAGCAGGCGTCCCAGCTCGGCGGTACTCGGCGGCAGTACGCGGAGCGAGCTGACGCGCAGCTGGCGGTGACCGCGATAGTCGGCAACCTCACCCAGCACCTGGACCACATGTCCCGGCCGGATCCCCTCGACCATCGCCTGCTCGCGGTCCCAGAACGGGGCGCTGGTGAGCCGGCCGGTCGCGTTACCGAACGTCAGTACCGTGCACCAGCCGCCCTCGAAGCTGCGCTGCTCGGCGTCGAGCACCAGCAGAGTGTCCTGCACCCGCTCACCGGGCTGGAGGGACGGGAGGTCGAGGACGCGGGAGGGCGGGGGGGTCGGGGGGGCCGGCATGGGAGCGGGGGAAATATAGGGGAGCGGCAATTGGGGAGTGGTACCAATCGTTGCACGGCGTAGCACATTGCCGCACCGTCACGTACCTCGTCCCCCTCCTCGTTCCCCGGTGTTGAGTCGCGGCAGGTCGGTCTCGCGGTCGTGCTCCTTGTGGAAAGGCAGGCGCGGAGCGCGGATCGGCACGAGGTGGGCGATCGAGTTCGCGTAGTACTCGAGCAGCGGACGGCCGCGCGGCAGAATCACGTAGCTCGATCCGGTTTCGATGACGAGCCGCCGCAGCCGCAGCATGCGCCATGCTCGATCCCAGATCTCGCCGATGCGGGCGCCGCCGCGCACCACCTTGCCGTTGACTTCGAGCAGCCGGTCGCGCAGCACGTCCATCCGCTCGAGCACTTCGTCGCGCGACACCACCGTGCGCTGAAACGAAAGCAGAGCGGCTGCCGCCAACGGCACCGGCGTGACGGGGATGATCGCACCGATGCGGTTCATCATCTCCAGCGCGAGGCGCTCCAGCTCGGGGAGGCGGCGTTCCTTCGGCCAGGTCAGCACGCCGGGCGGCGCGGTGGCGAGCCAGCTGCGCAGCGAGAGCGGGGTGCCGAAGTTCACCGCCACCCGGCCGTAGCGCCGCAGCCGCCCCGTGACGAGCCGCAGGGTGTTGCCCACCAGGTAGGACACGACGGTCGTGAGCTGGGCCAGCCGGCCAGGGCGGTCCTGTGGATCGACCAGCTCGCGAATCAGAGAGCGGTCTTCCAGCACCCGATCGTAATTGAGAGCCACGGGGACGAGCCAGATGTCGCGCTGGAACGCCGGATCGATCAGGGCGCGGCAGATGTAGTCGAGCAGGCCGAGCTTGGGGGGGCGCAGCGCGCCGTCGCGCGTGAGCCCCCCTTCGGGGAAGATCCCCTGGGTCACCCCGTTCGTCGTGATCAGCTGCACGTACCGCTCGAGCACGGCGTGATACAGCGGCTCACGAAACCGGCGCCGGATGAAGTACGCCCCGAACGATTTGAACACGTACTCGAGCGGCCAGGCCCGGGCCCACTCTCCCACCGCGTAGCTCACGTGTGTGCCGCGGGCGAGGACATAGGCGACCATGATGTAATCGGCGTTGGAGCGGTGATTCATCAGGTAGACCACCACGTCCTGTTTGGGAATGCGCGCGAGGGCCGCCTCGTCCTGGTGGTCGACACTCACCTTGTACAACAGGTGGATCAGGATCTTGGCCGAGTTGTAGCCGAGCTTGTAGTAGGTGAGGACGTTCAGGTGGGGGACGATCTCGTCGATGTAGCGCGTGACGAGGCGCCACACTTGTGCCTCAGGCCGTCCGTGATCGCGGGCGTGCTGCTGCACCGCTGCTCCGACGACGGGGTCCTCGAGCAACGTTTCCTTCACGCGGCGCCGCTGTTGCAGGTGGTAGCGGGCGAGGCGGGTGCGGAACCGCAGCACGGAAGCGCGGCCCGCGTGGCGGAGCCGGTTGCGTGCCAGGTAGACGACCGCGGTCGCTACGCCGAGCCCCACTCCAAGAGCGATGGCCCAGTCGCGAGCGGTCACGCGGCCGGAAACTGTCCTTCGGCTTTGAGTCGCTGGTAGGCCATGCCCTTGAGCCGGGCGATCCGGGCGGCCATCGGCGGGTGGGTCGCGAACAGGTCGGACAGCCCGCCCTCGCGCAGGTTGGCGCGGCGTCCCAGCGGGTCGGCGATGCACAGATGGGCGGCGCCGCGCTTGATCGAAGTGGTGGGAGCGTCTGCGGCTTCGATCTTGGTCAGCGCGCTCGCCAGCGCCATGGGATTGCGGGTGAACTGGGCGCCCATCGCATCGGCCAGGTATTCGCGCTTGCGGCTCACGGCCATCGCGAGGAACTGCGCGATGATCGGGGCGAGAATCCAGGAGATCACCCACAGCACCAGGACGACGATGACGACAACGCCGCCTCCCTTGCCCTTCCCGCCGCCGCGCGAGCCGCCGCCACCCCCGCTGCGGCCGCCCGAGGCGAGCAGCCGGCCCACCCCGTCGTGCATCAGCGCCACGGCGCCGACCAGCGCAGCGAGCGTGGTCATGAGCCGTACATCGAGGTTCTTCACGTGTCCCAGCTCGTGCGCCACCACCGCCTGCAGCTCATCGCGGCTGCAGATGTCGAGTAACCCTTGCGTCACGGCGATGTGGGAACGCGACTGGTCGAGACCCGTCGCGAAGGCGTTCGGGTCGGGATCGGGGACGATCCAGATGTCCGGGCGCGAGATCCCCGCCGCTATCGCCATTTCCTCGACGACGTTGACGAGCTGGCGCTCCTTGTCGGTCTGCGGGTTCTCGAGTTTCACCGCACCGGTGGACCACAGCACCTTGTTCGGCCCGGTGGAGAACCCGTACCAGGCGATCCCCGCGCCGATCGCCGTCATGATCAGCCCGAACCAGGGGAAGGTGTGGTGATACGTGTCCGGGGGGGCGTCGGACGTGGCGAGCCAGTAGGCGAAGTCGCCGCCGAACCCGAGCCAGGCGAAGAACAGGACGAAGGCGATCACCAGCCAGACGGTGCGCCGGCGGTTCGCCTCCTGCTGCTGAAAAAGGTTGAGCCCGGTGTCGTCCGTCACGCCTTGGGTTTCATGGAGAGATCGACCTGCGGCACCGCGCGCTCACCCTCGTCGGTGATCTCCCACAGCTCGGCGGGGGTCGCCTTGGCGATTCCGGCGAACAGGTTCGTGGGGAATTGCTGCTGCTTCGTGTTGTACTGCGTGGCGGTGTCGTTGTAGCCCTGCCGCGCGAAGCTGATGCGGTTTTCCGTGGAGGTGAGCTCCTCCTGCAGCTGTGCCACGTTGCCCGTCGCCTTGAGCTGCGGGTACTGCTCGACCACCACGTTGAAGCGCGACAGCGCTGCCGTGAGCTGGTTCTCCGCGGCCGCCACCGACTTCATCGCGTCAGGGCTGGCGTTGGCGCCCGCCGACACGGCCTGATTGCGGGCCTGGATCACCGCCTCGAGCGTCGACTTCTCGAAGTCCATCGCGCCCTTCACCGCGTTCACGAGGTTGGGAATCAGGTCGTGGCGGCGCTTCAGCTGAACGTCGATCTGCTTGAACGCATTGAGCGTCTGGTTCTTGAGACTGATGAGGCCGTTGTACGCGCCGACGCCGTACAGGACGACCACCCCGAGGATGATCAGCAGAATCACACCGCTCATGAGTTACTCCCGGATGTGGAGAACGAGTACTACGCGGGCCACTGCGGCAGGAGTTTCGCGAGCGCCTGGCGCACCATCTCCGCTACCCCGGCCTCTTCGGGGCCGAGCCGGGCAAGCGGGTGGTCCGTATCGAGGTGCAGCTCGACGCCGCGGGCGACGGGGATGCGCCGCCAGCTGGACGGCGCTCCCGGCTCGCGCTCGACGTCGCGCGACAGCCACGCGTTGATGGCACGGCCCGAGCGTCCCCGCGGCAGCCCCTCGCCGCCGCGCAGCGACAGCCGGTCGGGGGGCGGTAGCGCCGCTCCCAACGTTTGCGCTGCGCGCCGCTCGAGCACGTCGCCGGTCTGGTCTTCCATTTCCCGCGTGATCGCCGCCAGCGTGGCTCCCTCCATCTGGCGCAGCTTGATGCACAGCAGCTGGAGGAAGTGGCGATACGTGTAGGTGGCCGCGGTGCCCCGGCCCTCGGGTGGCGCCACCAGCCCCCGCGCGACATAAAACCGGATGGTCCGTTGACTCGGCGTGGCCCGCGCAGCGGCATTGATCGGCGTGATGGCGGACGCCTGCAGCACGGCCCCCACGAGGATGGACAGGTCGTGCAGGTTCCACGGTGCGAGATTGCGGTACTCTCGCAGGGTATGGAGAGGGTCGCGCTGGGGCGCGGCGGTCATCGTTTTCAACATAGCGCACCCCCGGCTGGCGGGTTAGACCAGGGGCGCAAGCGGTGCGGCGGCGCGTCGTTTCGCTCCGTCGCGCGCGTTTTCGATGATGCTCGCGCCGGCCCCCGGCGTACACTTGTGCCGTGCGTCGCGGTTTCACCCTGACCGAGATGGTCGTCGTCCTCGCCGTCATGGCACTGCTCACGACGATCGTCGTGTCGCGGCTCGTTCCGCTGGTCGACTGGATCGCCGCGGATGGGGCGGCACGCGACATGACCACGGCACTGGCGGTCACGCGGACTGCCGCCGTCCTACGCGGCGTGCGCGCGCGATTGCGCATCGCCGCCGATTCATTGCGCATCGACCGCGAGGGAGCGGCCGGATGGGAACCGTACGCGCGCTGGGCCGGTCCGGCGTCGGCCGGCGTCTCGCTCACCGTCTCCAACCCGGAAGTCGTCTTCAGCCCGCTCGGAATTGCCTGGGGACTCGGCAATACGCGGATCGTGCTGCGCCGTGGGTCCCAGGTTGAAACCATTACGACGTCGCGACTTGGGCGCGTGCGGCGCTTCTGAGGCGGGGCGTGCAACGCTTTGGCGGATCCGTGCATCAAACTGGGTGCGGCGGTGATACAGCGGTTCTGCAACAATTTCGCCGCCGGCTGCGTAGGGTAGGACGCCAAGCAAGCGATGCGCTGGAACAAGAGGTCGCGGCCGAAGTGTGACGGCCACTTCGCCCGACCCGCCAACCCGGGGTGCGCAAGCCCCCGGGTTTGGTCTTTTCAGGAGCCGGGAGCGTCCCCGCCGTCGAGAAAGACGAGCGATCGCCGCCGCCGGACCACTTCGGCGAGCGATGCGTAGACATGCGGGTCGAGGGCCGTTCCCACGAGCTCGCCCATCCGTTGCACCGCCTCATACGGCGACATCTTTTCCTGATACGGCCGGCTGGTGCACAGCGCGTCGTAGATCTCCGCAGCGCCGATGATGCGTCCGAGCAGCGGGATCTCCTCCCCCTTGAGTCCGTCGGGATACCCCGAGCCGTCCCACCGCTCATGGTGATTGCGGATGCCGCCCAGCACCGGACGCAGCTCGTCGATCGGGGCCAGCAGCTGAGAACCGATGATCACGTGCTGTTTGATGTGCTCGTTCTCTTCCGGCGTCAGCGGCCCCTGCTTGTTGAGGACGCCCTCGCGCGTGCCGATCTTGCCGATGTCGTGCAGGCGTCCGGCGAGCCGCGCAGCCTCGACGACATCGTCCGCCAGACCGAGGTGAGCCGCGATCGTCGCGGTGAGATCGGCTACGCGGGCCGAATGACCGCGCAAGTAGGGATCGCGCGCCTCCATGACGTTCACCAGCGCCTCGAGGGTCGCCACGGTCAGGCGTGCGGCCTTGGCCCGTTCCCGCCCCAGCGCCTCCTTGGCGCGTTGGTCGATCTCACGCGTCGCGCGCCGCTCCTCGCGGCGCCGCAGCGCGCCCTGGACGGCGCGCGCCAGGTCGTCGAGGTCGAGCGGCTTCGTCAGGTAGTCCATGGCGCCGCGTTGCATGCAGAGCGCGGCAGTCGTGGCGTCGTTCACCGCCGAGAGCATCACCACCGCGAGGTCGGGATCGAGCGCCAGGGCCTGCGGCACGAGATCGATGCCGCTCATCCCCGGCATGCGGATATCGGCGAGCATCAGCGCGACGGGATTGGCCCGCAGCACGTCGAGCGCTTCCGCTCCCGACGCGGCGGTGAGCGTGGGCAGCTCGAGTCCTTTGAGGAACCGTTGCAGCGCGTGGCGCATCGGCTCCTCGTCGTCGACGATCAACACCGCCGTGGGGCGCACGGGGTGACCTGACACTAGGCCGCCACGAACTGCAGGGGCACTGGGCCAGGCACGATCCCGGCACGGTGGCCGCGCTCGAGCAGCTCCCGGACCGCCCGCCGTCCGCGCTCGCCGTAGTCCACGGTGTAGTCGTTGACGTACATCCCGACGAACCGGTCGGTCTTCGCGGGATCGAGACCGCGGCTGTACGACTGCGCGTGGGCCAGCGCTTCGGCGCGATGCGCGAGACCGTACTCGATACTGGCTTTCAGGTCGCGCGCAACGGCGACGAGCATGGCGTCCCCGAGGTCGCGGCGCGCGACGTTGCCGCCGAGCGGCAACGGCAATCCCGTTTCGTCGTCCCACCAAACGCCCAGGTCGACCCACAGTGCGAGGCCCCGATCGGCGTAGGTCAGCTGGCCTTCATGAATGAGCAGCCCGGCGTCGGCGCGTCCCGCCGCGACATAGTCCTCGATCTGATCGAACGGCACAACGACGGTGCGTGCCGCCGGCTGGTAGAGCCGCAGCGCGAGGAAGGCGGTGGTGAGCTCCCCGGGCACGGCGACGGTCCGCCCGGCGAGGGCGGCGCGCGGATCGTCCGGCGCGCGTTGGCGCGCGACGATGCGGGGGCCGTAGCGGTCGCCGATGCTGGCGCCGTGGGCGAGCAGGGCGTAGCGGTCGGCGAGGTAGGCGTAGGCGTGGATCGAAACGGCGGTGACTTCGAGCTCTCCCGCGAGCGCGCGGCGGTTCAGCGTCTCGATGTCGGCGAGCTCGTGTACGTAGCGGCGGCCGCCGGTGTCGATGCGTCCGGCTGCCAGGGCCCAGAACATGAACGCGTCGTCCGAGTCGGGGCTGTGGGCGACGCGGATGACCTGTTCCGCCCCCGTCACGATGCTTCGGATTCGGCGATCGCGCGCGGCAGGGTGGTGAAGCGGCGTGCGACGAGCTGCAGGGCCGCCTCCGGCGTCAGCGACAGGCGCATCTCGCCCGCCGTGAGGCCGAGGTAGAAGCGGGCGTGCTGCTGCAGGGTGCGCACCTGGGAGTACCCGAGCCGCTTCGCGACGTCCTCGACGGTGAAGCCGGGATCCTGCAACAGGCGGTGCGCGTACAGGACGCGCGCGGCCGCGAGAAAGTGGCGCGGGGAGGGCATCCCCGCGCGCATGAACCAGCGCTCACAGGTGCGGCGTCCCACGCCAGCCGAAGCGGCGAGCTGCTCGACCGTCTGGACTCCCTCCGGAGCGCGCAGGGCCCCTTCGAGCAGCCAGCGGATCTCGGGGCGCATCTGGGCGAACGTCGCGGAGATCTGCTCCAGCAGCTGTTGCGAGCAGGCGCGCGCCTGCTCGCGCTCCAGCACGGCGCGCAACCCGTCGGGATGATCGTCGAGCCTGCAGAACACGACGTCCTGCACGCCCTGACGGCCGAGCGCGAGCAGCACCGGGGCGAGCGCAGGTGTGAAGGTCGTGTACAACAGCACGGGCAGGGAGGGGAACAACAGTCGCAGCCGCTCGATCTCCTGGCTGCGCGGCTCTCCTGACAACATCGGATCGACGACGGCGAGCTCGATCGGCTGACGGCAGATGAGATCGACGACGTCGCCCCACGCTCCTGCCGGTACAAACCCGAAACGCGCTCCCGCCGCGCGACGCAGGCGGAGCACTTGGATCTCGGGAACGGCAGCCAGAACGAGCATCAGTGTCGCAGGAACAACCTAGGTTGTCGCAAATCCGACCTCAAAAACCTCGCCAGCCCCGCTCAATATGAGCCTCAGCCGCACTGCTGTCTACTCTCTCTCACACCGCTGGAGGCTCTATGTCGCGCCGGATTTCAACTCTCGTCGCGCTCGTCGTGGTGGGGATTCTGCTGGGTGCATCGGCTTGTTCATCCAGTGCCACCGGCCCGGCCCCGGTCAGGGCGGACCAGACCTGCGACTTTCAGAGCGGCAGCACTTGCCATCACTAGCCGATCGATCAGTGGGCGAGACCCGCCAGGGCGCGCGACACCTCGTCGAGGGTCGCCGCCCAGGCTGGGGCATCTCCGAGGTCTTCACCCTCCAGCAGTGTCGTGTCACACGCACTCAGTCCCGCCGCAATTCGTTCGATCCGGAATTCGAATTCGTGCAGACCATGACTGCGGGCGACCTGTAGCGCCTGCTTCAGCTCGATCGCGCCACGATCCAGGTGGCCGAAGCGTGCCAGCCCGATTCCGAGCTTGAGATGAAAATCCGCAACTTGGTTGGGGTGCATGCGTGCCAAGGCGCGGCCGCACTCGGCGCTCCACCGAGCGAAGCCGACACGATCCCGACGGAACGACGCGCAGTGCATCAGCTCGATCAACGCGTTGTTCGCGAGCTCGACGCGCTGGGCCCGCTTGAGAGTGAACCGAAAGGCGTGCTCGGCGGCTTCCACCGCCCCCAACCGCCCTAACGAGTAGCCGAGATTGTACAGCGCACCGAGCGCTTCTTCCGGATCGCTCTCCGAAAGCTTGAAGGCTCTCCAGAAATGCAGAAGAGAATCGGGCGTCTGCCCACGGTATCCCAGCACGATGCCAATGCCGTTCTCAACCTGTGATTCCAGACCGGTATCGTGCAGCGCGCGCGCCTCACTCAGCAGGTCGAAATACTCCCTCTCTGCCACCGCGAGGTTCCCTTTCGAGACCAACACGTTGGCGCACCCCAGGCGGGAGAAGGCCACCATACGACGATCGCCGGTGGCCGTGGCCAACGAACCGGCACGCCGGTAGGCCACCTCCGCCTCGTCGAATCGCGCCGCCAGGCGCATGGCGCGCCCGGTGAGCATGGCGACGGTGATCGCCGCGGAGGGTTCTATCCGCTCGCCCACATTCCGCTCGAAGGTCGCCAGTACGTCGAGCGCTTCCTCGAAGTGGCTGGCGCTGATCAGGTCCCGGGTCAGATCGAACATCACCGGAGCGATGAGGCCGGGATTCTGACTGCGGTGTGCGTAGGAGGCGCTGCTGACGAGGTCCAGGAGGCGGTCCGTCTGCGGTCCCGGCTCGAGCTGTTCGTGGCAGTATCGGCCAGTCGCAGCCGCCTGGTACCCGAAGAGGTCATCCCCATGCGTCGCCGTCTGGCTGGCGCCGAGCAGGTCGACGAGCCGCAACACAAGAAACGCCGCTTGTCCGAACCGGCTCTGGGCAGAATCGAGCTCGCGGGCTGCGCGTTCGAGAAACACGACGTGCGACAACCCGGGCGCCATCGACTGCACGTCCACCATCAGCTGCGTCCCCTCCGGAGGTCCGTCAACTTTGGGTACACCAAACGCCGGGTCAATACCGGCAATCGACGTGCCAGTGGGGATTCACGAGGTGCTCTCCACCCCCCATTCGCGCATTTCGTGTGGGGTCCCTTCCCCGTCGATGAGGAACGTCAGGGAGCGGCGCCGCTTCACCACCTCCGACAGGGCGGCGAACACGGCGGGGTCGACCACCGAGCCGGAGAGCTCGCCCAAGCGGCGCACCGCCTGTTCCAGGGTGAGCTTCTCCTGATAGGGGCGTGAAGTGCTGAGGGCGTCCCACACCTCTGCGGCGCCGATGATGCGCGCGGCGACAGGGATCTCATCGCCGCGGCGTCCATCCGGATACCCGGTCCCGTCCCAGCGCTCGTGATGGCTGCGGACGACGTCGATGATGGGCCCGAGATGTTGCAGCGGACTGAGGATCTGCGACCCGATCACCACGTGCTGCTTGATGTGCTCGTACTCCTCCGGGGTCAGCGGACCGTGCTTGTTCTGCACGTCCTCCCGCGTTCCGATCTTGCCGATGTCGTGGAGCCGGCCCGCGAGTCGGATCTGCTCGATTTCATCGTCGGGCAGGCTCATCTCCGCGGCAATCGTTGCCGACAAATCCGCCACACGGGCGGAATGCCCCCGCAGGTAGGGATCCTTGGCCTCGAGGGCGTTGATCAACACTTCGAGCGTCGCCACGGAGACGCGCTCCAGCCGCGCCCGCTCGCGCTGGAATTCCTGGGTGCGGCGTTCGACTTCTTCCTTGATATGCTGATCGAGCTCGCGGCGGCCGATCATCATCTCCCGCCGCTTCAGGGCGCGCTGAATCGTTCGTCCCAGCTCCAGCAGCTCGACCGGCTTCGTGAGGTAATCGAGCGCGCCGCGCTGCATGCACAGCGCCGCGGTCGTCGCGTCGTTGACCGCCGTGAGCATCAGGATCGCGAGGTCGGGGGAAAGCTCGAGCGCCTGCGGGACGATATCCACTCCGCTCATCCCGGCCATCCGGATGTCGCACAGCATCAGGGCGACGTCGTCGTGGGCGCGGAGCTGCTCCAGCGCCTCCTCACCTGAGGACGCCGTATGGACCAGGAACTCCTGTTTGGTGAGATACCGTTTGAGGGCATTCCGAATGGGCTCCTCGTCGTCCACGACGAGGATGGGAACCGGAGCAGTGCTCATGCCAGCCGTCCCTCCACCAGGCTCGGAAGATTCACTATTCTACGGTGTCACCGAAAGCAAAGTTAGTCGGTGACACCCGACATGTCGCGCTGTCGCGTTCCCGCACCTGAGTGGCGCAAAAACGACCTAGGAGCGTGGATCCACCGCCCCTACTTGAAGATCGGGGGTCTCCGGCAACGGATCGCATGACGACATCCCTGCGGCGCATCGCGAACCTGGGACTGGGCTCCGTCCTCGGCCTGCTGCTCGTCTTCGGCAGCCTGTCGATCTGGGGGGTCACGGGCCGGGGCCCCCGGATCGAGATCCTCGCCGGCGTGCTCCTCGCCGCCGTCCTGCTCCTGATGACCCGCTGGCAGTTCACCCGCAACCTCGTCGAGCGCGACCGTGCGCAGGCTGAGGTCCAGCGCTCCCGCTCGTTCCTCGATTCGGTCATCGAGCAGATCCCGCACATGGTGTTCATCAAGGACGCCACCGACCTGCGGTTCGTGCGCATCAACCGGTCCGGTGAGGAGCTGCTCGGATACTCGCGCGCTGAGCTGATAGGAAAGAGCGATTTCGATTTCTTTCCGGAGAGCGAAGCGCGCTTCTTCGTGGAGAAGGACCGCGAGGTGCTGGCGCGCGGCACCGTCCTCGACATTCCCGAAGAGATCATCCACACGCGCCACAAGGGC
Source organism: Gemmatimonadales bacterium (assembly GCA_035262265.1). GTDB lineage: Bacteria > Gemmatimonadota > Gemmatimonadetes > Gemmatimonadales > GWC2-71-9 > DASTHG01. The sequence goes on from DATFTG010000133.1 coordinate 36,534, forward strand.
GCCCGCATCCTGCACACCAAGAAGGTCCCGGTGCTCGACGCCGACGGGCGGCCGCAGTTTCTGCTCGGCGTTTCCGAGGACATCACCGAGCAGCGCCAGGCCGCGGACGCGCTGCGGGTCGCCGAAACCCGGCTGCAGCAGGTGCTCGCCTTCTCGAGCACCGTGATCTACGCCCTCGACGTCCGGCCCGGGAAGCTGATCCCTACGTTCGTCAGTGACAACTTCTCCCGCATGACGGGTTATGACGCGGCGGACGCCCTCGATCCGACCTGGGTCGCCGCCCGCTTCCACCCCGACGAGCGGGAGCGGCTGTTGGCGGAAACGCCGGCCTTGCTCGCCCAGGACCGGTTCACCCGCGAGTACCGGTTTCTGTTTCGCGACGGCAGCTACCACTGGATGCGGGATGAAGCCCGTGTACTGCGTAATGCCGTGGGGGGGCCGGTCCAGATCCTCGGCGCGTGGCTCGACATCACCGATCGGGTGCGGGCGGAGGAAGAGCTGCGCCGGGCGCGGGCCGCGGCCGAGGCGGCCAACCGGGCGAAGTCAGAGTTCCTGGCCAAAATGAGCCACGAGCTGCGCACGCCGTTGAACTCGATCATCGGGTTTTCCGAGATGCTCGAGGACCAGACCTTCGGAATCCTGAACGAGAAGCAGCATCGCTACGTGGAGAACGTGCTGGCCTCGGGACGCCTGCTGCTGCAGGTCATCAACGACATCCTCGACCTCTCGAAGGTCGAAGCCGGCCGGATGGAGCTCGCCCTCGCGCAAATCGAGGTCGCGCCGGCGCTGGACGAGGTCCGAGCGCTCGTGGAATCACTCGCCCAGCGCAAACACCATACTATGGAAATGGACGTCGATCCCGGCCTCCCGTCGATCGTCGCCGATCCCGCGAAGTTCCGCCAGATCACCGTCAACCTGCTCAGCAACGCGATCAAGTTCACCCCCGACGGCGGCCGCATCCGGATCACCGCGCGCCGCCCCCCCGGCGAGCCGATGATCGAGATCGCGGTGACCGACACCGGCATCGGCATCGCCGCGGAGGACACGCGGCGCATCTTTCAAGAGTTCGAGCAGCTCGACTCCGAGTATGTCCGCGAGCAGCAGGGCACGGGGCTGGGGCTGGCGCTCACCAAGAAGCTGGTCGAGCTGCACGGCGGCCGCATTCAAGTGGAAAGCGAGCTCGAGCGCGGCAGCACGTTCCGCTTCTATCTGCCGTTGCGCGCCCCGCCGAAGCCCCAGCCCCCCGAGCCGGCGGCCGCTCCCGAGCCGGACGTCGCGGTGGAGCGGGGGCCGCTCGTCCTCGTCGTCGAAGACGACGCGCGGGCAGGCGATCTGCTGGGTCACTTCCTCACCGAAGCGGGTTACCGCGTCGCGCATGCGTCGACCGGGTCGCAGGCCGTGGCCCTCGCCCGGACGCTGAAGCCGGACGCGATCACCCTCGACATTCTGCTCCCCGGCGAGGACGGCATGGCGATCCTCGGCCAGCTCAAAGGCGCGCCCGCCACGAGCGCGATCCCGGTGGTCGTCGTGAGCATCACCGACCATCGCGAGCTGGGGCTCAGCTTGGGAGCGGTGGAGTGGCTCGTGAAGCCGGTGCAGCGTCACGACTTCGTCGCGGCCGTGCGGCGCTCGCTGGGCGCGGTTCCGGCGGGCCACACCCCGACGGTGCTCGTCGTCGACGATGAAGCGCCGACCGTCGAGCTGCTGACGGAAACCCTGACGCGCAACGGGTTGCGTGCCCTCTCGGCGACCGACGGTCGAACCGGCGTGGAGCTGGCGCTGGCGCACCTGCCCGACGTCATCGTGCTCGATCTCGTGATGCCCGGGATGACGGGATTCCAGGTGGTGCGGCAGCTGCGCGATCATCCGGCGGGTCGCAACATCCCCATCCTCGTCTTTACGGGCAAGGAGCTGACCGCCGAAGACCGGGCGCGCCTCCTGGACGGGGTCCAGGCGGTGGTTCGCAAGGACGGCGCGGCCGAGCTGCTGATGGAGCTGGCTCGGGTCTGCCCGGCGGCGAGGCAGCCGGCCGCTTGACGCGCACGCTCCGGAAACGAATCCTGATGGTGGAGGACTATGCCGTGAATCTGGAGCCGGCGACGGTACGGGGCGCCCAGGGATATGACGTGCTGCGGGCGCGGACGCCGGAGGAGGAAAGGACGATGGTGACGCGGCTGCTCGGGACCGGTAAGCGGACGTGACCGAACCTGCTCCGCTGCGGCGTCGCGAAGCGGTGATCGGCCGCGTGCTGGTCGTCGACGACCAGGATCCCAACCGCCTGCTGCTGCGTGATCTGCTGGAAGCGCAGGGCCACGAAGTGATCGAGGCCGTCGACGGCTCGGAGGCGTTGCAGCAGGTGGCGACGACATCCCCGGACGTCGTGCTGCTGGACATCGGCATGCCCGGGATGGACGGTTTCGAAGTGTGCCGCCGCATCAAGGCCGAGCCGTCCACCGCTTCCATCCCGGTGTTGCTCGTGACGGCGCTGAGCCAGCGCGACCAGCGCCTGCTCGGCATCGGAGCGGGGGCCAACGACTACATCACGAAACCCATCGACAAGAGCGACCTCACGCTCCGCGTGCGCAACGCGGTGCGCATGCATCAGCTGTACGTCGAGGTGGAGCAGCAGTACCGGCGGCTGGAGCGGCTCGAGCTGCTGCGCGACAGTCTGGTGCACATGATCGTGCACGACTTGCGATCCCCGCTCGCCGGCATCCGCGCCTACCTCGATCTCCTCAAGCTCGACGGCGCCGGCCGGCTGGATCACGATATGACCCAGTCGATCGACGAAGCGCGCAAGGTCGCGGTCGAAATGACCGAGATGGTCAGCGACCTGCTCGACGTGAGCCGCCTCGAGGCGGGGAAAATGCCGCTCGAGCTGGCGCTCACGGATGTCGGGATCGTCGCGACCGACGCGGTGACGGGTATCGGCGCGGCGGCGCGGCGCGTGTCGCTGCAGCTCGAGCAGGGCCCCGAGCGGCTGCGGGCGATGATCGATCCGAGCGTGATCCGCCGCGTGATCGCCAACCTCGTCGGCAACGCCATCAAGTTCACCCCGGCCTCCGGCCGTATCCGCGTCGCGGTGCAGGGGAGCGACGGGGGGGTGCGCGTGTCGGTCAGCGACACCGGGCCCGGCATTCCGCCGGAGTTTCACGACAAGATCTTCGAGAAATTCGGGCAGGTCGAAGCGGCGCGGCAGGGCGCCAAACACTCGAGTGGCCTCGGGCTCACCTTCTGCAAGTTCGCCGTCGAAGCGCACGGGGGGTCGATCGGTGTGGAGAGCGTTGTGGGGCAGGGCAGCACGTTCTGGTTCGTCGTGCCGCTGCGGGGCCCTGCGCCCGCCGCCCCCTCTCCGGCGCCGTCCCCGGCGTGAATGTCCTCATCGCGGAAGACGATGCCGTCGGCCGGCTGACGCTGCAGGCGATGCTCACCGGCGCCGGCTACCAGGTCACCGCAGCGAGCGACGGGCAGGAAGCGCTCGACGCCTGGCGGCTCACCGCGGCGCGGGTCGTGATCTCCGACTGGATGATGCCGGAGATGGACGGACTGGAGTTGTGCCGCCACATCCGCGAGGACCGCTCACCGCACTACACGTACTTCATTCTGCTGACCGGACGCGGCGGGAAGGAAAGTTTCCTCACTGCGATGGAGTCGGGGATCGACGATTTCATCACGAAGCCCGTCGATCCCGACGAGCTGAAGGCGCGGCTCGGCGTGGCGCAGCGCATTCTGGGGATGCGGCAGCGCATCGACGCGCTCGAGGGTCTGCTCCCGATCTGCAGCTACTGCAAGCGCATTCGCAACGAGACGGATCAGTGGAGTGAGCTGGAAGGGTACATCGAGACGCGATCGAAGGCCGAGTTCAGCCACGGCATCTGCCCCGACTGTTACCGCACGAAGGTGGAGCCCAACCTCACTTGACGGTGTGACTCACGGCAGCGCCGTGAAACGCATCCAGCAGGGTCGCGCGGTCGGCGTACTCGGGACGGCGGCGCGCCCGCTCGCTCGCCTCATTGGTGAGGAAGTGCTGATAGGCGTCGCGCGCCCCGCGCGCGTTCGACTGCGCTTCGAGCCCCCGGGCGCGCAGGATGTCGGCGAACAGGTGGGTCGGCACCTCGCGGCGGATCGTGTCCGCTTCGGCGAGGGCGCCGCCCGCGTCCCCTCCCGCGAGCTTCAGGAGGCCGACGTCGAAGTGCGCGTCGAGCGACAGCGCCGGCAGCTGCTGGTAGGCGCCGAGCGCCATGGGCAGGAAGAACTGCACGCTGTCGGCCTTCCCCGCTTCGTCGAGGCGCATTACGCGGTCGAAGAGGCGCTGCGCCCGCTCCTCGGGTGACATCTGGCTGATGTCGGGGGCGGCACTGCCCGCGCTCACGCTGCCGGCGAACGGCGCGGCCGACGTGCCCGGCGCGGCAGATTCCGCCGTTCCGCCGCTGCCGCGCATCGCCAGGACACCGATCAGCCCTCCCACAGCCAGCCCGGCGATGCCCCATGGCAGGCCGACGCGCCATCCAGTCGCGGGAGCCGAGGTGCTGGCTCCGCACTTGTGGCAGTAGCGCGCACCGTCCGACAGCGTCGCACCGCAGGCATGGCAGGTCATGGTGCGCCAATCTAACTGCCTGGCAGGATACGACGAGACAGCGTAGCGTATTGCGATATGCCTGACGCGTTTCCCGGACAGGACCGCACCCGCCACATGGGTGAGTTGAAGCGCGGGCAAAGCCGCTGGAATGTGTACCTCGAGGTCCAACCGGACGCCGAGCTGGAGGCGGTGCGCGGCCGTATGCACTTCGTCGGCGACGGCCAGCACAAGACGACCGGATGGGTGTTTCTCGAGCGCCAGGAAAAGGACATTCTCGAGCGATTCGGTGAATTTTCGGCGGTAGAGCTGGTGCAGTTCGTCGAGGCGATCCCCGGCTGATTTCGCTGTCGCTCGATTTGTGCAAATGTTGCACGGTTTCGACTGCAATCTGACGGTTTTCAACATCCTTCCAAGCTCATCCACGTTCTTTCTTGCAGTTGGCGCAGGTTTTGCTTGACGCCCATCGGGGTGCCCGGCTACCTTGCGCCATGCCAGAACCAACGGCGACCGCATTGCGGAAGCCCGTCGCACCGAGCCCGGAGGCGGGCTTTCGTCGTTTTGACTACCCGTTCACGCCGACCGACAAGGAGAGAGGATCAGTCACATGACCGCGACGTTGGAACCGACGAGAGAGGCGAAGGGTTCGAGTAAGCCGTCGCCTGCCGAAGTGATCCGCCGCGCCCGCGAAGCCGGCGTGCAGGTGGTGGACGTGAAATTCTGCGATCTTCCGGGCACGTGGCAGCACTTTTCGCTGCCATTGAAGGAGCTGAACGAGGACGTCTTCAGCGAAGGGCTGGGCTTCGACGGGTCGTCGATCCGCGGCTTCCAGGCGATCAACGAGAGCGACATGCTGCTCTTCCCCGATCCCTCGAGCGCGTTCGTCGATCCGTGCCTGCAGGTCCCGACCCTCTCCCTGACGTGCGATATCGGCGATCCGATCACGGGGGAGCGCTACACGCGCGACCCGCGCTACGTCGCGCAGAAGGCGGAGCAGTACGTCGTCAAGAGCGCGATCGCGACCACCGCCTACTTCGGGCCGGAAGCCGAGTTCTACATCTTCAATTCGGCGCGCTTCGATCAGAACGCGCATGAAGGCTACTACCACCTCGACTCCGTCGAGGGCATCTGGAATTCGGGGGCGAACGGCACCCCGAACCTGGGGCACCGGCCGCGGCACAAGGAGGGGTACTTCCCCGTGCCGCCGGTGGACAAGCTGCAGGACCTGCGCTCGCGCATCATGCTGGCGCTGATCTCGGCTGGGATCGACGTCGAGGTGCATCACCACGAAGTGGGCACCGCGGGCCAGACGGAGATCGACATGCGTTTCACGACGCTGACGCGCATGGCCGACCAGGTGATGATGTACAAGTACATCGTCAAGAACGTGTGCGCGCAGTACGGCTACACGGCGACGTTCATGCCGAAGCCGATGTACGGCGATAACGGCTCCGGTATGCACGTGCACATGAGCCTGTGGAACGACAAGACCAACCTGTTCTACGATCCCAAAGGCTACGCCCTGCTGTCCGATCCGGCGCGCTGGTACATCGGCGGGCTCATCAAGCACGCCGCGGCGCTGCTTGCCTTCGCGGCCCCGACGACCAATAGCTACCGCCGTCTGGTGCCGGGGTACGAAGCGCCGATCAACCTGATTTACTCGCAACGCAACCGCTCGGCGATCTGCCGCATCCCGATGTATTCGAAGTCACCGAAGTCGAAGCGGATCGAGTTCCGTGCACCCGATCCGTCGAGCAATCCCTACCTCACCTTCGCCGCGCTGTTGATGGCGGGGCTGGACGGGTTGCGCAACAAGATCGAGCCGCCGAAGCCGATGGACGTGGACCTCTACGAGCTCGAGCCGGCGGAGCGGAAGCACGTCAAGAACACGCCGGGAAGCCTCGCCGAGTCGCTCGCGGCGCTCGAGGCCGACCATGCGTTCCTGCTGGAGGGCGGCGTGTTCACGCAGGATCTGATCGATACGTGGCTTGGCTACAAGCGGGCGAAGGAGATCGATCCGGTCGCCCTGCGGCCGCACCCGTACGAGTTTTTCCTGTATTACGACTGCTAACGGCGGTCGGTAGGAGACGGTAGAAGACGGTTGGGGTCGGTAGGTGAAAGGCCGCCCGTCTCCTACTGTCCCCTACCGTCTCCTACCGTCATGCCAGAGAAGACCACCGGGGCCTCCAAAGCCGACATCCTGACGCTCGCCAAAGAGCGCGACGTCGCGTTTTTGCGGCTGCAGTTCACCGACATTCTCGGCATCAACAAGAACGTCGAAGTCCCCGCCAGCCAATTCGAGAAGGCGCTCGACGGGGACATCATGTTCGACGGCAGCTCGATCGAAGGGTTCGTGCGCATCGAGGAGTCGGACATGGTGCTGAAGCCCGACCTCGACACGTTCCGCGTGCTGCCGTACGATGACGAGGGCGGGAAAGTCGCCCGCGTGATCTGCGACATCTACAATCCCGACGGCTCGGCATTCGCCGGCTGCACGCGCGCCGCCCTGAAACGTCAGATCGCCCGGGCGCGGAAGCTGGGGTACGAGCTGATGGCGGGAGTGGAAGCGGAGTTCTTCATCTTCCAGCTCGATGCCCGGGGACGGGCGACGGTCGAAACGCACGACGAGGGGGGATACTTCGATCTCACCCCGGTGGATCGCGCCGAGGAGATCCGGCGCCTGATCATCCGGGACCTCGTCTCGATGGGATTCGAGGTCGAGGCGGGGCATCACGAGGTGGCGCCGGGGCAGCACGAGATCGATTTCCGCTACGCCGCCGCACTCGAAACGGCGGACAACCTGGCGACGTTCCGCTTCGTGGTCCGCGACGTCGCGTTCCGCCATGGTTTTCTCGCCACCTTCATGCCGAAGCCGATCTTCGGGCAGAACGGCTCCGGGATGCACACGCACCAGTCGCTGTTCGCCAACGGCAAGAACGCGTTCCATGACCCCAAGGGGAAGTGGGAGCTGTCGGCGGTGGCGCTGTCGTACATCGCCGGGCTGCTGGAGCACGCCCGCGGGTTCTGCGCCGTCACGAACCCGCTCGTCAACAGCTACAAGCGGCTCGTGCCGGGGTACGAGGCGCCGGTGAACGTCGCGTGGTCGATGCGCAACCGCTCGCCGCTGGTGCGGATCCCCGACAAGCGGGGCACCGGGACGCGGTGCGAGCTGCGCATGCCCGATCCGTCGGCGAACCCCTATCTCGCGCTGGCGGTGCAGCTGGCCGCCGGACTCGACGGCCTCGAGCGCAAGCTCGAGCCGACGGACCCCGTCGACAAGAACATTTTCGAGATGAGTTTCCGCGAGCGGCGGCGATACCGGATCGACGAGCTGCCGCGGGATCTGCACGAGGCGCTCGAGTGTCTCGAGAAATCGCCGGTGATCCGGGGAGCGCTGGGCGAGCACATCTATGAGCGGTTCGTCGAGGCAAAGGAAGGAGAGTGGAACGAGTATATCGGGCAGGTGAGTGAATGGGA
>DATFTG010000134.1:0-15632 GCA_035262265.1 Gemmatimonadales bacterium
TACCATTTCATGAACACGCAAACCTACGAGCAGTACGAAATTGATGAGGAATCTCTCGGCGACCATTCCCAATGGATGACGGACGGGATGGAGGTCATCGCGGAGTACTTCAACGGCCGTCCGATCGGCGTCGAGCTGCCCAATGCGCTGGTGTTCCAGGTCGTGGAGACGGCGCCGGTGATGAAGAGCGCCACCAAGACGGCGTCGACGAAGCCCGCCAAGCTGTCCAACGGCGTCTCGGTCAACGTCCCCGAGTTCATTCAGACCGGCGAGAAGGTGCGCGTCAATCCCAATACCGGGGAGTATCTCGACCGCGCAAAGTGACGCTCAGGCGCGGTGCACGGTCTGCGTGCTGCGCTGCGCCGTCGGCATCAACACCAGATCGAGCACGTCGATGTGCTCCGGCAGATTGACGACGTAGCTCACCACCTCCGCGACGTCGTCGGCGGTCAGCGGCCGCAGCCCCTGATAGACGCTGTTCGCCCGCTCGACATCGCCGTGGAACCGCACCACGGAAAACTCGGTCTCGACGAGGCCGGGATCGACGCTCGAGACGCGCACCGGCGTGCCCACGAGATCGAGGTGCATCCCTTCGGTCAGCGCGCGCACCGCGTACTTCGTCGCCCCGTAGACGTTGCCCTTGGGGTAGGTCTGGTGGCCGGCGAGGCTTCCCAGATTCACGACGTGCCCCCGCCCCAGCCGCACCATGTGCGGCAGCACGGCGCGCGACACGTACAGCAGACCCTTCACATTCGTGTCGATCATGCGGTCCCAGTCGTCGGGATCGCCTTCGTGCAGCTTGTCGAGCCCCGCCGCGAGACCCGCGTTATTGAGGAGAATGTCGGGCACGATGCCGTGCGCCACGAGCGCCGCGACTGCGGCGTCGACGGCGGCGCGATCGCGTACATCCACGACCGCGCTGCGCACCTGGATGCCGCCGCCATAGCGCTCGTGGATCTCTTTCGCTTCCCGCTCGAGCCGGTCCGCCCGGCGGGCCCAGAGGACGAGGTGCGCGCCATCGGCGGCGAACCGCCGCGCGCAGGCCAGACCGATCCCCGCGCTCGCCCCGGTGACGAGCGCCCACTTCCCCGCGATCCGTGCCGTCACGGCAATGGGTCTCCGACGATGCGCTTGGCGAGCGACCCCGCCGCGAACCGGTCGCCGGGGTCGACGTTGTTCACCAGGGCGACGGTCGCGACCGGGACGGGACCCGGATAGGCCCGGGCGAACTCTTCCACGGTCATGCTGCGCGGCACCGTGACCACCTGCAGGTGCCACGGCTGTACGCCGAGCACGGCCGGATCGCTGAGGCGGTCGAAGCTCGTGGTCGCGCGCCAGGCGACATCCCGCACACCGGGATAGCGCTCCTGGCTCGTGATCGCGAGGATCTGATAGACGCGACCTTCGTACTCGATATACGTGGCGCGGCCGGCGACGGCGCCCTGATCGGTCGTGGCGGTGAACTCGCCCGTGGTGGCGGGCAGGCCGCGAAAGGCGAATCGGCCCGGCGTGCCGGTCACGCCCTGCTGCGAGAAGAAGGCCGTCGCCGCCTGATCGGGCGTCGGCTGGCTGGCGACCGACAGCTGCACCACGGCATCCTGTCCCGGACTCAGCGCCTGCACCGCGTCGCGCCCATTCTGCACCGCCCATCCCGCGGGGAACGTGATCTGGAACCGCAGATCGGGGTGCACGAACACGCCGCCCCGCACGTAGCCGTCCCGCGGATTGTCGCCGTACACCATGCCGTCGATGATCCGGAAGTACGCCTCGCGGTTCACGACGGTGCCGAGCGATTCTTTCGGAGTGGCGGCGATATCGCGATTGATCGCCTCCAAGCGGTTACCGGGATTGGGGTGCGTGGCGAGCCATTCGGGGATGCGGCTGCCGCTCGCGGCGGTCACCCGGTCGAGCAGTGTGAACACCTGCGGCATCTGGCGGCCGTCGTAGCGCTGGCGGCGCATGTAGCGGTAGCCGAGGTAGTCGGCCTGGCTCTCGTCGTCGCGGCTGTACTTGAGGAAGAGGAGGCCGAGCCCCTGCGACGCGGCCCCGGCGTAACGCTGCAGCTTCGGCTCGATCACGGTACCGAGCACGAGGCCGAGCTGGGCGACCTGCTGGCGGCTCATTTGCTGCACCGAGTGGCGCGCCGTCACGTGTCCGATCTCGTGGCCCATGACGCCGGCGAGCTCCGCCTCGCTGTTCAAGTGCGCCATGATGCCGCGGGTGACGTAGACGTGGCCGCCGGGGATCGCGAAGGCGTTGACGACCGGGTCGTCGATCACGCGGAACGTCCAGGGGAGGGTGGGCCTCTCCGAGGTACTGGCGAGCCGATTCCCCAGCGCGCGGACGTAGCGCTGCCGGCCGCTGTCGGGGTCGAGGCCCATACTGGTGACGATTCCGGGGTCGGCCTGCAGGCCCATCTGCACTTCCTGGGACTCGCTGACGAGGGCCAGCTCCTTTTTTCCCGTGGCAGGATTGACGGCGCAGGCGGCGGCAAGGAAGAGCCCGGCGAGACTCACGAGCAAGGAGTTGTTACGCATTCGTCGTGCTCCGGTTGAGGACAGAGCGCTGTGGCAACGCTTATGTTACGCCAACACCGGCGTCTGGAGGAGTGGTGGACCGGAAGAAGTTCCTGTTCGTGTCGCTCGACGGCTTGATCGCCGACATCGCCTGGCAAGTGGTGAAGGAAGGGCACGAGGTGCAGCTGTGCACCGACAGCCAGAGCGAAAAGGAGATCGGCAACGGCTTCGTCCCCAAGACCGAGGACTGGGAGAAAGAGGTCGACTGGGCCGACGTCATCGTCTTCGATGACGTATTAGGCCAGGGGATGAAAGCCCAGAAGCTGCGCGCCGCCGGGAAGCCGGTGGTGGGGGGCACGCCCTACACCGACCGCCTCGAGGACGACCGGGCATTCGGCCAGCAGGAGCTCAAGGCCGCGGGCGTGTCGATCATCCCGCAGGAGAACTTCACGTCGTTCGACGACGCGATCGCCTTCGTCCAGGCCAATCCCAACCGCTACGTCATCAAACCGTCGGGCGAGGCGCAGAACCTCAAGCAGCTGCTGTTCGTGGGCGAGGACGAGCACGGCGCGGACGTGATCCAGGTACTCGAGGACTACAAGCGCGCCTGGGCGTCCCGCATCAAGGAGTTCCAGCTGCAGCGGCGCATCGTCGGCGTGGAGGTGGCGATCGGCGCCTTCTTCAACGGCAAGGAATTCGTCCTCCCCGTCAACGTCAATTTCGAGCACAAGAAGCTGTTCCCGGGAGACATCGGCCCGGCGACCGGTGAGATGGGAACGGCGATGTTCTGGAGCGAGCCGAACCGCCTCTTCGCCGCGACGCTGAAGAAGATGGAAGGGAAGCTGAAAGAGGAAGGCTACGTCGGCTACATCGACGTCAATTGCATCGTGAACTCGAACGGGATCTACCCGCTCGAGTTCACGGCGCGCTTCGGGTATCCCACGATCAGCATCCAGCAGGAGGGGATGCTGACGCCGATCGGTGAATTCCTGCACCGGCTCGCCGAAGGGTCGATCACCCGCTTCAAGGCGCGCTCGGGTTTTCAGGTCGGCGTGCGCATCGTGGTACCGCCGTTCCCCTACCGCGACCCCGAAACGTTCGAGACCAGCTCCAAGGACGCGGTGATCATCTTCAAGAAGCCGATGCGCGAAGGCGTGCACATCGAGGACGTGAAGACAGTCGACAACGAGTGGCTGGTGACGGGGACGTCCGGGGTGGTGCTGATCGTCGTCGGCCTGGGCTCGACGATGAAACAGGCGCAGCGCCAGGTCTACAACCGGATCGAGAATATCATGATCCCGAACATGTTTTATCGGATGGATATCGGAGACCGGTGGTTCGAGGATTTCGATCGGTTGCACACATGGGGGTACCTGAGAGACTGAAGACGTATAGAAAAGGGCGTATAGAAAAAGGCGTACGGAAAAGGCGTAGGTGCTCGCGGCGCGCCGCCCTCTCTTCTATCTTCAGCGCGACATGACCGACCTGCGCGACCGACTTCAGGCCGCCCTCGGCTCCGCCTACCGGATCGACCAGGAGCTCGGCGGCGGCGGCATGAGCCGCGTCTTTCTCGCCGAAGAAACCGCACTCGGCCGCAAGGTCGTGGTGAAGGTGCTGCCGCCCGAGATGGCGGCCGGCGTCAACATCGAGCGGTTCCGGCGTGAGATTCAGCTCGCCGCCTCTCTGCAGCATCCCCATATCGTCCCCCTCTACGCGGCCGGCCAGGCGGACGATCTCTTTTACTACACGATGCCCCTGGTGGAAGGGGAGTCGCTGCGCGCCAAGCTGGCGCGTGAAGGGCAGCTGCCGGTGGAACAGGTCGTGCGCATCCTGCGCGACGTGACAGACGCCCTCGCCTACGCGCACGCCCACGGCGTGGTCCACCGCGACATCAAGCCCGACAACGTCCTCGTCTCCAACGAGCACGCCGTAGTTACCGACTTCGGCGTCGCCAAGGCGGTCAGCGCGGCGAGCGGCAGCTCGACGCTCACCTCGCTCGGAGTGGCGCTCGGGACCCCGGCGTACATGGCCCCCGAGCAAGCGGCGGCGGATCCGCACATCGACCATCGCGCCGACCTCTACGCCACGGGCGTCATGGGCTACGAGATGCTCACCGGGCGGCTGCCGTTCAACGCGCCGACGCCACAGGCGATGCTCGCGGCGCATGTGACGCAGCCGATCGAGCCTCCGGTGAAGTACCGGCCGGCGATTCCAGCGGCGTTCAACGCCCTGTTGATGCGCTGTCTCGAGAAGATGCCGGCCGACCGTGTGCAGCGCGCCGACGAGCTGCGCACGCAGCTCCAGGCGATGGCGACGCCGTCGGGGGGCATGCCGCCGACCGGTGCGACACCGGTGATTTCTTCGGGCACCGAGGCGGCGATCCGGCGCGGCCATCCGGTGCGCGTCGCCGCGCTGTTCGGCCTCGCGGGGATCGCCGTGCTGGCGGTCGTCTACTTCCTGATGCAGCGACTGGGACTTCCCACGTGGGTGTTCGTCGGCGCCGTCGTGCTGCTGGGAATCGGCCTCCCCATCATGTTGACGACCGGCGTGTTCGAGCGGCGGCGCGCGCTCGCGACGACGGGATTCACCCCCGCACCGCAGGGCGTCGCCAGCCTGTTCACGTGGAAACGAGCCCTCTGGGGCGGCGGGCTCGCGTTCGCCGGGCTCGCCGGCGTGGCGACGGTCTACATGGCGATGCGGCTCTTGGGCATCGGCGCCGTGGGCACGCTGGTCGCGAAGGGCACGCTCAAGGCGCGCGAGCCGATCCTGCTGGCGGACTTCGAGAATCGCACCAGCGACTCGACGCTCGGCACGACGCTGACCGAAGCGTTTCGCGTCGATTTGTCGCAGTCCCGCACCGTGAAGCTCCTCGACGTTACTGCCGTGACGTCCGGCCTCGCCCGAATGCAGCGCCCCGCAGGGACTCCCGTCACCGGCTCGGTGGCGCGCGAGCTGGCGCAACGCGCCGGCGTCAAAGCGATCGTCACCGGACAGATCGACCCCGTCGGCAAGAGCTACGTGGTGACCGCGAGCGTGATCTCGGCCGCCGACGGGAGCGTGTTGACCGCGGTGCGCGAGAACGCCGCGGACGACGCGGCGCTGCTCACCGCCCTCGACAAGCTGTCGCGCGGCCTGCGGGCGCGGATCGGCGAATCGCTCACCGACGTGCGGGATGCCCAGCCGCTGGAGCAAGTGACGACCGGTTCGCTCGAAGCGCTGCGGCGCTATACCGAAGGCGTGCGACGCGGAGAAGGGGGCGACGCGGACGGAGCCCTGGCGGTGCTGCGGCAGGCGGTGGCAATCGATACCGGATTCGCGATGGCGTATCGCAAGATCGCCGCCACACTTTCCAATGTCGGCGGATCCAACGACCAGATCGTCGCGGCCGCGACGAAGGCGCACGAGCACCGCGAGCGCCTCCCCGATCTCGAGCGGTCGCTCGCCGATGCGTATTACTACAAGACCGCGGACTGGAACCCCGTGGCGCAGGTAACCGCCTATCGAGCGGCACTCGAGCTCGATCCGGACAATGAAATCGCGCTCAACAATCTCGCTCTCGAGCTGCAGCGTGAGCGACATTTCGCTGCGGCGGAAAGCCTGTTTCAACGCGGGGTCGACCTCGGTCAAGGCGTCTATCCGATCGTGAACCTGGTGTGGGACCTGGGCGCCGAAGGAAGATTCAAAGACGCCCACGCCGCGATGACCCGATTGGCCGCTTCGTATCCCGAAAGCCGCGAGGCGCAAGGCGGACCGATTTGGATCGCCTTCGGTGAGCGGGACTATGTCGCGACCGCACGGCTCGCGAGCCTGTTTCTCTCAACCAGACCGGGGCCCTATTGGAGCAGTCTCGCGAACCAGGTGACTGCATCGGCGGCAGCCGCCCGCGGCAACCTGCGGGAATTCGAGCAACAGATCGCCGCGGCGGACGCGCAGGCCGTCATTCGCGGTGCGCCCGAGGCCGTCATCGGCGATGCCGTGTGGCTGGCTTCGGCGGACCTGGTCTATCGCAACCGGCCGGCCGACGGGATCGCGCGCGTGACCCAGGCCGTGGCGCGGCATCCGCTCGCTACGATCCCCGCCGCGAACCGCCCGTACGCGTTGCTCGCGCAGTTCTACGCGCTCGCCGGACAGCCCGCAGAGGCGCAGCGGCTGCTCGCCGAATACGCGGCGGCGGTTCCTCCCGGCGTGCGTCGGGCCGATTATCAGCAATATGCCGCTCAGGGAGCGATTGCCGTGGCCCAGGGCCGCTGGGCGGACGCCGCGACATTATTCCGCGCGAGTTACGATTCGTCCGGATGCACCGCGTGCGGCCTGTTCGATCTGGCGCACGCATACGATCGGCTCAACCAGACCGACTCGGCGCTGGCCGTCTATCGACGGCTGGTCGATGTTCCCGGCATGGATCGGATCATCGAGGATGCTCTGTTTCTTGTGCCCTCCTACCGTCGCCTCGCAGAGCTGTACGAAGCGCGGGGCGATCGCGCCAACGCCGCCACGTACTACAACAAGGTCCTCGACCTCTGGAAGAACGCCGACCCGGAACTGCAGCCGATCGTTGCCGACGTAAGGAGACGTCTCACCGCCCTCGCCGGCGAGCATTGATGCCTGCCGACCCGGCCGTCCTCGAGCGGGGCATCATCCGCAGATCCCTCATTGGAGCGTATCTGGCCATCGTCCTCACCAGCCAGACAGCACTCCCGCAAGGCATGCCCAAGCGCCCATCGCTCGGCGTCGACGCGGACACGAACTCGGCGCAGGAGTACTACGCGTACGCCACGGCGAACCTGGACAAGTACCCCGAACGCGCGGCGGATGGGTTCTTCTGGGCCTCACAGTTGGATCCGACCTGGGCCCAGCCGCTGTACGGCCGCCGGGTCGCGTTGCTCCTGATTTCCGCTGACCCGTTTTTCGTCCATTACATGGACGGCGAGCGGGCGTTCACGCATTTGCATGACGCATTGCGCATCGATTCCCTCGAGCTACACGCTCGTATGCTCGACCCCTTGTTTGAGCGGGAGTTCGAGAAAGACCTGGTGATGCGCTATCTGAAAGCGCAGTACGACTTCGTCAACGCCACTGCTACCGGGTCCGAGCGGCAGACTTTCGATTACTACGCCGAGCAGTACTTGCGTAGCTCCGCTTCGCCCTACCTGCGCGCCATCCTCGCCGTGCACGATCATCGCCTGGACCAGGCCCTGCGGCTGTATCGCGACGCCTTGATGCAGGGACGCCACGCCGGCGCCGAAGTCCACATGGCCCGTGGGGAAGTGTTCCATATCCTGGGGAACGACGACAGCGCGCGCGTCGAAATGGAGCTGGGACTGGACAGCCTGCGCGGTCGCGACGCCAAAGACCTCGTCCACCTCTACGAATCGAAGAGCGTATTCCACCACGGTATCGGTCTGATCTGGGAGCGGGCGGGTCTGATCGACCAGGCGCGCCAGGCGTATGCGCACGCGCTGCAGGAGGACCCACGCTACTACCCGGCACACCTGCGACTTGGCCTGCTGGCGTTGGCGGAAGGCGATACCACGACCGCCTTGAGTGAGCTTGGGCTGGCAGCGCAGATCAAGGAAGACGAGCCGGTGGTCCAGACGACCTACGGCGCGGTGCTGGTGGAGCTCGGCCATCTCGGGGACGCAGACCGTCACCTGCACCGTGCGGCCGAGCTCGCTCCGTTCTACGCAGCGCCATACTACGCGCTGGGACGGGTGGCGGAGCTGGCGCACCGTCCCGCCGACGCCGTGCAGCATTACCGGGCGTACCTGGCGCGGGCCGCCGCACGAGAACTGCGCGCCGCCGATGTGCGCCGGCGATTGACGGATCTGCAGGCGAGCAGCGATCACTGATGTCGGCCGACGCGGCCCTCGAGCGGGGCGCTATCCGCCGCATCGCGCGGCGGCTGTTGCCGCTCATGTTCCTGGCGTCCGTCGTCAACTTCATCGATCGCGTGAACGTGAGCGTGGCCGCGCTCCAGATGAATCACGATCTCGGCTTCACCGCGACGGCGTACGGCCTCGGCGCCGGGATGCTGTCGATCGGCTACACGCTGTTCCAGGTGCCGAGCAACCTCATGCTGGCGCGGGTGGGCGCGCGGCGGTGGATCGCGGCGCTGATGATCGTGTGGGGCGGCATCGCGTCGTCGATGATGTTCGTCCGCGGCGTGGCCGGCTTCTATACCCTGCGCTTCCTGCTCGGCGCCGCCGAAGCGGGGTTCTTCCCCGGCATGATGCTCTATCTCACCTACTGGTTCCCGGGTGCGGTCCGGGCACGAGCCGTCGCGGCGTTCATGAGCGCGATTCCGGTGGCCCAGGCGATCGGGACACTGGGGTCGGGCCTGCTCCTCGGACTGGGGGGGCGCGGCGGTCTCACGGGCTGGCAGTGGCTGTTTCTGCTCGAGGGCCTGCCGGCTCTGGCGCTCGGGGTCGCGGTCTTCTTGTTGCTTCCCGACCGACCCGAGCGAGCGCCCTGGCTCCCGAGCGACGAGCGCGCCTGGCTCGAGGACCGACTGCGGCAGGAGGGCGCCGCGGCGGCGACCGAACGACCGGACTTCGGCACAGTCTTCCGCGACCGGAATGTCTGGGGACTGGGGGCCATCTGGACGGTCATCAATCTGGTGGGGTTCGGACAGCTCTATTTCCTGCCGCAAATCGTCAAGGGCGCTTCGCAGCTCAGTGATTTCACGGTCGCGTCGCTGTCGACGGTGCCGCCGCTCGCCGCCGCCGTAGCGATGCTGCTGATTGCGGCCCATTCCGATCGTACGGGCGAACGGCGCCGCCACCTGGCTGGGACTCTGTTGACCTCGGGCGTCGGATTTGCCGCGACGGCCGCCGTGCTGCGATCTCCGGTGCTGGCCGCCGTCGCGTTGTCGCTCGTCGCCATCGGCATCGCGGGTGCGTTCGGGCCCTTCTGGGGACTCGCGACGGCCTCCTTCACGAGCACTGCGGCGGCGGGCAGCATCGCCCTCGTGAGCTCGATCGGTCAGGTCGGCGCGGTGGTCGGATCGACGCTGTTCGGCCGAGTGCGCGACGTCACCGGCGGCTTTACAGTGGCGCTCCTCGGCTGTGCGGCCCTGGCGACGATCGCCGCCCTTGCCGTGGGCCTCAGGCCGGGGGCGTCGAGCGCCGGTTCCGCAACCGCCCGATGACGACGGTGACGTTGTCCGTCCCGCCGCGCTCCAGCGCCAGCTTCACCAACCGCCGGCACGACTGCTCCGCCGACTGAATCTGCTGCAGCTCGGCTTCGATCTCCTGGTCCGAGACGTGGCGGGTGAGACCGTCGGTGCAGAGCAGCATCACGTCGTCCCAGCGCACATCGGCGGTGCGCGTCATCGGCGTCGCTTCCTGACCGCCCAGCGCACTCGACAGCACCCCCTGGAGCGGTGAGCGATGCGCCTCGGTTTCGGTGATCGCGCCGGAATCCACCAGCGACTGCACCACGGTCTGGTCGGTCGACATGCGCTCGAGCCTGCCGTCACGCAGCCGGTAGCAGCGGCTGTCTCCCACCTGCACCAGGTACGCACGGGGCCACAACGCGGCGACCATCGTCAGCGTCGTCGCGCCCCCGCGGCCCCCGTATTCCCGCGCGCCCTCGGCGCGCAGCACCTCGTGCGTCCTGCGGACGGATGCTTCCAGCTCGGTGAGAAAGACTGATTCCTTTTCCTCGTCGAGACGCCGATAGAGATCGGTGAGATGTGTGACGTAATGCGCGATCGTCTTGACGGCGGTGCCGCTCGCGGCCTGGCCGTCGGGCCGTCCGCCCACGCCGTCGGCCACGAGGAACAGCCAGCCGCGCGTGTCGCTGATCAACGGGCTGACGTCGTCGGCGGCGAGACTCGATTGATGCACGCGCAGCAGCTTGTGGAGGCTGGCGATCAGAAACTGGTCCTGATTCTCCTTGCGGACCTGCCCGCGGTCGGTCAGGCCGAACACATCGACGTCCGCTGAAACAGGTCGCCGCTCTTCGATCGTCACGCCCGAGTCACTCGTGCCGCGTTTCGTCTCGGCATCGCTCATATCGGCCCCCGCGACGAGAGGAACCCGGAAAATGAGTCGCGCGGGGCGAACCGGCCAGTAGGCACCGCCCTACAGTTAGATTCCCGAGGCCGTGTCCACGTCCCCGCACCACCCCATTCTCATCGTCGGCGCCGGGCCGATCGGCCTCGCCTGCGCGATCTCCGCACGCCGCCGCGGTCTCGATCCCTTCGTCATCGACGCCGGAGCCGTCGCCAATTCGATCGTCCATTACCCCGTCGGAATGACCTTCTTCACCACCCCGGAGCGGCTCGAGATCGGCGGCCATCCGCTGGTGTGCGCCGGGGCCAAGCCGACGCGCGAAGAAGCGCTCAAGTACTACCGCGGCGTCGTGCGGGCCGAGAACCTGCCGGTCCGGACCTTCGCGCGGTTGACGGAAGCGCAGGCCGGCACCGGACGCCTCACCTGCGTGCTCGAGACGCGCCGCGGCGCCGAGACCGTCACCTGCGACCGTCTCGTCCTCGCGACCGGCTACTTCGATCACCCCAATTCCCTGAGCGTGCCGGGCGAGACTCTCCCCCACGTCCGCCACTATTTCGACGAAGCGCATCAGTCCTACGGACAGGACGTCGTGGTGGTGGGCGGCCGCAACTCCGCCGTGGAAGCGGCGCTGCAGCTGTTCCGGGCCGGCGCCCGGACGACGCTGGTGTATCGCGGCACGGCGTTTCCCCGCAGCGTGAAGTACTGGCTCAAGCCCGACCTCGAGAACCGCATCAAGGCGGGCGAGCTGGCAGCGCGCCTCGGCGCGCAGGTCGAGTCGATCGGCGCCGCGCACGTCACGATTCGCACGGCGGACGGCGTCCGCGAGCAGATCCCTGCCGACCGCGTCTACGCGCTCATCGGATTTCATCCCGATCTCACGTTGTTCGATCGGATCGGGATCGCCTATGACCGGGACACCGGTCGGCCCGCCATCGACCCCGACACGCTCCAGACCAGCGTGCCCGGCGTCTACGTTG
Source organism: Gemmatimonadales bacterium (assembly GCA_035262265.1). GTDB lineage: Bacteria > Gemmatimonadota > Gemmatimonadetes > Gemmatimonadales > GWC2-71-9 > DASTHG01. The sequence goes on from DATFTG010000134.1 coordinate 11,509, forward strand.
CGGGAAGCGTCACGGCGGGGACTCAGATCTCCGAGATCTTCATCGAGAACGGCCGCTTCGACGGCGACAAGATCTTCGGGAACGCCGTCGAGCGCGCCGCCGCGGAAGTGCGCTACGCGAATATCGATCGACCGCCCGGCGAATAAGCCCTCATCCCCCGACTCCCCTGCTCCGCCATGCGGAAAGGGGAACGGACAGCGCGGATTGACAACGCCACCGGGCACCGGCAGAATCGCTCTCGAGGACTCCCTATGACCACGACCGCCGCGACCGAGCTCCAGCTTCCGCCCTGCCCGCACGTTCCGCGACCCTACACCGGTCCGTCACGAGACGAAGTACTTGCGACCCGCAAGCAGTTCGCGAATCCGGGGATCTTCACGGTGTACCGCGAGCCGCTGATTCTGGTCGAGGGACACCGCCAGTATCTGTTCGACGAGACGGGGCGGCGCTACCTCGACCTGTTCGCCGGGATCGCGACGGTCGCCTGCGGGCACGCCCACCCGACGGTGGTGCGTGCGATCGAAGGGCAGCTCGAGCGGCTGGGGCACACGTCCACCATCTACTTGAATCCCCTGCTGGGCGAGTTCGCCAAGCGTCTCGCCGCCAAGATGCCGGCGGGGCTCGAAGTGACGTATTTCGTCAACTCCGGAAGCGAGGCCAACGACCTCGCGATCCTGATGGCGCGGCTCGCGACGGGAAACCACGACGTGATCGCGCTGCGCAACGGGTATCATGGCGGCTCTCCCGCCGCGATGGCCCTCACCTCCCCGCACACCTGGAAGTATCCGGCACAGCTGAATACCGGCGTGCACCACGCCATCAACCCTGATCCGTACCGCAGCCCGTTCCGCGGCACCCCTGAAGAGATCGCGTCGCAGAGCGCCGCCGACATCCGCGAGCTGGTGCGCTTTTCCACCCCGGGTCGTATCGCCGCCTTCATCGCCGAAGCCTACCAGGGAGTGGGCGGCGTCACGCACGGCGCGCCGAACTACCTGCGCGAGGCCTACGCGATCGCGCGCGAGGCCGGCGGGTTATGCATCGCCGACGAAGTCCAGCCGGGGTTCGGCCGCACCGGCGACCACTACTGGGGGTTCGAGAACTTCGGCGTCGTCCCCGACATCGTCACGATGGCCAAGGGGATCGGGAACGGATTCCCGCTGGCCGCCGTCACGACGCGGCGCGACATCGCGCAGAAGCTCACCGAGCGCTCGCATATCAATACGTTCGGCGGCAATCCGCTCGCGATGGCGGCCGGCCTCGCCGTGCTGGACGTGATCGACCAGGAGCGGCTGCAGGAGAACGCCCGCGTCGTGGGCGCCCGGCTGCGCGCCGGCCTCGAAGACCTGGCGACGCGGCACCGCCTCATCGGCGACGTGCGCGGCCGCGGGCTGATGCTGGGGGTCGAGCTGGTACGCGACCGCGCTACGAAAGAGCCGGCGCGCGAGGAAACCACGGAGCTGTTCGAGCAGCTGCGCCAGCTGGCTGTGCTGGTCGGCAAGGGCGGCCTGTTCGGCAACGTGTTGCGGGTCAAGCCGCCGCTGTGCATCACCGCGGCGGACGTCGACTACGCCATCGCTGCCATGGATCGCGCCCTCAGCCGGGTCGGCCGTTAGAAGGAAAAGCCCAGGCCGAGCCGGTCGAGCAGCCACAGCAGCGGCCCTGGCTCGGCACCCGCGTCCACGCGACGCACCGCGCGCAGCACCGCGCGCACCGCGAGCGAGCGCAGCGGTTCCGGCGGGAAACGGGGCGGCGGGCGCTTCACCAGCGCCAGATCGAGTAGGTCGCTCGAGCGCTCCAGCGCCATGAGCGCCAGAATGCGACCAGCGAGACGCGTCGACGCGAGGCCCCGACCCGAGAATCCCAATCCATACACTACGCGCCCTTCGCGCGCCCGGCCGAAGAACGGCGTGAGTCGCGTCGTCACGGCGATCGGCCCGCCCCACGCATAGGCCCATTCGAGGCCCTGCATCGCGGGAAAGTGCCGGCGGAAACTGGCGCGCAGCGCATCGTAGTGCGGCTCGGAGTGATCGCCCGCGGGATCGATCAGCGATCCGGGACGATACGCGACGTCGCTCGACCCCCACAGCACGCGGTCATCGGGAGTGAGGCGGTAGAAGTTGCCGAACGTCCGCGCATCGCTCACTCCCTGCCGCCCCCGCCACCCGATCACCTCCTGCTGCGCGGCGGTGAGCGGCTCGCTCACGATGGCGTAGGCGTACATGGGAATGACGCGGGCGGCGAGTCGCGGCAGCAGCTGGCTCGCATAGGCGCTCGTCGCGAGCACGACGGTGCGGGCCTCGACGCGGCCCCGCCCGGTGCGGATGCGCACCGCCGCCCCCACCGGCTCGATCGCGACCACGTGGCTGCGCTCGAATACCAGCACTCCTTGCCGCTCGACCTCGCGGCGCAGCCCGTCGACCAGTTTCACGGGATCGAGCACACCGCCGGTCGTGAACGCGGCGCCCCCGACGTAGACCGGCGAGTGGACTTCGGCCCGCATCGCGTCCTTGTCGAGCAGCTGGCTGGTCGCGATGCCGACATGCTCGGCCGCTTCGACGATCGTGCGGCAGCGATCCATCTGGTGCGGGGTCTGAGCCACCAGCAGCCGCCCCGTCGGCTCGTAGTCGCAGTCGATCTTGCGGTCAGTGAGAAAGGCGCCGAGCTCCGCGAGATTCGCTTCGCCGAGGCGGGCGAGCCGATACGCCTCGGACTCGCCGAAGTGCCGCGTGGCCAGGGCGTGATCGTAGTCGATCGTGTCCCATACGATTCCCGCGCTGCGACCCGATGCCCCGTACGCCGCGACGCCCTGCTCCACGACGACGACCTCGCTGATCGGATCGAGCTCCTTGATCCACAGCGCCGTCCACAGCCCGGCCAGTCCTCCGCCGACGACGGCGATGTCCGCCACGCGTCCCCCGTCGAGCGAGCGGACCGGGTGCTCGGGGCGGCGGGCCAGCCAGTAGCACGCCTGCTCGATCGATCGGCTGGGCCGCGCCACGTTCAGGATTGCCGCATCCGGCGCCGCTGCCACCAGAGGTTCGCGCCCAGCACGGCGAGACTGAGCCCGAGGATGGCGCTGGCGAGCACGTTGATCTGCGGGGGAAACGCCGCGCGGCGCGCGCCGTAGACATACAGCGGATACGTCACGTCGCTCCCCGAGTTGAACAGCGTGATGACGAAGTCGTCGAGCGAAAGGGCGAACGCCAACATCGCCGCCGCGACGATGCCGGGGGTGATGAGCGGCAGGGTGACCGTCCGGAACACGCGCCATGGCCCCGCACCGAGGTCCATCGCCGCCTCCTCGAGCGACCATTCGAACCCGCGCAGCCGCGCCCGAACCGTGAACGCCACGTAGCTCACCGAGAACATGACGTGGGCGATCACGATCGTGCCAAAACCGGTCGGGACGTTGAACGTCAGGAACAACGACAGCAGCGACGAGCCCAGCACCACTTCGGGCGTCGCCAGCGGCAATACCAGCAACAACCCGACCGCGCCCGCGCCGCGAAACCGGTACCGGCACAGCGCCAAAGCCAGCATCGTACCCAACGCGGTCGCCAGCAAGGTCGACAGCGCCGCCACGAGGAGGCTCAGGCGCATCGCATCGACCAGCGCCGGATACCGGAACGGGTCCAGCCAGGCCGCGACCGAGAACCCCTTCCAGACGAAATTGAACTTGCCTGCCGGACTGTTGAAGCTGTAGGCGACGATCACGAAGATCGGCAGGAACAGATACCCCAGCACGAGCGCGGCGGTCGCGTCGAGGAGGCGCTTCACGCGACCTGCTCCTCCCGCAGCAGCCGGGCCGCCACGACGACGCCGGCGGCGATCACGGCCATCAGGCCGAACGACAGCGCCGCGGCCAGCGGATAGTCGCGCACCTGGAGGAACTGGGCCTGAATCACCGACCCGATCATGCGCTGGTTGGGCCCGCCCAGCAGCTCGGCGTTCACGAAGTCACCCGCGGCGGGGATGAACGTCAACAGACTGCCCGCGAGCACACCGGGGAGCGAGAGCGGCAGCACGACGAGCCGGAACGCCCGGAACGGGCTCGAGAAGAGATCCTGGGCCGCCTCCACCAGCCGCCGGTCGATCTTTTCGAGGCTGGCGTAGATCGGCAGGAT
>DATFTG010000135.1:0-13616 GCA_035262265.1 Gemmatimonadales bacterium
GTGATCGAACCCAAGCCGCAGCGAATCGGGCAGCGTAAGCGTGATAACTCGCTGCACCGTGTGCAGGAACGCGCCCCCCCCGATTCCTTCGCTCGTAGCGGTAACGGAGAAACTGCCGGGCTGACCCGCGCTCACGAGCCCTGCGGGCGTCACGGTCCCTCGCAGGGTGTCGGACGAGGCCCACGCGATTGCGCGGCCGGTGAGCGGCCGGCCGATGCTGTCCTGGACCGCTACCTGCAGCTGCAGCGTTGTTCCGGAAAAGAGCGAATCCGTCGGGGGTGAGACGACTACGTGGGCGACGGGGATCAGGCGGACATTCAGGGCCGCGCTCCCGGCCTTCCCGCCGATGTTCGCTCGGATCGTCGTCGATCCCGGAACGAGTCCAACTACCTCTCCGTTCGTTCGGACCATGGCGACGCTTGGCGAATCGCTTGTCCAGGATACCGCCAGCCCCTGGAGTGTGTCGCCGCTAGCACCGAGCGCGACGGCGGCGAACCGGACGGAGTCCCCGGCGTAGAGCAGCGCCTTGCCGCTGACCACGACGGAAGTGACCGTGCCGGGCCCCGTCGATTCGCCGCCACACCCCAAACTGAGGCCCACGGCTGCAGCGAACAGCAGTCGCGGCAAGGCGCTCGCGCCGTTCATCTAGCCACTTGCCGAAGGCACGGAGGTAATGTCGGACGCGCTGGATCCTACCGCCAGAGGTCTACTGTCGGTACAGCGCCGGGAACGTCTTCACCAGCTTATCCAGCTTCGGCAGGTCGTTTCTACACGACGTACGAAGTAGTTCCAGTAATACGCCTCGGCCGGGACGAACCTGTCGAGGGGACCACCTGACGATCGGTTTGGAGAACAGGTGCGCGCGCGACAGCTCGGCGATGTACGACGACCAACTTCCTCGTGGTGTGGCGGGATGGCGTGCTCGAGGCGGCCGTTACAATCGCAACCGTTACCTCGGTCATCGCTCGAAACTACCTCGCGAGCTGAGCCACGGATTGTGGTGCGGACGCCTCAATTTGTCGTTTCGGCGCAACAAATGATCGGAAGTAGCTGCGTGTGTGCAACGGCACGCCTGATGCCTCGGTGCTTCGCCGGCCTTTTAAGCGCCCGCACCACCGCAGGAAGGGGAAGGGTAGAGGTATGTCGAACCGCAAGGGCTTCACGTTGATCGAGCTGTTGATCGTCGTCGTGATCATCGGCATCCTGGCCGCGATCGCGATCCCCAAGTTCGCCAACACCAAGCAGAAGGCGTACGTCGCGTCGATGAAGACCGATCTGCGCAACCTGGTCACGGCGGAAGAGGCGTACTTCGCCGATTCCATCGCCTACACCAGCAATCTGGGAACGAACTTCACCACCACGACCGGCAACGTCCTCGGGACGATCACCGTCACCGGCGACGGCTGGACGGCGACCGAGACGAACACCAACGTCGCGTCACCGGTCGTTACGTGCGCCATCTTCATCGGCAGCACCTCGGTCGCCCCCGCCTCGAACGAGGGCGAGCCGAAGTGCTCCTGATGACTTACTGCCGGTAGAGCGCCGGGAAGGTCTTTTCGAGCCGGTCCAGCTTCGGCAGGTCGTTGTACACGATGTAGGGCTGCGTCATGTGCTGCGCGAGATAGTTCTGGTGATACGCCTCGGCCGGGAAGAACCGGTCGAGGGGTACCACCTGGGTGACGATCGGTTTCGAGAACAGATGTGTGTGCGACAGCTCGGCGATGTACGCCTCTGCCGCCTTCCGCTGCTCCTCGCTCTGGTAGAAAACCGCCGAGCGGTACTGCGAGCCCATATCAGGGCCCTGACGGTTCAGCTGCGTGGGGTCGTGCGCAACGGTGAAGAACACCTGCAGCAGTTGGCGATAGGACACTTGCGAAGGGTCGTACGTGACCTCGACTGATTCGGCATGACCCGTCTCGCCCGTGCTGACGAGCTCGTAGTGCGCCGTCGGCGCTTTGCCGCCGGCGTAGCCGGAGACGACCTGGACGACGCCTTTGACGTGCTTGAAGACGGCGTCCACGCCCCAGAAGCAGCCGCCGGCGAACACCGCGGTCTCCGTCGTGAGTGGAGGCGTGGCCTGCGACCGCGCCGGCTGCGCGGCGAGCAATAACAGAAAGGCAGGGAGCATCGATCGATCCTTGTTCATGGTGGATTATACGCGTCCAAATGCCGCATCGGATCGATTAGTTCCCATCCTAACCCGCTTCTCACACGCCACTCGCCACACGCCACAAGTCCCTACGAGCACAGTTTTACGATCCGCTGCAGGATGCTCTTGGCGAAGTCTTTATCCCACGTGACTGCGGACTTTCGCGCCACGACGTTGATCCGGCTGCCGCTCCCCTCTGTTTGAATCGACACCGTCACGTCGCGGTCGGCCGTCGCACCGTCGATCTCCCGCTTGTCCGTCGTTCCTTCCTGCGTGGTGCTCGACTTCTTCTGCTCGATCCCCATCTCCTGAAATGCCTGCTCCGTCGCCGAGGACGCCCTGGCGACCGGTGCGGTCACGACCGAGCCGACGCCTCGGTCATTGAAATAGATTCCGCCGCCGGCTCCGGCTCCCGCCGCGGCGACGAGACACCCGACTGCCGCCAGCGGCAGCGTGAGAAGGATCAACCATTTCATACGCCACCTCCTATGATTGCTGGGCCGCCGCAAGCGCGGCTCCGATCAGTCCGACATCTCCTTGCGTGACGACGCGAATCGGGACGGTCGACAGAAACTCGGCAAACCTCCCTTTGGCCCGGAACGCCTTCACGAACGTGCCATCCTTCATCTTCGCGAGAATACGCGGGGCGATTCCCCCCACTACGAACACCCCGCGCGCCCCCACGGCGAGCGCGAAATTGCCCGCCTGCGCGCCGTAGGCCGACACGAACAGGTCGAGCGCGCCGACCGACAGCGGGTCGCTCCCGGCGAGCGCGTGCGCCGCGATCACCGGAGACGGATCGCCCGCCGCCGAGATCTCGGCGGCCACCACCGGCTGCTCGCGCGCCCCGTCGCGCTGGGCGAGAAAGCGATAGACCTCCGCCAGCCCGGGTCCCGACAACACGCGTTCCCAGCTCACGTGGCCGTACTGCCCCGCGAGCCAGGTGAGCAGCTCTTCCTGCAGCGGACCGGCAGGGCCGAAGTCGCAGTGTCCCGCTTCGGAGTCAAACGGCCGATAGGAAGACCCGTCCCACAACAGGAATACATGGCCGAGTCCGGTGCCCGCTCCGATCGCGGCAATCGGGGCGCGCTCGGGGATGCTGCCGCCCTGGAGCACGGTGAAGTCGTCGGGGCCGGTGTGCGGAATCGCGTACCCCGCGGCGACGAAGTCGTTGACCAGTGTTACGGGAAGGGCGAGATCGCGCGTCAATGAGCGGGAGTCGATCTGCCAGTCGACGTTGGACAGTTTGACGACGCCCGCCACGACGTGCCCGGCGACGGCGAGCGATGCGGACTCGGGACGGGGAGCGGGGTGCGCCGCGAGAAACCGGTGCACCAGCTCCTGCGGCCCCGACGCGGCCTGACTGTCGTACGTCTCTTTCACGAGGAGGCGAGGGCTTCCCAGCCCGACGTCGATCTCGACCAGTCCCATGCGGGCGTGGGTCCCGCCGATGTCCGCCGCGAGCACGATCATGCGGCCGTGCCTACCAGCCCCTCGGCGGCGTCGGGATCGAGCAGCCACACGCCGGCCCGGGCCAGCTGCACGGGACACTGCTCCGGCTCCTCGGCGCCCTCGAGCGCGCGCGTCACGGCGGCGGCCTTGTCACGCCCGCGCGCCAGCACGAGGCGGGCGCGCGCCGCGGCAATCACCGGCGGCGTAATCGTCAGCCGCAGCGTCGGCGGCACGGGGCTTTCCGACGGGACGACGCGATGCCACGACTCGCGCACGGCGCGCGATCCGGGGAAGAGCGACGCGGTGTGGCCGTCGCGACCCACGCCGAGCACGAGGAGATCGAGGTGCTCCGGGAGCAGTTCCGCGTATTGCGCCGCGGCGCTGGTCCGGTCGGCGGCATCAGCGGGCATCCGATGACGGCGCGTCATCGGGACACCTGCGGGGTCGAGCAGCGATTCCACGGCCATGTGGTAGTTGGAGTCGCGGTGATCAGGCGGGACCGCGCGCTCGTCTCCGAAGAAAACGTCGATCCGGGTCCACGGCAACGTCATGGCGGCGAGACGCTGGTAGACGGGGCGCGGCGTCTCACCCCCGGCGAGGGCGATCGACGCCCAGCCGCGGGCGACCACGCTCGCTTCGAGCCCCCCGGCGATCCGCGCCGCCGCCTCCTCCACCCACCGCTCCGCCGGGGCGACCACCACCTGGGCTAGATCGCGCGCCATTCCCGTCCGTCGCGGCGCAGCAAGTCGTCCGCCGCCTGTGGCCCCCAGCTTCCAGCCACGTAGTTGGGGAAGGGATCAGCGCCGCCGGCGTCGTTCCAGCGCGCGATCAGCGGATCGACGATGCGCCAGGCGCGGTCGATCCAATCGGCGCGCGCGAACAGCGTCTGATCGCCTTTCATCGCGTCGTGCAGCAGCCAGGCGTAGGCGCGCGGCGCCCGCGCGATCCCGAAGGCGCTGGCGTAGCTGAACGACATCGTCACCGGCGTGACCGTGACCTCGGGCCCCGGCTGCTTGGCGGCGAAGGTCTGCAGGATGCCCTCGTCGGGCTGCAACCGGAACAGCAGCACGTTGGAGTGCATCTGGCCGCGGTCCACCGGAAACATCAGGTGCGGCGTCGGCTTGAACTGAATCACGACCTCCGTGAGGCGCCGGGCGAGCCGCTTGCCGGTGCGCAGGTAGAAGGGGACGCCCGCCCACCGCCAATTGTCGATCTCGAGCTTGAGTGCGGCGAAGGTGCGCGTGCGCGAGCCGGGGGTGACGCCGGCCTCCTCGCGGTACCCCGCCAGCTTTGCGCCGTTCACGACGCCCGGTCCGTACTGCCCGCCCACCGCGCTGCTATCGCCCGGCGGCGCAATTGCTTCCAGCACCTTCACTGTCTCGTCGCGGAGCGACGCGCCGTCGAACCGGTTGGGCGGCTCGATCGCCGCCATGCAGACGAGCTGCAGCAGGTGGTTCTGCACCATGTCGCGCACGACACCGGTCTGCTCGTAGAAGCCGGCGCGCGTCCCGATGCCGATGTCTTCGGCGACGGTGATCTGCACGTGATCGATGAACTGGCGATTCCAGATCGGCTCGAACGACGGATTGGCGAAGCGCACCACCAGCATGTTCTGGACGGTCTCTTTGCCGAGGAAGTGGTCGATGCGGTAGACGCAGGTTTCGGGAAAAACGGCGCGCACCGCCTGGTCGAGGTGCGCGGCGCTCGCTTCATCGGCGCCGAACGGCTTTTCGATCACCACGCGGCGCCACCCGCCGTCGCTCGTGGCGAGTCCGGCGGCAGCGAGCTTCCCCACGATCTCCTCGTACACGACGGGCGGCGTCGCCAGATGGAAGAGCACGCGGTCGGGGATCGAGCGGCGCTGTCGTTCGGCGGCGATGCGCCGGGCGAGTGCGGCGTAGGGGCCGTCGGCGGGGGCGGTGAAGTCCCCGGGAACGAATCCCAGGCAGGCGGCAAAGCGGTCCCACTGCGCCGCGTCGACCGGCCCGGCGAACTCCTCGTGCGCCGCGCGCATCTGGCGACGGAACATGTCGTCGTCCCAGTCGGCGCGAGAGAACCCGATGATGGCGCACGGCTCGGGGAGCAGCTTCTCCTGGAACAGCTCGAAGAGCGAGGGGATCAGCTCGCGCCGCGTGAGGTCGCCGGCGGCGCCGGCGATCACGACGACGCAACTGTCGGCCGCGCGACCCGATCCCAGGCCGCTGCAGCTCGGCGCCAGCTCGGCCTGGCTCACTTTTCGGCGTGGACCTGGTGCCCGCCGAACTGCTGGCGCAGCGCGGCGATGACCTTCATCGCGAAGCGCTCGTCCTGGCGGGAGGCGAACCGCTCGTAGACCGAGGTGGTGATTCCCGGGATCGGGATCGCATTGGCGACCGCGTACTCCACGGTCCAGCGCCCCGTTCCCGAATCATCGACGTAGCCGGCGACTTTGCCGAGCTCGTCGCCCTCGGTCTGGAGCGCGCGCGTCAACAGCTCGAGCAGCCACGAGCGCACCACCGCGCCGTGGTTCCACAGCTGGGCGATCGCGCCGAGCTGCAGCTTGAACTCGGAGCGTTGCATGCACTCGAAGCCTTCACCGTACGCCTGGAGCATCGCGTACTCGATCGCGTTGTGGATCATCTTCACGAAGTGTCCCGCTCCCGAATCGCCGACCCGGGCATACCCGTCCTTGGGCGCCAACGCCCGGAGAATCGGCTCGAGACGCTTGCATGCTTCCGCCGGTCCGCCGACCATGAGGCAGTACCCCTCGGTGAGTCCCCACACGCCTCCCGACACGCCGGCGTCGACGAAATGCACTCCCTTCGCGGCGCAGCGCCTGGCGGCCGCTTGCGACTCGGTGAAGTGGGAGTTGCCGCCGTCGATCAGGATGTCATCCGCCGCCACAAGACCGAGCAGCGCGTTGATCGTCGACTCGGTGGGTGGACCGTGCGGCACCATCACCCACACCGCCCGCGGTGCCTTGAGCTTGCCGACGAGATCGGCGAGCGATTCGACTCCGGTCACGCCGTGTTGCGCCACCTCGGCGCGCGTCGCCGCGCTCTGATCGAAGCCGACGACCGCATGGCCGGCACCGATGAGCCGCTGGGCCATGAAGCCGCCCATTTTTCCTAGACCTATGAGGCCGAGTTGCATCTGTTCTCCAGTCAAAGGCTTACGCAGTTGATCAGTGCGCTGTTGCCACCACGTCGAGAATGTCTCTCATCATCGTCGTCCCTCGCCGCACATTGGCGATGGAAATGCGCTCGTTGTTGCCATGCACGCCCGCCTGCTCGTCGCTCGGGATCAGGAACGGCGCGTACCCGTAGCAATGGATTCCCAGGTCGCGGAAGTAATGGCTGTCGGTGAACCCTGTCGAGACCTGCGGCACGACGTTGGCGTCGGGGAAGTACTTGTGGGTCACGCTCACCAGCGCGCGATAGAACGGATCGTCGGTCGGCGACACCGCTGCCGTGAAGCCGATGATCTGCTCGACCTTGATCCGCGGATCGTTGATGACGGCGGCGAGCTCGGCGAGGAACGCCTGGCGGTCCTGGTCGGGGAGCAGGCGGCAATCGATGCGCGCGTCGGCTTCCGGCGGAATCACGTTGATCTTGTTGCTCCCCTCGAGCATGGTGATGGAGCAGGTGTTGCGCACGAGGGCTGCGAGCTCGGGGCTCGCGAGCTGCAGGCGCAACAGGAGCTGCGGGTCGGCGATCGCGGTCGCCATGTCCAGGAACGCCGCCTTCCACTCCGGGGCGGCGTTCTGGGCCAGCGCCTTGAAGTAGGTGTCGACGGCGGGGACGACGCGCGGCGCGAATTGATAGGTCTGCAGCCGGTAGAGCGCGCGCACCAGCCGGTTCACCGCGGATGCGACGGGTGGTATCGAGCCGTGCCCAGGCTCGCCCGTTGAGATGAGCCGCAGCCAGAGAGGGACCTTCTGCGTGACCTCGATCCCCACCTGCTTGCGGCCGTCCTCGATCGTGCCGTCTCCTCCTTCGTTGAGGAGGATGCCGGCGCCGCGGAACGCTTCGGGATGGTGTTGTACCACCCATCCGGCGCCGAAGGTGCCGCCCGCTTCTTCGTCGGCCGTCGCCATGAAGATCACGTCGCGCGCGAGCGGGACCTTGCGCCGGTGCAGCGACACAAACGCCTCGAGCTCCACGATGCCGAGCGTTTTCGTGTCGAGCGCGCCGCGGGCGTAGATCTCCGAGTCCTGCACGGTGGCGGCGAAGGGGTCGTGCTTCCAGTAGCGCGCGTCGGCCGGGACGACGTCCATGTGGGACAACAGCACCAGGGCCGGCGCGGCGCCGCCCTTGAGGCGGGCCCAGATGTTGCCACGTCCCGGCGCCGAGGAGGCGGTGTCGAAGGGAATGCCTTCCTGCGCGAGGATGCGGGCGAAGAACAGCATCGTCTGGTCTTCGTTGCCGGGCGGGTTGCTGGTGTTGATGCGCAGGTAGTCGATCGCGCGCTGGACGGCTTCGTCCTCGAGACTCGTTTGGGCTGAAAGCGTTGTGGCGGCGACGAACAAGGCACACAGCAGGACGCGGCGGCGCATTGCGCGACTCTCCTTTGTGGACCGCAAACATATCCTCGAACCGTCCTCGCGTCCGCCCACCGCCGGACCGCCTCGTCCCTCCCCTGACCGTTCCATCCCTGACGGTTTGTCGTCCGCCCGCCCGTCCGGCTATTCATCCTGCGACCCGGAAACAGGAGATGGGCTCGTGAAAGCGTTGGCACTCGTCGCCCTGCTCGCGGCCTCGGCGCAGGCGCAATCGACCGAATGGCCCGCCTACGGCGGTGACGCCGCAGGCCACCGCTTCTCTCCGTTAGACCAGATCACCGCGGCGAACGTCGCAGGGCTCAGGCCGGTCTGGGTGTACCGCACCGGCGACCTGCTGCGGCGCAACGGCCGCTTCGAGGCGACGCCGATCCTCGTGGACGGCACGCTGTACGTCTCGTCGCCGTTGGGCCGCGTTGCGGCGGTCGATCCCGGGACCGGCGCCGAGCGCTGGACGTACGATCCGGCAATCGACCTGGACGGGAGTTACGGGGACTTCGCCAATCGCGGCGTGTCGACGTGGCTCGATCGAGCGGCGCCGGCGGGCGCCGCGTGCCGGCGCCGCATCTACATCGGAACCGTCGACGCGCGGCTGATCGCGCTCGACGGGACGACCGGCCGGCCGTGCGATGACTTCGGCAGCCACGGTACCGTCGACCTCACGCACGATCTGTTGAACGCGCCGATGGAGCTGGGCGAGTACGAGGTGACGTCGCCCCCCGCGGTGGTGGGCGGCCTCGTCATCGTGGGGTCGTCGATCGGGGACAACAACCGGCTCGACGCGCCGAACGGCGTCGTCCGTGCGTACGACGCGAGGACCGGGGTGGAGAAATGGAGCTGGGATCCCATCCCGCGGACTCCGGGTGCCCCGGGCTACGACAGCTGGCGCGGGACGTACGCGCATCAGACCGGCGCGGCCAACGCGTGGAGCGTGTTGTCGGCCGACACGGCGCGCGATCTCGTCTTCATTCCTGTGGGGAGCGCGTCGCCGGATTTCTACGGCGGCGAACGGCTCGGCGACAACCATTACGCCAATTCGGTGGTCGCGCTGCGCGCCTCCACGGGGCAGCTCGTGTGGGCGTTTCAGGTGGTGCACCACGACCTCTGGGACTATGACGTGCCGGCGCAGCCGGTCGCGTTCACGCTGCATCGCGGCGGCAAGGATCTTCCTGCGCTCGCTGTCGCGACGAAGATGGGTCACCTCTTCATCCTCGACCGCACCAACGGTCAGCCGCTCGTTCCAGTGGAAGAGCGGCCCGTTCCGGCGAGCGACGTTCCGGGTGAGCAGGCATCGCCGACACAGCCGTTCCCGCCGGCGGCCTATCGTTTTGTCCCGGAGAGTCTCGCGGCCTCCGACGCGTTCGGCGTCACCCCGGAAAGCAAGGAGAAGTGCCGTGCCTGGATCGCGTCACTCCGCTACGAGGGGATCTTCACGCCCTCGTCGCTGCGGGGCACGATTCACTACCCCGGCCACATCGGCGGCTTCAACTGGTCCGGCGTGGCGGTCGACGAGCGCGACGGGTTGCTGGTGGCTGCGGTCAACCGGCTCGCGATGGTGGTCACCCTCGTCCCGCGCGATTCGATTCGCGCCATGCGGCGGGCACACCCTGGCGTCGAGATCAACGGGCAACGGGGCACACCGTACGGCATGATGCGACAGGCGCTGATCGGCTCGGACGGCGTACCGTGTTCTCCGCCACCATGGGGCGAGCTGGTGGCGTTCGATCTCTCGCGCGGTGCGGTGCGCTGGCGTGTACCCTACGGACACCCGCGCGGCACTCCCGACACGCCTGCGAACAACGCCCTGGGGGCGGTGTCGCTCGGCGGCGCGTTGGTGACCGCTGGACACCTCGTCTTCGCCGGCGCGGCCATGGACGAGCACATTCGCGCTTTCGATCTCGCCACCGGGCGCGAGCTGTGGAGTGCGCCGCTGCCCGCCGCCGGTCACGCACTGCCGATGACGTACATGGCAGGGGGCCGACAGTACGTCATCATAGCCGCGGGCGGTCACGACAGACTCGGTCCCGACCGCCTGGGCGACTATCTCATTGCGTACGCGATACCCGGGGCCCGGGATCCGGGGCCCGACACCTTGCCACGCGAGCTCAGCGGTCAATGGAAAGGGGAGATGCGGATCAACGACAGCGACCGCCATCCCACGACGCTGACGCTGCGACAGGTGGGAGACTCGCTCCTCGGCGAGGCGGGCGCAGATGACGGGCGGATTACGGGTCCGGTCGTGGCGCACACACGCGGCACCGCCTTCACCTTTTCCCTGGCCTTCGCCTACTCCGCGAAGCACTGCGGCGGCACGATCACGGGGAGCGGCGCACAGGCGAATGGCGGCACGCTGCTCGAAGGGGAGCTGCAGGTCGAAAGCACCTGCGCCGACGGCCCCGAGGCGGGGATCTTCTCGTTGCGCCGCGTCGCAAGGTAGTTTCGACAGATGCGGCTCAAGGGGTGGCGGCTCGCAGCACAGTGGACGGCGCTGTTCACGATCGTCGGCCTGCTCGAGTTTTCCTACCGCTACCTGGACGTGCTGACGCGGAGCGGGTCCGAGCCCCTCGCCATCAAGTTCATCGAGGAGATGACGGGCGCATACGGCGCTGCCGTCCTCCTCCCATTCGCGATCTGGGTCGTACGGCGGGCGCGCGCCCGTGGCGTGCTCGGCTGGCGGCTGTTGCTCGTCCATGCCGCCGTCCTGCCGGTGTACTCGATCCTGCACACGACGTGGAACGCCGCAACGCGCGCGCTCGTGTTCCCGCTGGTCGGGCTCGGGGCGTACGACTACGGCCGCATGCCGCTGCGCTATGCCATGGAATTTCCCATGGACGTGCTCGGTTTCACGCTGTGGATGGGGCTCGTCTATCTGTTCGACCGCTACTCGGAGTCGCGCGATCGCGATGTGCGGGTGGCGCAGCTCGAAACGGAGCTGACGCGCGTGCGTCTCACCGCCCTCGAAGGGCAGCTGCGGCCGCACTTCCTCTTCAACGTGCTCAACACGATCTCGTCGGTGATGTACGAAGACGTCGCCGCGGCGGACACGATGCTCGCCCGATTGGCGGATCTGCTGCGCCGCACGCTGCGCCGCCCGTCGGGGACCGAGGTCCCGCTCGCCGAGGAAATCGAAACACTCGAGCTGTACCTCGACATCATGCGCGTACGGTTCGCCGAGCGGTTGTCGGTCGCCGTGCAGGTCGATGACGCGGTGCGGGACGCGGCGGTCCCCGCGCTCGTTCTGCAGCCGCTCGTCGAGAACGCCTTGCGCCACGGCGATCCGGGACCCGGCACGCCGGCGCGGATCACGGTGCGCGCGCGTCGCGATGACGGCCGCCTCCTCCTGGAAGTGGAAGACAACGGCCCCGGACTCGCAGGAACCGAGTCGGAAGCGGTGGGGAAGGGCGTCGGGCTCGCCAACACCGCGCGCCGGCTGCAGCAGCTCTATGGAGAACGCCAGGCACTGACGCTCTCTAATTTGACGGGCGGCGGGCTGCGAGTCGCCGTCGAGCTCCCCTACCACGCGGCACCGTGAAGCTCAAGGTGCTCATAGTCGACGACGAGCGTCCGGCGCGCACCAAAGTGCGCCGTTTCGTTACCGCCGATCCCGACATCGGACAGATCTTCGAAGCGCCCGACGGGGTGCGGGCCGTGGACGTGATCCGCGAGGAGTCGCCGGATCTGGTGTTCCTCGACGTGCAGATGCCGGGGCTCGACGGCTTCGGGGTCGTCGAAGCCCTCCCTCCGGATGCCCTGCCGCACGTCGTCTTCGTCACGGCATTCGACGACTACGCCGTACGGGCGTTCGACGTGCATGCGGTGGACTACGTCATGAAGCCGTTCGACGTCGAACGCCTGGCGCGGGCGTTGGAGCGTGCGAAAGCAGCCATCACCAGCCGGCGGAACAACGGCGAGGCGGCGCGGGTCGACCGGCTGCTCGCGGATATCAGGCGTGAGCGCCCGGAGCGGCTCGAGCGGCTGCTGGTGCAGGGCGCCGAGCGTTCGCTGCTGTTGCCGCTGACCAGAGTCGATCGGCTCGAATCGGCGCGGAACTACGTCGTCCTGCACGCCGGGCGGGAGTCGTTCCGCGTGCGATCGACGCTCGATCGCCTGGAGCAGCGCCTCGACCCGAAACGCTTCGTGCGCGTGAGCCGCACTGCGATCGTCAATGTCGACCGTGTCGCCGAGCTGAAACCATGGTCGCATGGCGACTGGGTCGTGGTGTTGAGCGACGGGGCGAAGCTGCGTCTGTCGCGAACCTTTCGCGATCGACTGGAGCGCTTCGGTCCCTGATGTATGTTGAGGCTCCGTCTTTCCCCGGAGTCTCGATGCGTCGCGTCGCCGGTCTCGTGTTCGCCATCCTCGGCAGCGCTACGGTTGCGGCCGCGGCACAGCAATCGAACGCGCCATTCACGCTCGATCAGATTCTCGACTACCCGTATCCATCCGAGCTGGTCGCGGCACCGTCGGGCGCCGCGATCGCGTGGGTGCTGAACGAGCGCGGCGTCCGCAACATCTGGTCGGCTGCCACGCCCGACTGGACGGCCCATCGTCTCACGAAATACACCGAGGACGACGGACAGGAGTTGACGAATCTCGCCTTCATGCCCGACGGCAAGACGGTCGTGTACGTCCGCGGCGGCGACCACGACGCGAACTGGCCCGCCGAGGGCGGCCTGCAGCCCGATCCCGCGTCCAGCACCGAGCAGCCGAAGATGGCGATCTGGGCGATCGAGCTCGCCGGCGGGACGCCGCGATTGCTCGCCGAGGGCGACGCGCCGGTCGTCTCGCCGCGCAACGACCGCATCGCGTTCGTGAAGGACGATCAGGTGTGGACGGTGTCGTTCTTCAGCAGCCGACCAGCCGCGCAGCTCTTCTTTGCGAGAGGGAAGAGCGGCTCGCCCGTCTGGTCACCGGACGGATCGGCGCTGGCGTTCGTCTCCGACCGAGGCGACCACAGCTTCATCGGCGTGTTCCGCTCCGACACGGAGCCGATCCGTTATCTCGCCCCATCCACGAGCCGGGACTTTTTCCCGCGCTGGTCGCCCGACGGGAAGCAGATCGCGTTCGTTCGCGTGCCGGGAGAGGGTGGACCTCCCGATCCGATGCTTCGCAATGTGCCCGCCCCGTGGTCGATCTGGGTTGCGGATGCCGCGACCGGCGCAGGGAAACAAGTCTGGACGAGTCCCAGGACACTGCACGGCTCGTATCCCGAAACCGCGGGTGAGGCGAATCTCAACTGGGGCGCGGACGACCGCCTCGTCTTCCTCGCCGATCTCGACGGCTGGCCGCACCTCTATTCCGTCCCGGTCGCGGGCGGCGCCCCGCTGCTGCTCACGCCGGGTGCGTTCATGGTAGAACACGTCGCCCTCGCCCCCGATCACCGCTTCCTCGTCTACAGCGCCAACACCGGGGCGACTGTCAACGATGGCGAACGCCGCCATCTCTTCCGTGTTCCGGTCGATCGGGCGCAACCGCTGG
>DATFTG010000136.1:0-10688 GCA_035262265.1 Gemmatimonadales bacterium
CGCGGAAGCGGAGCGCTTCGCCGCCCTGGCTGTAGACCGTCTGCGTCAGGCGGCATTAGTTTCCCCTACGCTGGTGGCTCTGGCGCATTACATCGTTACGCGGACCAACTGAATGTAGAATGCAGAATGCAAAGTGTAGAATTCTGCATTCATCATTCTGCATTCCGCACTTGAGGTGACAGTGTCCCTGCTCGATGGGATCAAAGGTCCCGAAGACGTTCGGCGGCTGCCCAAGGATCAACTGCAGCCGCTGGCCGACGAGGTCCGCCGCCGGCTCGTAGACGTCGTGTCGCAGACCGGCGGTCACATCGGCGCCGGGCTGGGCGTCGTCGAGCTCACTGTCGCCCTCTGCCACGTCTTCGATTCGCCGCGCGACAAGATCGTCTGGGACGTCGGCCATCAAGGCTATCCGTGGAAAATCCTCACCGGCCGCAACAGCCGCTTCCCCACGCTGCGCCAGGAAGGCGGACTCTCCGGGTTCCTGCGCCGCGACGAAAGCGTGCACGACCAGTTCGGCGCCGGGCACGCGGGGACCGCCCTCTCAGCGGCCCTCGGGATGGCGACGGCGCGCGATCTCGCCGGCGAGACACACCAGGTCGTGGCGGTGATGGGCGACGGCGCCATGACGGGCGGGCTCCCCTACGAGGCGATGAACAACGCGGGGCACTCCGATCGCGACCTCATCGTCGTGCTCAACGACAACGGCATGTCGATCGCGCCCAACGTGGGGGCGATCAGCACCTACCTCGGCTCGATCATCGCAAGCCCGATCACCGTACGGTGGCGGGAGCGCGTCAAACAGGTGATCGAGAAGACGTCGCACCTGGTGGGCGGCCAGCGTCTCGTCGAATTCGCTAAGTCGGTCGAGGAGAGCGTCAAGAATCTCTGGTCGCCGGGGATGCTCTTCGAGGAGCTGGGGTTCCGGTACTTCGGACCGATCGCCGGCCACGACATGGCCCACCTCGTGGCGACGCTGGAGCTGGTGCGCGGCCTCAAGGGCCCGCGACTGGTGCACGTGCTCACGGAAAAGGGAAAGGGATTTCCTCTTCCCGAGCCCGATCTCGAGAAGTATCACGCCCGCGCGCCGTACGATCCCGTTACGGGCGTGCTCAAGCCGGTGGCGGCAGGCGCGCCGCAATGGACCAAAGTGTTCGGCGAAGCGATCAGCCAGCTGGGCGGTGAGTACCCGCGCCTCGTGGTGATCACAGCCGCGATGCCGTCGGGGACGGGAACCAACCTGTTCCAGAAGAAGTGGCCGGATCGCTTCTTCGACGTGGGAATCGCCGAGGCGCACGCCGTCACCTTCGCCGCCGGTCTGGCGACGCAGGGGGTCAGGCCGGTGGTCGCGATTTACTCCACGTTCCTGCAGCGTGCTTACGACAGCATCGTGCACGACGTCGCGATTCAGCGGTTGCCCGTGATCTTCTGCCTCGATCGCGCCGGGATGGTGGGGGAGGACGGGCAAACGCACATGGGCCTGTACGACATTCCCTATCTCCTCACCGTTCCCAACATGACGGTCACGGCACCGCGCGACGCGGCCGAGCTCATCGGTTTGCTCCGTACCGCGCTGACGCACGACGGCCCCTTCTCGCTTCGCTATCCGCGCGACAAGGCGCCGGGAGAGGCGCCTCCCGCGGCCGAGATCGGCGCCATCCCCTACGGCAGCTGGGAGGTGTTGCGCCGCGGACGCGACTGCGCCCTGCTCGCCGTCGGCGTGATGTGCCAGCCGGCGCTGGCCGCCGCCGAGCTGCTCGCCCGTGAAGGCTTCGACGTGAGCGTCGTGAACTGCCGCTTCCTGAAACCCATGGATCAGGCGCTGCTCGACGCGCTCGTCCGCGACCACAAGCTGCTCGTCACGGTCGAAGACGGCGCCGTGGTGAACGGCTTCGGCGCCATGCTCGCCGGGGTGCTGCAGAACACGACTCCCGACGTGCGCGTCGTCGCGCTCGGCGTCCCCGACCGGACCTACGAACACGCGCCCCGGACGAGCCAGCTCGAGACGGCGGGTCTGACGGCCTCCGGTATCGCCGCGCGGATCCGCGCCGTCGCGTCGCAAGAGAGTCTCTCGCCCCGATGAACGTAGGGGTCGTCGGCAACCCCAGTTACGGCGACCTGCAAGGCTTCCTCGGCCGCCTGACGGCGGCCGCGCCGAAGTACGACTTCACGCTGTTCACCGAGGAGCGGCTGGCCGCGATCTGGCCGGGGCAGCCTCCGGCGGTGTGGGGTCCGGGCGTCCAGCTCGACTGTCTGCTCACGGTCGGCGGCGACGGCACGCTGCTACGCGGCGCCCGCCTCCTGAACGGAGCGGGAACGCCGATCCTCGGTATCAACGTCGGGCGTCTCGGGTTTCTCGCGACCGCACCCGCGCAGAACCTCGATTGGGTGTTGGACGCCGCGGCCCGCCGCGCCTACACGATCGAACCCCGTCTCGCCATCGTGGCCACCGTCGAGGATGGAGCCGGGGCGAGACGGACGCAGCCAATCGCCCTGAACGACATCGTCGTGCACAAGGGCGGCGTCGCACGCGTGCTGCGGTTCCGCCTGTCGGTAGAAGGGGAAGAGGTCGGGGCCTACAGCGCCGACGGCATCATCGTCGCGACGCCCACCGGCTCTACCGCCTATTCGATGTCGGCTGGTGGACCAATCGTGGTGCACGGAGTGGACGCGATCGTCGTGACGGCGATTTGTCCCCATACCCTCGCCGTGCGACCGCTCGTCCTCCCGGCGTCGGTCTCGATCCTGATCGAGCCGATTCCGCCGTGGGAGGAAAACGAGGAGCTGCTGTTGTCGCTCGATGGGCAGGTGAGCGAGACGCTGCACCCCGGTGAGCGGCTGGTCGTGCGCCGCGCCGAGCGACCCGTGATGCTGGGCCGCCTCGGTCCCGAAGGGTTCTTCGCCCGGCTGCGCCGCAAGCTGAACTGGGGCGATCTCTCCGATCGCGAGCGTCGCTAGATGCTGACCGAGCTGCGCGTGCGCGATCTGGCGGTGATCGCCGACGTCACGCTATCGCTGGGTCCCGGGTTGAACGTCCTCACGGGAGAAACCGGAGCCGGGAAGTCGATGCTGGTGGATGCCCTCGCGCTGCTGCTCGGCGAGCGGGCGTCGACCGATGTCGTGCGGCCGGGAGCGCAGAAGACGATCATCGAAGGCGCGTTCGAGCTCGCGGGGGCGGCGCGCGGCCGCCTGCAGGAGCCTCTCACCGCGCTCGGCGTCGAGCTCGAGGACGGCCAGCTGGTGTTGAAGCGGGAGATCGGGGCTGAAGGCCGCTCGCGCGCCTGGGTGAACGGCAGTCCGACGACCGTCGGCGTTCTGGCCCAGCTCGGCGGATTCCTGGTCGATCTCCATGGTCAGCACGAGACGCAGTCGTTATTGCGGGCCGACACTCAGCGCGATCTGCTGGACGCGTTCGCCGCAGCGGAGGTGGAGCGAGTCGCGGTGCGGGATGCACACGGTCGCGCCGCGGCGCTGGCTGCGCGAGAGACCGAGGTGCGCACTCACCAGGATGACGTGCGACGCAAGGCCGATTACCTGCGGCACGTCGTCGACGAGATCGCCAAGGGCAATCCCAAGCTGGGGGAAGACGAGGCGCTGGAAACCGAAGCCCGGCGGCTCTCTCACGCCGACGAGCTGGGACGGCTGGCGCGGGACCTGGAGCAGGCGGTCGACGCCGCCGGGCTGGCCCGTGCGGCGAAGCTGCTTACGTCGCTCGAGCGCCTCGATCCGAGCACCGCTGCCTGGCGGGAGCTGCTGGACGGGGCGTTCGCCAACGTGAACGACCTGGCGACGACGGCGCGCGAGTACGCCACGGGCATCGATGCCGATCCCACGCGACTCGCCGAGGTGGAGCGGCGGCGGGACACGATCTATCGGCTGTTGCAGAAGTACGGACCGGCGATCCCCGACGTGCTCGCCGCGCGCGACGCCGCGGCCCGCGAGCTCGACCTGCTCGACAGCGCTGATCTCGATCTGCGCGAGCTGGCGTCGCAGCGCAAGGTTGCCGAGGAGGAGTTCGCCCGCGCGACAGCGGCGCTCAGCGCCAAACGGGAGCGAGGCGCCACGCGCTTGTCGCGCGCCGTGACGGCCCAGCTCGCGGCGCTGGGGCTTCCGGGAGGCGAATTCATCACCGGCCTGCAGCTGCTTCCCGTGCCCCGCGGTGACGGTGCGGAAGGCGTCGCATTTCTCATCAAGCTCAACGAAGGTCTCGATCCGCGTCCCCTCGCCCGTGTGGCCTCGGGCGGGGAGCTGTCGCGGCTGATGCTGGCGCTCAAAGTCGTTCTCTCCGAGCACGATGCCGTCCCGACGCTCGTGTTCGACGAGGTGGACCAGGGCATCGGCGGCGAAGTGGCGGGGCAGGTGGGGGCGGCGCTGGCGACGGTGTCGCGGCGCGGCAAGGGTGGCGAGCGTCAGGCGCTCGTCATCACCCACCTGCCGCAGATCGCCGCCCGGGCCGATCGCCAGCTGGCGGTGTCGAAGAACGAGCGCGGCGGCGTGGCGACGAGCGATGTGCGGGAAGTACGCGGCGAGGCCCGCGTGC
The DNA here is from genome assembly GCA_035262265.1 of Gemmatimonadales bacterium. Taxonomy (GTDB): domain Bacteria; phylum Gemmatimonadota; class Gemmatimonadetes; order Gemmatimonadales; family GWC2-71-9; genus DASTHG01. The sequence goes on from DATFTG010000136.1 coordinate 4,538, forward strand.
TCGAAGTGGCGCGCATGCTCGGCGACGCGGACTCCGCCACCGCGCGCCGTCACGCGGAAGAGTTGCTCAGAACAGCAGAATCGTCTGACGCATCACGATCCGAAACACCGTCGCCACGGGGACCAACCCGCCCGCGCCGCTGACGGTCTGCTGCACCGAAAACCCGCCTTCCAACCGCGGTCCCGCGTAGGTCAACGCGAACCCGAGGCGCGTCAGCCGGATCGCCGTTCCCGCATCGAGCACGCTGAGGTCAGCGGGTGCGCCGATCCGGGTGGCGAACGCCGTCGAGTCCTGCGGGTTGAAGAATCCGTAGTGATCCTGTTCCTGCGCGTAGTAGCTCGCCGTCAGCCCAACGGCGAAGCGCCGCGAAAACCGGAACATCGGGGCGACGTCCACGGCGACGAAGTCTCCCGGATCCCAGCGCAGGTGCGCGAGCGTCACAGGGGGGAGAAAGGGATTATCCGCCGGCCCGACGCGGCGGTCGCGGGGGCCGGGCAGCTGGCGCGCGGCGCGCACCGCCGCGTTGATCCAGATCCTGTTCAGCAGCGTGACTTCCCCCGTCAGCCGCCCCTCGAGATCGGTCTGATGATCCCCGGTCGAGATGTCGAACGGATTATTGGGTGATTCCTGATGACCGGTCGGCAGACGCACGACGAATGCAGCCGCGAGCGCCGCGTCGTTCGACGTCAGCACCCGTATCTTCGCCTGCACCTCGACGTCGCCGCTGAAGAACCGCAGTCGCCGCGGGGTGGCGGCATAGGGCGCGAGGGCGAGGCTGTCGGTGAGGTTGGTGTACAGCGTGGCGACATCCGCGGCATCCGCGCTCGTGATTTCCGGCAGGAGAAACGAGTCTTTGTCGAAGCCCGAAACCTGGAACGTGTCCGCGAGGGTGCGCTGCACTCCGGCGATCAGCGCGGTGATCTGACGACCTGCGTCTGAGCTGGCGAGAGGGAGGTACAGGCTCGCCGCCCCCGCCACGCCGAACACCAGCGAGTTGAGCGTGCTGCGCAGCGTGGTGTCCTGCGAGTACACGGCCTGCGCGCGCTGGCAGGCGGGGCTCGACGAACACGGACCATAGACACTGTCCCCGATGTTCTTGTTGAGCTGTGCGAGCGCCGCATCGAAATCCTTGAAGAACGTGTCGTAGCGGGCGGAATCGGCGCTGGTGCGGGGGCCCGCCCCCACATTGGCGCCCGGCGGGTGTAGCGTGTACCCGGCGCGGACGTCCACCCGCACGATCGGTACGGTCACGCCGAGGGACAACCGGTCGGTGATTCCATATTCGAGCCCGATCGGCATGATGCGTCGCTCGGCGCGGACGGCGAGGAGGTCGTGGCCGAGGCTCGCGATGTAACCGGCGATCCCGGTCAGCGTCCGTGTCTGTTGCTGCATCATGCCGAGCGACGGCAGCGCCGCGGAGCCGGAATCGGCGGTGAACGCCGCCCCGATGCCCTGGCGCCCCGATGGGGCGAAGTTCTGCTCCCACGTCATGGTCTGGGGATCGAACGACACCCGCAGCGCGCCGTGCCGCGGCGTGTCGGTGCGGTCCACCGCCTGGGCGGCGAGGGACGCACCGGGCCGCAGGGTGGCGGCCGCGAGCGAGAGGAGCAGCGCAAGACGGGCGCGCATTACAGAACGGCACCCGGCAGGAGCCGGGTGCCGTTTCGCGTACCCCAAAGCGACAGTCGCGTTCTCGTCAGGGGATTGCCGCGAGGTGGGTGCCGTACTTCGCGTTGATCGTCTGGATCAGCGCATTCGCAATCAGCTTATGAGTCGATGAGCTGGGGTGCACGCCATCGCGTGAGAACGCCGAGCCGAAGGGCCGTTGCACCACTCCGGAGCTAGTATCCGTTGGCGAGGTAGGGAAATGGGGAAAGATCACGACCTGCGATGTGTCCGCCCGCAAGACTGCCAACGCACCATTGGGATCGAAGAACGCATACCCTCGAGCCGACGCCTGACTCGAAATGTGGGCGTTATAGGCCGCAACCGCTGCGTGCAGGTTGGCGAGTTCAGCGGGCTCGACCAGGTGATCGTTCAAGCAATCGAGCGTGTCCGGGATACCGGCCGCCGCCGTGCCGAGCACGGTCGCCCCGTACCGGAACGGTACCAGCGTCGTGTCGCCGAGGCCTCCAAAGGCTGCGGGGGCACAGGTCGGCAGCACAACCATCGTCGGCGGAAGCTTGGCTGCGACGAAAGCTCCGAAGTAGTACTTCCCGTAGGTCAGGTACGGGATCTGCGTGACGTCGACCACGCCGATGAGGACACCCTTCCCCTTTGCCGGCGTGGCGTCGATCGCATCGAGGACCGAATCGTAGCGCGCCGCGAAGACGGTGGGATCGGTGACCTGCGCCGGGTCGCCGCCATTGGTGGGATCAGTGGCGGCTCCAAGGACGTCATTGTTTCCGATCCATGCGGTAACGAACGTGGGGTTGGCGCGCTGCATCGCGGCGCTTTGGGTCAAGCCCCCGAGGATCAGCGTTGTCAACGTGTTCGGGTTCGAGTTGGCCGACAAATTGGACAGAATGTCCTCGACCTCTGCCCCCGGTACCGCCACGTCGTTCAGGAACGGGGGAGGTACGGGTTGCTGCTTGCGTAAGGCGCAGGGTGCAGGGAGCGGCGGTCCAACGACCGTTCCCTTGAAGACGTTGATCAACGGTGGTGGACACCCTGGCCGATTGAGCAGCGGCATGAAGAACGGTGTCCGCATCTGACGGCTCAGCAGGTTCCCGTACGACAGGAGCTGTGTGCTGTCGTTGATGCCGCCCGATTGGAACCCTGCCGTGAGCGAATTGCCCATCGCCACGTAGCGCGTGAACGCCGCATCAATCGGGTTGATTGACGCGGGCCGCAGCAGCGTGTCGTCCTGGCAGGCGAGCGTGCCGAGCAGCAGTCCGAGCGCGGCCGAACCGATCAGCGAAGTAGAGCGATGCATAGCGGTCAGTGCCTCGCGCTCAGAAGGTGTACGAGAAGCCCGCGCCGAACAGGTTCGCGTTGAACGTGTACAGCCCGTTGTTGAACGTCGTGCCCGCGCGTCCGTTGCGGTCCTGCTGGCGGATGTACTGATACGCGAATTGCGCCTTCAACCCGTTGGACAGCTGCGTTCCCACGCCGATCGTAAATTCGTTGCGCTCTCCTTCGGGCAGCAGCGGCGTCACCGTCTGATCGGGGGCGGCGGCGGTGTGGAACAGGTAGCCGCCGCGAATCACCGTTTTTGCGCTCTGCTGGTACTCGACGCCGAACCGCACGGCATGGCTGTCGCGGAATCCTTCGTACAGCGACTGGTTGAGCAGCGGATTCGCAAACGTGAGCGTCAGCTTGTTGAACCAGCCCCACACGATTTGCTGGTAGTCGCCCATCAGCGTCCAGCGGTCCGAAGCCTTGTACGAGATCCCGATCAAGCCCTGGTCCGGGAGAGTGATCGCTGTGCTCGCGGCCCCACCCACGAGGTTGCCCCCCGCCTGGAATTCGCTTTGCAGTACGATGTCGAGGGGAATCGCGGTCGGAATCAGCGGCGGCGCCGGCGCCAGCACGAGACCGGTAGGGACCTGAGTAAACGCCGCGTTTCCTTTGTATGTGATGGTCTTCTTCGTGATGAAATGCCCGCCCACCGTCAACCGGTCATTCACCTTGATCTGAATGCCGCCGTTGAAGGCGATGCCGTTGCCGCTCGCCGACAGGGTCGCGTCCGCGAAATCGGTGTATGTCGGTATCCCGATCGTGGCGAAGGTCGTGCCCGGCGGCAGGCCGAAGGCAGCGGGGACGGGCTGCTGGGACAGATCAACGCGCTGGTGCAGCGAGACGGTGCTGTGGATGTAGGCGATGCCGAGACCGAAGCTCAGCCACTTCGTCACTTGATAGGCGAGTGTCGGCTGGATATTGAAGCTGGTCAGTTTCGTGTTGTACCCGTCGAACCGCCCCTGGAAGTCGGTCGGCCACTTGGTGCCGAGGCCGTAGGGAGCGTAGAAGCCGACGCCGATGCCCAGCTTGGGGCTCACACGATGTGCGAGGTAGAAGCTCGGCACCCAGTACGTCTGGCCCGGCATGTCGGTCTTCTGGCCGAAATAGATGTCGGTGAACCCGCCGTGCGGCATGATCGCGGTGACCGACCCGCTGAACGTGGTGCCCGTGATGGAGGTCAGAGCGGCCGGATTGTACCACATCGCCGAGCCGTCGGCGCACGGAGCGGCGGCGGCAACCCCACCGCGGCCCATCGAGCAGGTGCCGAGCTCGTTGATGGCGAACCCCTGGGCTGCCAGGGTCACGGGGGCGGCGGCGAACACGAAGAGCGCATACCAGGCGAATCGCCGCATATGCAGGATCTCCGGAGTCGGGATGGGGAGATGGTGGAACCGGCTGGCTTACCTTACCATTGGCCCAGACCCTTGTCAAACCGATGCGAACGCAAGCGATAGAGCTCTTTCGGGCGACGTTCGGTAGCGCCCCGACGCACGCGGCGAGCGCCCCCGGCCGCGTCAATCTGATCGGTGAGCATACCGACTACAACGGCGGTCCGGTGATGCCGTTCGCGATCGCCGCGCGCACCACGGCGGCGGTGGCGACGGGCGAAGCCGGCTGCTTGACGCTCGTCTCGGCGCGCGACGGCGTAGTCGAGCGGGTGCGTTGGGACGCAAGCGTGCCGCCGGGATGGGCGGGCTACGCCGTCGGTGTGATGCGCGAGCTGATTCGCGTCGGAGCCGCGCCCGCCGGTGCGCGCCTGGCGCTGGCGAGCGACGTGCCCGTAGGCGCCGGCCTCTCCTCGTCGGCCGCGTTGAGCGTTGCCGTGACGCGCGCGCTCTCGCTTCTCGCCGGCGCGCGCCTCGCTCCCGAAGATCTGGTGGGGGTCGCGCACCGCGCCGAAGTCGAGCACGTGGGAGTGCGCTGCGGAATCATGGACCAGAGCATCGCGGTGCGGGCCCGCGCCGGTCACGCGATGCTGCTCGAGTGCGCGACCGGCGCCGTGCGGTTCGTGCCGCTGCGCGCGCGCCTGCTGCTGGTAGATACCGGCGCGCGCCACGAGCTCGCGTCGAGTGCGTACAACGCGCGGCGGGCGGAGTGCGATGCGGCGCTCATCTTGTTGCGGGAGACCCGGAGGGAGATCGGCGCTCTCGCCGAATGGCCGGTTGAATCCCTGCGCACCATCACTCGTCTCTTGCCGCAACCGTTGCGCGCTCGGGCGAAGCACGTCGTGATGGAGACGGCGCGCGCGCGCCAGGGTGCCGATCTGCTCAGCAAGGGCCGGCTCCGCGAGCTGGGGCGGCTGCTGTTCGCCTCCCACGAGTCGTGCCGGCGCGACTACGCCTGCAGCGCGCCCGAGCTCGACCTCGTCGTCCGCGCGGCGCAGCGGGCCGGCGCGTGGGGCGCCCGCATGACGGGAGCGGGGTGGGGCGGGAACGTGCTGGTGTTGGTCGGTCCGCCAACCGGTATGGCTCGGCGGGAGTCAGTGGTGCGGCGGCGGATCGCGACGGCGTTTGGCCGGCGCTACGGACGCGAGCCGGCGATCACGCTGGTCGCGGCCGGTGGCGGCGCGCGACCGGAGCGAGTGGCCTAAGCGCTTCGTCCGCTCAGAGATTTCCCTTCTTCAGCTCATCGGCCAGTTGCTCGCAGGAGCGCCATGCCAGCGCCATGATCGTCCACGTCGGATTCTGGCACGACGCGCTCACGTGACTCGACCCGTCCACGACGAACAGGTTCTTCACGTCGTGCGACTGCTGGAACTGATTCAGGACCGATGTCTTGGGATCGTTGCCCATGCGGGCCGTGCCCAGCTCGTGAATCGACCATCCCTCGGTCAGCAATTCGCGATTCACGTTGAGCACTTCGATCCCCGCCTCCTCGAACATCTCCTTGGCCGTCACCGCCATATCCTCGGCCATCTTCTTCTCGTTGTCGCTGAATTGGTAGTGGAAGCGCAGCACCGGAATTCCCCACGCGTCCTTCACCGCGGGGTCGAGATCGACGTAGCTCTCAAAGCGCGGCAGGACCTCTCCGAATCCACCCATGCTGATGTAGGCCCCGGCGTAATCACGCACGTGCTTCTTGTACGCGGTCCCGAAACCGGCCGTGCCGGCGCCGGAGGGGAAGATCTTGTCTCCGGCACCTCCCTCGAAGCCGTACCCGCGGATGAACCCCGGCTGGCGATCGGTCAGGT
>DATFTG010000137.1:0-3168 GCA_035262265.1 Gemmatimonadales bacterium
AGCGAATCTGCGGCGTGTACGACGTGGTGCGCATCGCGTACGCGCCGGCGGCGGCGAGCCGCTGGCCGAAGATGTCGACCAGCCCGGCGTCGACGTTGACGGTGTACGTCGTTCGCGGCGTCAGCTGCCCCTGCAGATACCACTCCGCCGATTCGTCGGCGGTGTCGTTGACGGCGAGCGCGATCGCCGGGGTGATGTGCACGTGGCGCAACACTTCGGCGCCGCGCACCGGGGTCGAGAAGACGATGTGCGTCGGTCCGATGGGACAGCGGCCGGTGTTGTAGCCGCACCCGGCCCCGCTCACGGCGAACGGCCCGTAGGTGTGAAACTGCCACGAACGCGTAGAGGTGACGCTGTCGACGCGCTCGGGGAGGTCGAGATATGCGGCGCAGTTGGACGGCAGTGACTCGGCGGGCGCCAGCTCGATCACGCGACGCAGGTCCTTCGTCGTGTCGCCGCCGGTCCAGGTGCCGTAGTAGCGCCAGCGCTCGTCCTGCGTGCCGATGCGGCGCTGGGTCAGCGGACGCAGCGCGATCGTCTTGCCGCGGATGCATTTTCCCACGTCGACAGAAGTCAACCTGGCGAGCAGCGACAGATTCGCGGGGGACGACACGAGCAGGGTAAAGTGCGTGCTCGGCGTCAGGAACTGGGGCATGCTCCATTGGTTGACCGGAGACGCGTCGAGGACCTTCGGTCCGCGGACCCGAAACGAGAACGAATAGGGCGCGTCGAGCTGGCTGCCGTCCATCGCCTTGAAGGAGTTGGCGATCCTCACCGTGTAGGTGACGCCGGCGGGAAGCGGAATCGCCGGGTGCAGGCGGATCGTCACCGGATCGCGCCACTCGAGCTTTCCCGCGACGCGCGGCGTGATCGTGAAAAACGTTCTGGGATCGACCGTCGAATCGAGTCCCCCCGCGATGGGGCGGTCGAACGTGACGGTGATGTCCTCGGTCGACTCACCGGCGTTCTGTGGGGAAACGCGCAGGACCTTGAGCGTGTCGCTCGAGGAGACGACGCCGGCGCCGAGGATGACGAGGAGACCGAGACGGGTGTGCGCGGAGAACATCGCTGGCATCCAGTGGGGGACTCATACTTCTAAAAGGCACCACGGGTGCTGTCAAACAGAGACTTAACTCACGCCAGCCTCAGCAGTTGCGTTTCCGCAGGTGCGCCGGGGAACTGTCCGTGGTATCAACAGTATAGCCTCGGTTTCACTGGAAGTCCGATGTCGCTGCAATCGTTGGAGACGGTGGCTACCATCGTCGCGGGTGTCGTTGCCACAGGCGGGGTCGTCGCCGCGCTCGTCCGGTACGGACGCCCCCGAGTCGCCGCGTGGCTGCAACGGCAGCACGCGGGGCTGACTGTGGAGCTGATTCCGATTCACTTCGCAGTCTTCCTCGGGAAGCCGTTCCCCAGCGTCACGTTGACGCTGCGGGCCGTGAACTACCTGCGGGCGCCGATCGTGCTGGAATCGATTCGCATCCGGTTCCTCCACCTCGGCAATTCGTCCGGTGTGGATGAGATCACGAGCCCCGATGAATATGAAATTCCCGCCCGGCACTCGCGCGAAGTCTCCTGCCAGCGGAAGCTGATCGAATCCGAGGCGGCGGCACTGCGCTCGCTCTCTCCCCGGCAACGCTGGTGGCAGGGCAGCGTCATGTGCAGTGCGCGTGGGGTGTCCGGCAGACGCGAAGTGCGCTTCGATTCGAGCGATGAGTTCGCCATCTACGGCACCGTCGAGGGCCTCGCGGCCACGGCGTGAGGTAGCGGCGCACCGTTCCAGTGGGGGACCGCGCAACACTGCGGCGCCCGCCGCTGGAGCCGACCGCAGCGCCGAAAACTCGCCTCGCTACTATCGCCACGGCCTGGGAGTTGCAGCGAAACCGGCGTGCATCCTACGGCCCAAACCTCGAGGCACGACTTGGGAGTTGGCCGGCGGCTTCTCACCCTGGCGCTGTTCGGGGCGATGGCGACGTGCACCGAAAACCGGGCTCCGACCGCGATCGGGAGCCCGGCCTCGGACCTGCCCAGCAGCCCGGTGGTCACCGGGATCACCCAGACCCTCCTGACCGTCGGCAACAACACCGTCAACCAGAAGGTCTATGGCACGGCGAGCATCGCTCCCGCCGCGAACGCGCTGATCACCGTCGCGGTGCTGGGCCACAACTCCACCGCCGCGCCGCCGAGCCCCACCGTCACGGGTGGCGGGATGACGTGGACGGTCGTCTCGAGCGTGGTGTTCGACGGCGTCGCCACTCCGCACAAGCGGCTCACCGTCTACCAGGCGCAGAGCGCCACACCCACGAGCGGCGTCCTCACCATCACCTGGACGAGCTCCGTCTCGAACTGTCAGTGGATCGTGATGCAGTGGGCCGGGGCAACAGGGATCGCGCAGAGCGGATCCACGCAGGGCGACGCGGCAACGGGGCTGACCGTCAACCTGGCCGCATTCGGCAACAGCAACGATGTCGCCTACGGGGTGTTCGGCGTGGCGAAGGCGGCGCCCGCGGTGACGGCAGGGTCCGGGTTCACGCTGAACGCCGAACAGGGGTCGCTCGAGAGCCCCGCCGCTGATCTCGCCTCGGAGAGCGCGACCAATCTCGCGAGCGTCGCAGCGACGTGGGGCAGCGCGAATGCCGGCGCCCTGGCGCTCGAGATCGCGGCGGGGCAGCCGGGTCCGCCGCCCACCACGAGCACGCTTTCATTGAGTGTCAGCGGTACGGGGTCGGTGAGCCTCTCCCCCGCGTTCCAGAGCGGCGGCACCTGTACCAACCCCGCGACGACGTCGTGCTCCGCCATCTACCTCACGACTGACAACGTGACCCTCACTGCCTCAGCGCCCTCGGGGTGGTCGTTCTCAGGATGGAGCGGGGCGTGTTCGGGAACGGGGACGTGCGCTCTCGCGATGAGTGCGAACAGGTCGGTAACGGCCACATTTGTGCAGGCGAGCCCATCAACGCATGCGTTGACGTTGTCGGTTATCGGTACAGGCCAGACGGCGTTCTCGGTGACCCCGCAGCCCGGAGGGACCTGCGCCAATCCTGCCACCACTTCCTGCAACGCCGTCTTTCTTGCAACGGACAACGTGACCCTGACCCCGGGCCCCGGTTTCACCGGATGGAGCGGTGACTGCGCAGGTGTTGGGACGTGCTCGCTCGCGATGAGCGC
>DATFTG010000138.1:0-2541 GCA_035262265.1 Gemmatimonadales bacterium
CACCGCGCCAGTAGCGCTCGATCCGCATCCACGCCATTTCGCGCCGCCGCACCACCAGCTCTTCGCCCACCGTGGCGAGGTTGTTCTCGGCGTAGCACGCCGTCACGCACGCGGAGCAGCCGGTGCACTTGGAGAGGTCGATCGCCATCGCCCAGCGCGGATGCTCGCCCGCATAGTTGCCGAGCGACGCCTTCTCATGCTGCGCCTCGGCCCACCCGCGCTCGGCTTCGCGCGCGTACTCGGGAATCTCCTCTTCATCCAGCTGGCCGACCTTCAGGCCGCGCGCCTCGTCGAGCGGCAGCACCGTCACCACCTGCGCGCCATGCTCGCGCGAGCTGCCTTCGCTGGTCGCCAGCTTGCGGTGCTCGGCGGTCTTCGTGACCGACACGCCCACCACGTGGGTGCGGCCGCCGTAGCCGTTCGGCTCCGCGGGCAGCAGATCGAAGGCGTTGAAAGAGCGGTCCTTCGCGTAGCGGCCGTACGCCTTGTGTCCCTGCCCCGTCGGCAGCGCGACGACGCCGGGACGGACCGACGGCGTGATCCAGACCGGTGCGCTCACCGCGCCGGAGGCGGACTTTACGAGCAGATAATCGCCGTTGGCGACCTGCCACTTGTCGGCCGTTTCGGGATGGACCTCGACCCAGCCGTGCCAGGTGATCTTGGAGACGGGGTCGGGCAGCTCCTGCAGCCACGGCTTGTTGGCTCCACGACCGTCGTGCAGGGCGGGATGGGGAAAGACCACCGCCATGGCGTTGCTGGCGGGCTCGGAGCTCGTCGACATCCCGGCCACCACGCCGGTCGAGAGGCGCACTGCACGGCTCGGCGCATCACCGTAGATCCCGCCTTGCTGCAGCGCGCCGTCCCACCAGTCCTCGAACGCCCCTTTACCGCCGACGCGCTTCTGCAGCGCCGCCCACTTGCCCTGCAGGTATGTCTTGAATGTCCCCGCTTTGCCGGACAGCTGCAGCAGCACGTCGCCGGTCTGCCTCGTCCCGTCGAAGACGGGCATCATTACCGGCTGCTGCAGCGCATACACCCCGGCGCGCGGCCGGCTGTCGTTCCATTGCTCCAGGGGATGGAGGTCGGGGAGCACGAGGTCGGCGCCCGCGGCGGACTCATCGAGGTACGACGAGAAGCTCACCCGGAATCCGGCCTTCTCCCACGCCTGCGCGAAGGCGCCGCCCAGCGTGTGCACCGGGTTCGCCCCGTGGACGAGCACGAGCGCGACGGCGCCGTTCGCCATCTCGGCGGTGAGCGCCGCCATGTCGGCATGCTTCCCGGCCGACCCCTGCGCCAGGTCGGCGCCGAACTTCACCGTCTTGCCGATCGCGCCGGCGACGTAATTGAGCACGTTGACGGCCGCGACGATCTGGCCCCCGTTCGCGTACTGCGCTGCCATCCCGCCCGCGACGGCGAGCGGCGCGGACGTTCTCGTGAACTCGGTCGCGAGGCGCTCGATGACGGCGAGGTCGACTCCTATGGTCTTGGCGACATCGCCGGCCGCAGGCAATTCGAGACGCGCGGCGTCGGCGGGGACATTGCCCAGCCGCTTCGAGACGATGACCTGCGCCATCGCCAGCGCCAGCATCCCTTCGCTTCCCGGATTGATGTTGATCCATTCATCGGCGATCAGCCCTGTCTGCGGCAGCCGGGGGCCTGCGAAGACGAACTTCGCCATCGATGCGTTCTGACCGGATTCGAAGCTGTGCGCCCGCGTGAAGGCGTTCTGGAAGCCGACGGGGGAGAGCCACGTCTCCATGAAGTCGGCGCCGAACGACATGATGTAGCCGGCCGCGGCAAAGTCGTAGGTCGGGATACCGGCGTCGCCGAACGCGAGCCGGTTGCCTTCGCGCAACGCCTCGAACGCAAACGGCTCGTAGGTGACGTGGCGCCCGCCGACCTGCTGCATCCACTCGTCCACCAGCTCGCCGAAGCTGCCGGTCTCGACGCCGGTGACGAATACGATGCCCTTCCCGCGCGCCGCCGCCACCTTCTCCTGCAGGGTGGCGATCGCCTTGTCCCAGGTCGTCGCTTCGAGCGCTCCCCCCGCGGCGCGCTGCATCGGGCCGGTCACGCGGTCGGGATTGTACAGCCCCTGCAGCCCCGCCTGCCCGCGCGCGCACAACCGCCCGTGGTTCACCGGGGAATCCGGATTGCCCTCGAGCTTGATGGCGCGCCCTTCGCGCACTTTCACGTGCAGCCCGCACCCCGCGGCGCATTCACGGCAGGTGCTGGAGTACCAGGTCGCGATGCCCGGTGTCTGATCTTCGGGAGGTACGACGTAGGGGATGAGCTTTTCCGTGGGCTCGGGGCCGATGCCGCAGCCCGACAGCGCGGCGGCTCCGCCGCCTGCGACGCCGAGCACTTGGAGGAACCGCCTCCGATCCATCCCGTCGCTCATATCGTCTCGCCCACTAGTAGTGACACACCGAGCAGTCGCGGCTGACATTGCGCGCGATGTGACAGCTGATGCACCACCCCATCTTCAGCGTGGACACCTGGCTGACCTGCGCCATCCGATTGATCTGGCCGTGACAGTTG
>DATFTG010000139.1:0-11809 GCA_035262265.1 Gemmatimonadales bacterium
TCACCCGGCTGCTGATCGAGCGCGGGGCCGATCCGAACGATGAGGATACCGTCTACCACGCTCCCGAAGGCGACGACCTCGGGGCGCTGCGGGTGCTCGTCGAGACCGGGAGGGTGACGACGCAGAACCTCTCGCTCATGCTGGTGCGCAAGCACGACTGGCATGACTACGAGGGAGTGAAGTACCTGCTCGAGCACGGCGCCGATCCCAACCTCAGCCGCGGCCGCGGCTGGCATCCACTGCACCATGCGCTGTCGCGCGACAACGGGCTGAACATCATCGAGCTGCTGCTTGATCATCGTGCCGATCCCACGATTCGCGATGAGGGGACATCGGCGATCGAGCTGGCGGCGCGCCGGGGACGGGGGGATGTCCTCGAAACATTCGTCCGGCGGGGAATTGCGCTCGACGTCGAGGGCGTCGATCGCCTCAGCGCTGCCTGCGCAATGGACGACGGGGCGAAGGTCCGGGAGCTGGCGCGGAACGAGCCGCAGCTCGTCGCCGAGCTCCTGAAGCAGGGAAGCACACTGCTCGCGGAATTCACGGGGACGTGGAACACCGCCGGAGTGCGGCATCTCCTCGACCTCGGCGTACCGGTCGGCTCGCTGTACAAGGGAGACGGCTACTTCGACATCGCTCCAAACAGCACGGCCCTGCACGTGGCGGCGTGGAAGCTGCGCGCCGATCTGGTGCAGCTGCTGCTCGAGCGCGGCGCCGCCGTGAACGCCCGTGACGACAAGGCGCGCACGCCACTGATGCTCGCGGTGAAGGCGTGCGTCGACTCGTACTGGAGCGAGCGCCGCACACCGGAGCCGGCCCGGTTGCTTCTCGAGGCCGGAGCGTCCCGGGACGGTGTCCCCCTTCCCTCGGGTTACCAGGCAATCGACGATCTGCTGCGGCCATGAAGCGCGACGCGCTGTTTCAACAGGCGGTGTCCGCCATGGACGCGGGTGACGTGGCGGCACTCGAACGCCTGTTGGCTGCTCACCCCGAGCTGGTGCGGGAGCGGCTCGAGCGACCGGGGCGCTGGCTTCTGGACAAGATCGGTCGCGCCGCCAAGGGGTTCTTCAAGCGTCCCTATCTGCTCTGGTTCGTCGCCGAGGATCCGGTGCGCAACGGCCGGCTGCCGGCGAACATCGCCGCGGTAGCGGCCGCGATCATCGCGGCGGCGCGGCGCGAGGGGGTGCCGTCGCTGCAGCAGCAGCTCGACTACGCGCTGCGGCTCGTCGCCTGGTCGTGGATCGCGCGCGAATGCGGCGTGCAGATCGCGCTGATCGACGTCCTGGTGGATGCCGGGGCTGTTCCCGGACGAACCGCCGATGACGCCCTGGTGAACCACCACTTCGCCGCCGCCGCCCACCTCGTGGCGCGCGGCGGGACGCTGACGCTGGCGACCGCCCTCGGTCTCGAGCGCTGGGACGATGCGCGACGATTGATCCCCGAAACGAGTCCCCGCGACAGGCAGTTCGCCTTCATCCTGACGGCGCTCAACGGCCGCGCAGAGGGGCTGCGGTTGATGCTCGATGCCGGGATCGAGCTCGAGGGGGTGAGCCAGGACCTCTATGCGCACGCCCCGGCACTCCATCACGCCGTGTGGTCGGGATCGCTCGACGCCGTCAAGGTCCTCGTCGAAGCCGGAGCGGACATTCACCGCAAGGACTCGGCCGAAGATGCCACCCCGCTCGGCTGGGCGGAGTACGCCGCCCGCGAGCACGCGCGCACACCGGAGGAGGCGCAGCGCTACCGCGAAATCGTTGCGTATCTCCAGACCCGGGGGTAAGCTTGGCCTCGCGTACCAGGACGCACCCCGTCCGCGGGAAGGGCCGAGCCCACCTGACCAGTCGTCGCAGGTACAACTCTCGATCTTCTTTCGGCCCGACGAGCGGACGCGGGCGGTCAGTGAAAGGAGATCGTGTGTCCGATCCCATCGCCCGCCTTCCAGCGCGTCCGTCGCTCGAACAACTCCGCAAACAGGCCAAGGACTTGAGCCGCTCGGCGGCCATCCCGCTGCACCAGGCGCAGCACGATCTCGCGCGCCGCTACGGGTTCGACGGCTGGCCCAGGCTCGTCCACCACGTCGCCGCGACCGACGCAGCCGCGGCTGGGCGCTTCCGCATCGACCGGGAGAGCAACACGATCGAGGTGCGGGGTCCGATCGCTCCGGATCAATGGAACACGGTGGTCGAAGTCATGCGCGAGCAGGGCATCACCGGTCTCCGCTCCGGCGCCGTCACCGATGCGGCCCTCGAGCGTGTGGCCACGGTCGAGCATGTGACACGGCTCCTGGTCGAGGGGGAATCGATCACGGACGACGGCCTGCGTCGGCTGGGGCGCCTTGCCCACCTCGAGGAGCTCGATGTCGGAGGACCGAAGGCCGCCATCACCGACGCCGGGCTCGAAGTTCTGCGCCACCTGCCCGCGTTGCGAATCTTCAAAGCCTGTTGGGCGCCCCGGATCAGCGACGCCGGCGCGACACACCTGTCCTTCTGCGACGAGCTGGAACACGTCAACCTCATGGGCACGCCCACGGGCGACGGCGCCATCAACGCGTTGCGGGGCAAGCGCCGGCTGCGGCATCTGAAGACGGGGCGGCTCGTGACCGATGCCGGAGTTGCGCTGCTGCACGACTTCCCCGTGTTCAAGACCTGGCACGGCGGGGAAGGAAACCTCAGCCTGATGTCGTTCGACTCCGAGCCGAACCACTTGCTGCTGGACGGTCCCTTCACCGATCGCGGCCTCGCAAGCCTGCGCGGCCTCGACGGGCTCTACGGGGTGCACTTCTTCTGGCACGTGAGTGGAATGACGGCGGACGGCCTCGCGGTTCTGCGCGATCTCCCACATCTGGAAATGCTCGGTTGCGAAGGGACACTGTGCAACGACGTCGCGATGCGGCAGATCGGCGGGCTGCCGGGGCTGCGGATGCTGATGGCGCAGGGCACGGTGGCCGGCGACGCCGGCTTTCAGGCGCTGGCTCGCTCGCGCACGATCGAATTCATCTGGGGGCGCGAATGTCCCAACCTCACGGGCCCCGGGTTCCGGGCGCTCGCCGCGATGCCGGCGCTCAAAGGCCTGGGCGTGAGCTGCAAGACGGTGGACGACGCGTCGCTGGCCGCGCTGCCGGGCTTTCCCGCGCTCACGCAGCTGATGCCGATGGATGTGACCGACGACGGCTTCCGCCATGTCGGCCGCTGCGCCCAGCTGGAAAAACTGTGGTGCATGTACTGTCGCACGACTGGAGACGCCGCCACGGAGCATATCGCGGGCCTGTCCCGTCTCAAGAGCTACTATGCCGGTCGCACGCTGATTACCGACGCCAGCCTCGCACTGCTGGCGGGGATGACCTCGCTCGAGGAGCTCGAGTTCTGGGAAACGGCGGGGATCACGAACGCCGGCATCGCGGCTCTCGCCCGGCTGCCCCGGCTCACGCGCCTCGAGGTCGGCTCGTCGCTCCACGTCACCCGCGACGCCTTCGCGACATTCCCCCCCACCGTACACGTCAGCTACTGGTGACCCCATGACCGCACGCATCGTCGCTCCCGTGAGTCGGCAGCTGAGCGTCGCCGACGTCGATCGCAGCA
This sequence comes from Gemmatimonadales bacterium, assembly GCA_035262265.1. Classification (GTDB taxonomy): domain Bacteria; phylum Gemmatimonadota; class Gemmatimonadetes; order Gemmatimonadales; family GWC2-71-9; genus DASTHG01. The sequence goes on from DATFTG010000139.1 coordinate 3,579, forward strand.
TCGCTTTCTATCGGGACGTTCTGGGCTTCGAGGCTCGTTCTGCTCCCGCGGCGGAGGTCGTGTCAGGTCCGGCGCGGATCGCTCTCACCACCACGGCGACGGCGAACGACTCGACCGGCGAGCCACGCCCGCGTGGGGCGGCGATTCTGTTCTTCGAGACCGATGACGTCCGGGGAATGCACAAGCAGGTCGTCGCGCGGGGCGGGAGCGCGAGCGAGCTCGAGCGGGTGAACTGGATCAAGATGCGGATGTTCCAGCTGCAGGACCCCGACGGCCACACCCTGTGGTTCGGGCAGTCGTTCGCTGAGCCCGACCGGCCGAAGGATCCACGGCGCCAGCTCCACCAGCTGCTCCCCATGCTGCCGCTCAGCGACGTCGCCGCCGGTATCGCCCACTACCAGCAGGCGCTCGGGTTTCACATCAACTACGCCCAGGCCGACCTGGGCGTGATGGACCGGGACGACGTCACGCTGCTCCTGATCCAGCGCACCGCGCAGTACACGGGGATCGGGTCGTGCGAGGCGTATGTCAACGACGCCGACGCGCTGCACGCCGAGCTCGTCCAGCGCGGGGCCAATGTGCAGGGCGCGCCGGTCAGTCATCCGTGGGGTCTGCGCGATTTCACCGTGATCGATCTGGAGGGCAACCGGCTGGTATTCGCGCAGACATTCGAATGACCGTAACGTTGCTCGGCATGAACGCGTTCTCTCTGGCGCTGACGGCCGCACTCGCCGCGCGGCAACCCGCCGCGCCGTCCCCGACTGACGTCGCGCGCTGGCAGCGCGAGGCGCAGCGCGTCACGATCATCCGCGACGACTGGGGCATCGCCCACATCTACGGCACGACCGACGCCGATGCGGTGTTCGGCATGGAGTACGCCCAGGCAGAAGACGATTTCAACCGCGTGGAGACGAACTACCTGAACGCCCTGGGGCGCCTGGCGGAAGCCGAGGGAGAGCGCGCCGTCTACCAGGATTTGCGGATGAAGCTCTTCATCGACCCCGACACGCTCAAAGCGCTGTACCGCACCAGTCCCGCGTGGTTGCGGCGCCTGATGGACGCGTTCGCCGACGGGCTCAACTACTACCTCTACAAGCACCCCGACGTGCGGCCCCGTGTCATCAGGCGATTCGAGCCCTGGATGGCGTTGAGCTTCACCGAAGGCAGCATCGGGGGCGACATCGAGAGCATCGATCTGCGGGAGCTGGCGGCGTTCTACGACGACACCAGTGCGGCAGCGCGCGCCGGGGGTGACGGCGACGATCCCATAGCGGAGCCGTCGGGATCGAACGGCATCGCCATCGCGCCGCGGCTCACGCGCGATCATCACGCCCTGCTGTGGATCAATCCGCACACCTCGTTCTACTTCCGCTCCGAGCTCCAGGTGGTGAGCGGCGACGGGCTCGATGTCTACGGGGCGGCGACGTGGGGGCAGTTCTTCATCTACCAGGGCTTCAATCGCACCGCCGGATGGATGCACACCTCGAGCGGCGTCGACAACATCGACGAGTTTCTCGAAACGATCGTGCAGCGAAACGGGAAGCATTTCTACCAGTACGGCGGCGCCGAGCTGCCCGTCGGGACGCGGACGGTGACCGTCCCGTATCGCACGCCCGGTGGAATGGAGCGCAGGACCTTCACTGCCTACTTCACCCGCCACGGCCCCGTCATCCGCAAGGTCGGCGATCGGTGGGTGAGCGTCAGCCTCATGCAGCATCCGGTGTCGGCGCTGATCCAGTCGTACAGCCGCACCAAGGCGAAGGACTACGCTGCGTTTCGCCGCATCATGGACCTGCACACCAATTCGTCCAACAACACCGTATTTGCCGACGCCTCGGGGAACATTGCCTATTTCCATTCCAATTACATCCCGCGGCGCGACACCGCATTCGACTGGACCGAGCCGGTCGACGGCTCGAACCCCGCCACGGCCTACAACAGTGTGTTGTCGTTCGACGAGACACCCAACCTCCTCAATCCCGCCAGCGGCTGGCTCTACAACGCGAACAACTGGCCCTGGTCGGCGGCGGGCGCCGACAGCCCGAAGCGCGAGCGTTTCCCGCGCTACGTCGAGACGGGGACCGAGGAGACACCCCGCGGCTACCACGCCCTGCGCGTGCTGGGCGATGGGAAAGACTGGACGCCCGCGGCGTTGATCGCCGCGGCGTTCGACAGCTACCTCCCCGCGTTCGAGCGCATGATCCCGCCGCTGCTCAAGGCGTACGATGCGCTCCCCGCGACGGACAGCCTGCGTCTGCGCCTCGCGGACCAGATCGCGAGCCTCAGGGACTGGGACTATCGCTGGGGAGCCGCGTCGGTCCCGACCACCCTCGCGGTATTCTGGGGAACGAGCCTTCTGCCACGGGTTGCGCGGGCGGCGCGCGCCGCCAGGATCGCCCCGATCACGTATGCCGCCGAACGCGCCACCCCCGAGGAGCTGCTCGACGCGCTGGCCGCCGCATCGGACTCGCTCGTCGCGGACTTCGGGACGTGGCGGACCCCGTGGGGGGACATCAACCGGTTCCAGCGCATCGACAACGCGATCGCCTCGCACTTCGACGACGCGCGGCCCAGTATCCCCGTCCCGTTCACCTCGGCCGTGTGGGGCTCCCTCGCTTCCTTCGGCGCCCGGCCCTATCCCAACACCCGGAAGTGGTACGGGTCGTCCGGCAACAGCTTCGTCGCCGTCGTGGAATTCGGCGACAGCGTGCGCGCCCGGGCGGTGACGGCGGGCGGCGAGAGCGGCCAGCCCGGATCGAAGCACTTCAACGATGAGGCCGAGCGCTACGCGGGCGGGGCGTTACGGGAGGTGTACTTCTACCGCTCGCAGCTCACCGGACATACCGAGCGGGAATACCACCCATAGCGCACCAGTTTCTCCAATCGCTGACGATCGTCCTCGTCGTGGCCGCGGTCACGACGGTACGGGGACGCACCGGCGCGACCGTGCTCGCGGTGACGCGGGCCGGCGGCGGCGTGATCGTGCCGACGGCGAAAGAGCGGCTGCAGGCGGGCGACGTGCTGGCGCTCGCCGGCACGCACGAAGCGATCTCCGCTGCCACGGCGGCGCTCGAGAAGCGAAACGAACCTCCGGCGGGAACGTAGGGGTCGCTCGATGACGAGCCTGGTCAGTCCGGAGATTCTCGCGCTCCAGGACGCGCTCGCCGGTCGCTACTCGATCGAGCGCGAGCTGGGCCGCGGCGGCATGGGGGTCGTGCTGCTCGCGCGCGATGTCGCGCTGGACCGCCCGGTTGCGATCAAGCTCCTGCCGTCCGCGCTGGCCGCCCGTCCCGAAGCTCGGGACCAGTTTCTGCGCGAAGCGCGGACGGCAGCGGGGTTGTCGCATCCCAACATCGTGCCGATCCATCTCGTCGAGGCGCGCGGCGATCTGGTGTACTTCGTGATGGGGTACGTCGATGGCGAAACGCTGCGCGAGCGCGTGGAGCGATCGGGCCCGCTCACGCCGCGGCTGGCGATGAAGGTGATGCAGGAGGTGGCCTGGGCGCTCGGCTACGCTCACCAGCGCGGCGTGATTCATCGCGACGTCAAACCCGACAACATCATGCTGGAACGGGCGAGCGACCGCGCAATCGTCACCGATTTCGGAATCGCGCTGGGCTCGGGCGACGCGGCCCACAGCGGGGGCGCGGTGATCGGCACCGCGCGCTACATGAGTCCCGAGCAGGCCTGCGGCGAGCCGGTCGATGGCCGCAGCGATCTCTACTCGCTCGGTGCGACCGCGTTCTTCGCGCTCACCGGCAGGGCGCCTTTCGACGCAGCGACCCTGCCCGCCATCCTCGCGCGGCAGGTCGCTGAGCCGGCGCCGAATGTGCAGACGGCCCGCCCCGAGGTGCCGGCGAAGCTCGCTGCCGTGATCGATCGCTGTCTCCGCAAAGCCCCCGCGGATCGTTTCCCATCGGGCGAGGACCTCGCGCGCGTCGTGGGGGAAGCGCGCGGACGAGAATTTCGCGCGCCCCCGATCGTGCGCGCCTTCATCCGCAACGCCCAGGTCTCCACCATGGTGTTCGTGGCGACGGCGCTGGCGAATCAAACGGTGACGGCGAGCAGCTCCGGGGTGTCGATCTCCTTCGGCGGCCCGGGTATCATCGGCATCATCCTCTTTTGCCAGCTGGTGGCAGTCGCCCGGCGCCTGCTGCGGGACGGTTACACCTTCGACGACATCCGGGCCGCCTTACTGGCTGAAGCGCAGGTGCAGGACGAGGAGGCGGACGTCATCAGGCAGCGCAGAATTTTTCGTCGCCTCAATTCGTTCTGGTACAAGCTGTGGGCGGGGAAGGTGGGGCGCTGGTTCTTCCGCGCGTCCGGCTACCGCCTCCACCCGTCCTCCCGACGGGCGCTCGCCGGCGTCGATGCCACGGAGCTGGTGTTGGGACGATCGGCGATCGACGCGTATCGCGCCCTGCCCGAGCAGACCCAGCGTCAGCTGTCCGGCGTGCCGCAGGTGGTCACCGACCTGGAGGCCGCGGCGGAGGCCTTGCGGGCCCGTGGGGACACCGGGGAGCGCCTGACCGAAACCGTTGCGGCGCTGGAGCGACTGCGACTCGCGCTCATCAAAGCCCAGTCCGGCGCCGGATCGCTGCCCGACCTGACCCTCGCCCTCGAGCGGGCGCGCGAAGTCGGCGCGCACGTCGATCGCCGCATCGACGCGGGACGCGAGGTGGATGACCTGCTCCGGCCGTAGTACTATCGTGAGGTCGTCACTCACGGACCCGACATGCGTTTCTCGTGGTGTTGCCTGGTCGCTGTCCTGCTCGTCCCGACAGCGCGCGCGCAGCAGCCGGCGTCGCCGCCGGTCTTCACGTTCCAGGAAGTGATGGTTCCGGTGCGCGATGGCGTGCACCTGCAGACCGTCATCCTCGCGCCGGTCAACCAGACCGGACCGCTGCCGATTCTGTTCCGACGCACGCCTTACGGCGTACCCGACGCGGCGCCGGCGGCGATCCCCCCGAGCATCAAGGAGCTGGTGCAGGACGGCTACATCTTCGTCATTCAGAACCTGCGCGGCCGGTTCAAGTCGGAAGGGACGTTCAAGCTCACGTCGCAGGTCGACCTCTCGGATTCGACGCGCACCAGCGAAACGACCGACGCCTACGACAGTATCGATTGGCTGGTGCGGCACGTCCCGAACAACAACGGCAAGGTCGGGATGTTCGGAGTGTCGTACGACGGGATGACGACGGCGATGGCGCTCCTGCATCCGCACCCGGCGCTGGTGGCGATGAGCGAACAGGCATCGCCCGCCGACGAATGGATGAACGACGACGATCACCGCTACGGAGCCCTGCGCCTCAGCTACGCGTTCGAGTACGCCGTCCTCGAAGAATCCGACAAGAACAAGAACACCCACTTCGACTTCGATCAATACGACACCTATTCCTGGTATCTGTCCCTCGGGCCTCTCGCGAACATCAACGCCCGCTTCCTGCACGGCACGATCCCGTACTGGAACGCGATGGTGGCTCATCCCGACTACGACGACTACTGGAAGAAGGAAGCGTGGGTGCGGCAGCTGCATGCCTCCACGGTGCCGAATCTCAACGTTGCCGGGTTCTGGGATCAGGAGGACCCGTGGGGGCCGTGGCAGATCTTCCGCCACGCCGCCGAGCGGGATCCCGACCACACCAATTTCATCGTGGCGGGTCCGTGGTATCACGGCGAATGGCGCGCGCCGCGGGGCGACAGCATCGGGATCGTCACCTTCGGCGGCCACGAGACGGCGCGCGAGTATCGTGAAACGATCGAGGCCCCGTTCTTCCGCTATTACCTGCACGGAGAGGGCGTCAAACCGGCGTGGGTCGCGAGCACGTTCGAGACCGGTGCCAATCGCTGGCGCACCTACGATGCCTGGCCGCCGCGCGAGGCGAAGTCGACCAACCTGTATCTCCTCTCGGACGGCACACTCTCTTTCAACGCGCCGACGGGCGCCGGCTATCGCGAATACGTATCGGATCCTCGGAACCCGGTGCCGTACCGGCAGCGCCCGATCTCGCCGACGTACCCGGGAGGTGATTGGCGGACGTGGGAGGTGGCGGATCAACGGTTCGTCGCGGGGCGGCCCGACGTGCTCACGTGGGTGAGCGCAGTGCTGGACCACGACGTGACGGTCACGGGAGAAGTCGCCGCCGATCTGTACTTCTCGACCAGCGGAACGGACGCCGACCTGGTAGTCAAGGTGATCGACGTCTACCCCGACGGCGCCCAGCCGAACGCCTGGGATCCCGACGCCGGTCCCGCGCCGGGAGCGTTTGCCCGCTCGATGAACGGCTACGAGTTGCCGATCGCGATGGACGTGCGGCGGGGCCGCTATCTCACGAGCTTCGAGCGGCCGCAGGCGCTGGTGCCCGATACACCGCGCCTGTGGCACGTCCCGCTGCGCGACCACGACCACGTGTTTCTGAAGGGCCACCGCATCATGGTGCAGGTGCAGTCGACGTGGTTTCCCATCATCGACCGCAACCCCCAGAAGTTCGTGCCCAGCATCTATCAGGCGACAGAAGCGGACTACGTGCGCGCGACGCAGCGCGTGTACGGCTCGGCACGTTTCCCGTCGCACATCGTGTTGCCGGTCGTGCGGTAGCTACAGGCGCATGCGCCGCACCAGCGCCGCGAACTCCGGCTCGCGGCGCACGCCATCGAGGATGGGGTTGACCTTGAGGTACGCCATCCAGCCGCGGCGGTCGTCGTAGGCGCGCTCCATCCACGGCAGCGCGCGTCCCCACTCGTTCAGCCCGAGATAAATCGTCGCGAAGGCGACGGGGGAGACGTACCCCTCCGCGGCTTCGCGCCGCTCGAGATCGGCGAGCACCGCGCGCGCGGCGTCGTGCTTGCCCGCCCGGCCAAGGACGAAACCCAGCGTCGCGAGGGTGTAACTCCCGGCGGCCGGCAGCTCCAGCGCCTCGCGCGCCACGCGTTCCGCTTCGACCAGGTCGCCTTGCTCCGCGTACGTCAGCGCCAGAATGCGGTACGTCTCCGCCGCCGTGGGGTTCAGGGCGATCGCCCGCAACAGGTGGTAGCGGGACTGGTCGTGGCGGCGCGCGTAGTAGTGGGCCCAGCCGACGCTGCGCCGTACCGAGATCGACGTCGGATCGAGCTGCTGCGCCATCAGGACCTCGGTGACCGATTCTTCCAGCTGCCCCCGTGAGGCGAGCAGGAAGGCGTGCCACTGGCGAGCCGTGGCGTAATGCGGGTCGAGCGCGATGGCGCGGCGGAATTCGTGGGCGGCCTTGTCCCAGTCCCAATCGTAGATAAAGGTGCTCCAGGCGAGCGACGCGTGGGCTTCCGCCAGCGTCTCGTCCAGCGTCAGCGCCTTGCGGGCGTACGCCTTGGCGTGCTCGTGGCCGTCCCGGACGGGGACGTTGCGATAGTCGATCTGCAGCGAGTACGAATCGGCGAGCCCGGCGTATGCCGCCGCATAGCCGGAATCCTCGGCGATCGCCTCTTCGAACGAGGCGATCGCTTCGGTGACGCCCTCCGCGGTGCGCTTGTTCCAGGCGTAGCGGCCCTTGAGATAGAGGCTGTAGGCCTTGACGCTCGTCGTCGAGCGCCGCGCCGCGGGCGGTGCCAGATCGGCGAACCAGGTGGCGCGCAGCGTGCCGACGATGGTGCGGCCGATCTCCTCCTGAATGGCGAAGACGTCGTCGAGCAGCCGGTCGTAGCGCTGCGACCAGAGCAGCCGTCCGTCGTCGGTCGAGGTCAGCTGCGCCGTGATGCGCAGCCGGTCGCCGGCTTTGCGCACGGTCCCCTCGAGCACAACCGCGCAGCCGAGCAGTGCCCCGATGGCGCGGATGTCCTGCGGCTTGCCCTTGAGCGCGAACACCGAGGTACGTGACGCCACGCGCAGTCCGTCCACCTTGACCAACGCGTCGATCAGCTCATCGGTGATGCCGTCGGAGAGATACTCGTTCTCGGGATCGGGGCTGGCGTTGACGAACGGCAACACGGCGATGCTGCGCGGGGTGACGGGAGGCGCACCGTCATCGGTCGGCGGGGCGTTCAGCGCCGTGATGAACTCGGCGACGCTCGAGAACCGCGCGTCCGGATCCTTTTCCAGGGCCCGCTCGACGGCGCGGCCGACCGTGGCGGGGGCTTCGGGGCGCAGCGCCCGCAGCGGGCGGGGAGTCTCGGTGATCTGCTTCGCCATCGTGGCGCGCGCGCTGCCGGTGTCGAACGGCGGCGCGCCGGTGAGCATTTCGTAGAGGATGACGCCGAGG
>DATFTG010000140.1:0-12886 GCA_035262265.1 Gemmatimonadales bacterium
GAGCCGCACGATGGATTGGCGACCCGATTGGAGCATCATCCGGCAGCTGTTTCGCTTCGGCCTCCCGACCGGATTTCAGGGCATCGCCATGAACATCGCCGGTGTCCTGCTGCTGCGCTTTATCGGCTCCCTGCCGCAGAGCGCGCAGGCCCAGGCCGCCTACGCGGTGAGCTACACCGAGCTGTTCTCGTTCATCACGTGGACCTCGGTCGGCCTGATGGGAGCCGCCGCAACGGTAGCCGGGCAGAACCTCGGAGCCGGGCGGCCGGAGCGGTCGATCCAGGGTGTGCACAAGGCCGCGGGAATCGGCATCGGCGTTGCCGCGGTGATCGGCCTGCTCTTCCTCACGATTCCCAGGGCCCTGCTGGCAGTGTTCGGAATGACCGATCCCGCAGTCGTCGCCGTGGGAACGCAGCTGCTGCGGTTTCTCAGTTTGTCGGGACTGTTCGTGACGGTTGCGCTGACCTACACCGGCGGCATGCAGGGGACGGGCGACACGCGCTCGCCGCTGTTCATCTCGATCGCGTCACAGATCGTCGTGCCGCTCGGGCTGTGCTCGTACTGGCAGGCGACGCGCGGCCTCCATCCCGTCGACATCTGGATCGCGATCCTGTGCGGCCACATCACCCGCTGCGCGCTCAGCGTACTGCGCTTCCGCCAGGGGAAGTGGCGCGGGATCACGGTCGAGGGAGCGTAAAGAAGAACGTCGCCCCGGCGTTCGGCTTCCCCACCGCCCAGATGCGCCCGCCGTGACGCTCGACGATGCGCTGCACCGTCGCCAGCCCCACCCCGGTGCCCGGATACTCCTCCGCGCTGTGCAGCCGCTGGAATACGGCGAACAGCTTCTCGGCGTACTGCATGTCGAACCCGGCGCCATTGTCTTTCACGTAGAACACCGGGTACGCCCCTTCCATGCCGCGCTGGCCGACCTCGATCCGGGTTCGTTCCTGCCGGGCGGTGAATTTCCAGGCGTTGCCGATCAGGTTGACCAGCGCGGCCCGCAGCAGCGCCCGGTCGCCCAGCGCCACGAGCCCGCGGTGGATCACGAACTCGGCCACGCGCGCGCGATCGGTCTCCCGCACCTCCCGGACCGCCTCCTCCGCCAGCTCGGTCACATCGACGGGTTCGCGGACGAGCTCCGACTTCACCACTTTCGAGAGCGTCAACATCCCCTCGATCAGCTCGCCCATGTGGCGCACGTTGCTCCGCACGCGATCGAGATGGGACATCCCCCCGCTGCCGAGCACGGTACCGAAGTCCTCGGCGAGAATCTCGGCGAAGCTGCCGATCGCGCGCAGCGGCGCGCGCAGATCGTGCGACACCGAGTAGGAAAACGACTCGAGCTGCCGCATCGCGACCTCGAGCTCGGCGGTGCGCTCCACCACCCGGCGCTCGAGATCGCGGTTCAGCTCCGCGAGATCCCGCAGTGCCCGGTCGCGACGCTGTTCGGCGTCCAGCACGCGCACGATCTGCTGGCACATCCATTCTCCCTGCTTCAGCTGCCGGCTCGCTTCGCCCGTTTCGAGCAGCAACTCGGGAGGGATATAGAACAGGTTGTTGCTGTTGAGGACCGCGCCGATATAGGCGCTCTGGTGGGTAGCCAGGGCGTCCTGGATCGCCTGCGCCGGGACCACGTCGCGGTGATACTGGCAAATCCCGCGCAGCGGCCGGTCGCGGAACACCTGCTCGAGCTTCGCTTCGTACTCGAGCAGGCGCTCGAAGTTGTGGTCGTCACCCAGCTCCCAGCGCATGTCGCCGGTGGCGCACAACCCCTCGAAGCCGTCGCCGACGGCGCGGTCGATGAGGGTGACGAGCCCGTCGATCATCGCCTGGGGATCGAACCGCCCGCCAGCGAGGTGGCTGCGGTCCGACGAGAGCAGCAACGCCCCTTTCTCGACCTCGCGCTTCGTGTCGAGCCCCCGGGACCCGAGGGCAGTATCGACCATCTGCACCATCTCGGGGTTGCCGAGATAGAGGCAGCGCCAGTTCTTCTCCAGTCCGTCCTCGAGGAGCGGCAGCACGACGGGGAGCTGTTCCGACGGATGCCCGTCGTAAATGAGACACTTGTGGCGGCTGATGTCGGGCGACGCTGAGTGGGTGTGCATGGGGACACACGGTAGTAAACGGGGCCCGGAACGCGCAACGACTTCCGGGCCCCAGGGTGTCAGTGCTTTTCCTATCGGGGAATCTTCAGCCCCCTGCCATCGCCCCTACCACCAGGAATGGCTCGACGCCCGATTGCACCGCCTCCGGGAGGGGGGTGTCCGGCGAGTCGAGGGACAGGTCCCGGGCGCAGGCGTAAAAGCGCACGAACGGCCGCCGGCGGTAGGTGTCGTGATCCCGCATCGTGCCGCGCAACACCGGGTAGCGCGCTTCGAGTGCGTCGAGCACGGTGCGCGTCGTGACCGGCCCTTCTGCGGGCAGCTGCAGGGCGACCTCGCTGGCGACGCCGGCGAGCGTCTTCAAGTGCGTAGGCAGCTCGACGCGAATCATCACAGCGTCTGGACCTCGACGGAGAGGACCGGCGGAAGATCGTGCACGATCGCCGACCAGCTGTCGCCGCCGTCGGCCGAGACGTACACCTGACCGCCCGTGGTGCCGAAATAGACGCCGCACTGATCCAGCGTGTCCACCGCCATCGCGTCGCGCAGCACGTTGACGTAGCAGTCCTTCTGCGGCAGCCCTTTGGTGAGCGCTTCCCACTCGTTGCCGCCCGTACGGCTGCGGTAGACGCGCAGCCTGCCGTCGGGGGGATAGTGATAGGAGTCGCTCGTGATCGGGACGACGTAGACCGTTTCCGGCTCGTGAGCGTGCACGTCGATCGGGAAACCGAAATCGGTGGGAAGGTTGCCGCTGACTTCGCGCCACGTGTCGCCGGCGTCGTCGGAGCGCATCACGTCCCAGTGCTTCTGCATGAACAGCACGTTGGGACGCGAGCGGTGCAGCGCGATGCGATGCACGCAGTGCCCGACTTCGGCTTCCGCATCGGGGATCCCCTGCGACTTGAGACCGCGGTTGATCGGTTTCCAGGTCTGGCCGCCGTCGTCGCTGCGGAAGGCACCCGCGGCCGAGATCGCGACGAAGACGCGCTTCGGATTGGTCGGATCGATGAGGACGGTGTGGAGGCACATCCCGCCCGCGCCGGGATGCCAGTTGGGGCCCGTGCTGTGACCGCGCAACCCCGGAAGCTCCTGCCACGACCGGCCGCCGTCCGACGACCGAAACAGCGCCGCGTCCTCGATGCCGGCGTACACGGTGTCCGGGTCGGTGAGCGACGGCTCGAGGTGCCAGACGCGCTTGAATTCCCAGGGATGTTGGGTGCCGTCGTACCACTGGTGTGTGGTGAGCGGTTTGCCCTTGTCCGGCGAGACGTCGTACACGAACCGGTTGCTCTCCCCCGCCGGCATCCCGCCCGGTCCCGTCGTCACGCCGCCGCCCGGCGCCTGCCACGTCTTGCCGCCGTCATCGGAGCGCTGGATGACCTGCCCGAACCACCCCGACGACTGCGAAGCGTACAGCCGGTTCGCGTCGGCGGGTGAACCCTTGAGGTGGTACATCTCCCACCCGGCGAACAGAGGACCCGAGACCTGCCATTTCTGGCGCTTGCCATCGGACGACAGGATAAACGCACCTTTGCGTGTGCCCACGAGAACGCGAACCTGGTTCATGCACCGCTCCTTTCCAACCACCAAGATGACAGACGCCGAGCCGTCTAGGTAGGCGCCGAGCCGCCGAGCCGTAGAGGCAGACGCCAAGCCGCCGAGCCGCTGAGTGGACGCTTAGGAGCCAGGTTTCGGGACAATCCTCGCCCCCAACACCTCGGCGTCCACTCGGCGGCTGTGCGGCTGGGCGTCTCCCTTGGCGTCCCGCCGTCTCGTTCCCATCACGTATAGAATCAAGCACTTAAGACAATGTCGATTGGCCAGGCATTTGTTCGTCGCAGGGGTAGAGACGCAATGACGCTCTCTCACAAGCAAGGAGTACCTAATGAGGTTCATGGTGATCGTCCCTGCGAACGCGGATTCCGAGGCCGGTGTGCTTCCCGACCAGGACATCCTGACCAAAATGGGAAAGTTCAATGACGAGATGGTGCGGGCCGGTGTGATGCTCGCGGGTGAGGGTCTGCAGGCGTCGTCCAAGGGCGCGCGCATCAAGTTTTCGGGCGGCAAGACCACCGTCACCGACGGGCCGTTCACCGAGTCGAAGGAGCTGATCGCCGGGTTCTGGCTGATTCAGGTGAAGGACAAGGAGGAGGCGATCGCGTGGATGAAGCGCGCCCCCTTCGGTGGCGGCACGGTGATCGAGATTCGTCAGGTGTTCGAAGCCGAGGATTTCGGACCGGAGTTCACCCCCGAGCTCCGCGCACAGGAAGAGCGGCAGCGCGCGCAGATCAGCGCGCAAAAGAAAGGACGGTGAGACCATGCGATTCCTCTCGATCTACAAGACCCCCGAGCGCAATACCCCGGCCTCCCAGGTAGAGATGGACCGGATGGGCCGCTACATCGAGCAGTCGATCAAATCCGGTGAGCTCATCAGCACCGAAGGATGCCTGCCGAGCGCGTTGGGAGCTCGTGTCCGCCGGGCAAACGGGAAATTGAGCGTGACCGACGGCCCCTTCACCGAGGCGAAAGAGGTGGTCGGCGGCTTTGCCATCCTCGAGGCGCGGTCGAAGGACCATGCCGTGGAGCTCGCCAAGCAGTTTCTCGCGTTCGTCGGCGAAGGAGAGTGCGAGATCCGGCAGCTGTACGAGGCTCCCGCCGCCGTCCAGGCGTGAGCGCCGACCCGCATCGCGCGATCGAGGCGGTATGGCGCATCGAGTCCGCCCGGCTCATCGGCGGCCTCGCGCGTTTGGTGAAGGACGTGGGACTCGCCGAAGACCTGGCGCAGGATGCGCTGGTCGCGGCACTGGAGCGGTGGCCGGAGACGGGCGTACCGGACAACCCCGGCGCCTGGCTCATGGCCACCGCCAAGCACCGCGCTATCGATCACCTGCGGCGCCGCAAACTGCTCGACACGAAGCATGACGCGCTGGGACACGAGCTCGCGGCCGCGCAGGAGAGCACGGCGCCCGATCTCGACCGTCTCGACGACGACTTCGGCGACGAGATCCTGCGCCTCATCTTCACCACCTGCCACCCGGTGCTCTCCCCGGAAGCCCGGGTCGCCCTCACCCTGCGCCTGCTCGGCGGACTCACGACCGACGAGATCGCGCGCGCCTTTTTCGTCCCCGAATCGACCATCGCCCAGCGGATCGTCCGGGCCAAGCGGACGTTGCGCGAAGCCCATGTCCCCTTCGAGGTGCCGCACGGGGCGGAGCGCGCGTCGCGCCTCGCCTCGGTGCTCGAAGTGATCTACCTCGTGTTCAACGAAGGGTACTCGGCCACCGCGGGTGACGACTGGGCGCGCCCGGCGCTGTGCGAAGACGCCGTGCGGCTCGCCCGCGTGGTCGCCGAGCTCGTGCCGCAGGAGCCCGAGGTGCACGGCCTCGCCGCGCTGCTCGAGATCCAGAGCTCGCGCCTGCGCGCGCGCCTCGGGCCGTCGGGCGAGCCCGTCCTGCTGCTCGACCAGGACCGCTCGCGCTGGGACCAGCTGCTGATCGGCCGTGGATTGAAGGCGTTGCAACGCGCCGAAGCCCTTGGTGGAGCGTACGGTCCTTACACCGTGCAGGCCGCGATCGCCGCCTGCCACGCGCGGGCGCGCACGCCCGAAGAAACCGACTGGACGCGGATCACCGCATTGTACGACGCCCTCGCGCAGCTCAGGCCATCACCCGTCGTCGAGCTGAACCGCGGCGTCGCGTACGCGATGGCCTTCGGCCCCGCCGCGGGGCTCGAGATCGTCGATCCGTTACGGGACGACCCGGCGATGCGGGACTATTACCTGTTGCCGGCGGTCCGCGCCGATTTTCTGACGAAGCTGGGGCGTCGGGATGAGGCGAGGGCAGAGTTGGAGCGCGCCGCTGGACTTACGCGCAACGCGCGCGAGCGGAAGCTGCTGATGGACCGAGCCGCCGCATTGGATCGCGCCTGACCCCACTGCCTCGGCGTCCACTCGGCGGCTCGGAGGCCTAAGGTCTTCCTCGGCGTCTAGGCGTCGAGGCGCAGCGTCTGCGCCGGGTCTATCCGCGCCGCCCTCCACGCCGGCACCCCGCATGCTACGAGGGCGACTGCTCCGAGCAGAGCCGTGACGCCGACGTAGGTGACCGGATCGAGCGGCGACACCCCGAACAGCAACGTCACGAGTGCGCGGCTCGCCAGTCCCGCGGCGACGAGACCGATCAATATCCCGAACCCGGTGAGGCCCATCCCCTGTCGCACGACGAGCGACAGGATCTCGCGCCGCGAAGCGCCGAGCGCGGCGCGCACGCCGATCTCGCGCCGCCGCTCCGTCACGCCACCCGCGAGAATGCCGTAGATCCCCGTCGCCGCGAGCACGAGCGCGACCAGCGCGAAGGCTTCGAAGACGATCAGAGTGAAGCGCCGCACCGCCGTCGCCGCGGCCACCCAGGCGCGCATCGTGCTCACGCGCACGACCGGTTGATCCTTGTCGACCGACCAGAGTGCCTGCTTCAGGGCCGGCACCAGCGCGGTCACGGCGCCCCGCCCCCGCACCACGAGCCAGCGCGTGTGGTCGGCCCACACCCACTGCGGCGCGGCGACATAGACCGCATCATCCGTGTCGAACAAGGACGCCTGCTTCACGTCGCCCACGACGCCGACGATCGTCAGCCAGCTCGTATCCGGGCCCAAGCGCAAGCGGCGACCGAGCGGATCGACACCGGCCAGCGCCCGCCGAGCGTAGGACTCACTGATGACGGCCGCTCGCGCCATGCCCGCGTCGTCGCGGCGATCGAGGTAGCGCCCGCGCACCAGCGCAATGCGCATCGCGTCAAAGTAGTCCCCGGTCACGGCGTAGCGCACCGCCGGATCCCCGCTGCGGGGGTTGCCGCCGTTCGCCTCGAGGACCACACCATAGGCATCGGACATCTCCCCGGACAGCGGCAGCTGGCTCGTGAACGCCGCGGCGGCGACTCCAGGCACGCGGCGCACCGCCTCGAGCGCCTGCGCGTAGTAGCGGGTGGTGACGCTGTCCGGGCCGAAGCGGGGCCCGGCGACCTGTACCTGCATCGTCAGCACCTGCGACGGGTCGAAGCCCGCTGGCACCGCCAGGACGCGAGTCAGCGAGTGCACCAGGAGTCCCGCACCCACGAGCAACACCAGTGCCAACGACACCTCGAGGATGACGAGAGTCCGCCGGGCGCGATGCCGACCGCCGGCCCGCCGCGACGTCTGCTGCAGTCCGGCGTTGAGATTGCCCCGTGACGCATAGAGCGCCGGCACGATTCCCACGCCGATCCCAATCACGGTCGTAGCCGCGAACGCGAAGACGTACGTGGGCGCGTCCAGGGCGATCGCGCCGATCCGCGGGAGGTCCGCCGGACCGAGCGCGACAAATGCCCGTACGCCGAATGCCGCGACCGCAATGCCGCAGGCGCCGCCCAGCAGGGCGAGCAGCACGCTCTCGGTGAGCAGCTGCCGCATGAGACGCGGGCGCGCCGCCCCCAGCGCCGCCCGGATCGCAAACTCGCCTTCGCGCTCGGCGCCGCGCGCGAGCAACAGGTTCGTCACGTTGGCGCAGGCGATGGCAAGCAGCAACAGCACGGCCCCCAGCACGCTGAGCAGCGCCGCGCGCACGCCCTGGGTCACGCGGTCCTGGAGCCGCGTCAGCTGGAGACCGTTCGCCAGCGCCGCCCAGGGCGGACGCGCGAACCCCGCCGCGGGCGTGTGGGCGATGGTCGCCAGCTCGCGGCGCGCTACCTCTACGCTCGCGCTCGCCCGCAGCCGCGCGACGAGACGCAGGTGGTGACCCCATTCGCGGCTGTCGAAGGACGGCGGCGACGGGTCGTACTGCAACAGCGTCCACGCGTCGGTCGACGGCGCGAGCACGTTCTCGAAACCGCGCGGCATCACGCCGATCACGGTGTACGGGGCGCCGTCGAGCGTTACGGCCCGGCCGATCACTCCCGCATCCGATCCCAGGCGTCGGCGGAACAGCGCGTCGCTGACGATCACCGTCTTCGCACCCCCGGGCCGGTCCTCGGACTGGTCGAAGTCACGACCGACAGCCGGCTGGACGCCGAGGGCCCGGAAATAGCCGGCGCTCACCTGCTGGCCGCTCAGGCGCTCGGGCTCCGCCGTCCCGGTGATCGTCGGTTGCCAGGGCTTCAACACGGCGAGGGTGTCGAACGAGCGCGTGCGTTGCACCAGCTCGCGGTAGGTGCCGAACGTCGCGTCGAGCGGGCCGCCACCCGGACCGTAGTCGTCGAGGACGAAAAGGCGTCCAGCATGCGGGTACGGGAGCGGCTCGAAGAGAATCGGGTTGACGGCGCTGAAAATGGCGGTGGTGGCGCCGATCGCGAGCGCCAGGGTGAGCACGGCGACCGCAGTGAACCCGGGGGCGGCGCGCAACCGCCGAGCGGCGTAGCGCAGATCGGCGACGCCGGCATCGATCGCGCTCTCCCATCCGGCCTCCCGCATCTGCTCGCGGACGCCGGTGACGTTTCCCAGCTCGAGTCGCGCCGCCCGCACCGCCTCGGCGGCGGACAGCCCGCGGGCGCGATGCGCGGCGGCGGCCTGCTCGAGGTAATCCGCGACTTCGTCGGCGGCGTCCTGGTCGGCCGCGCGCCGCTGGAACAGACCGCGCAGCCCCCGGGTCAGCTGGCGCCAGACCATCTCATCCCTCGGCTTTGAGCAGACGCGCGACCGCGCCGACGCGCCGCGTCCAGTCCGCCGCCTCGACGTCGAGCTGCTTGCGGCCGGTGCGCGTGAGCGAATAGAACTTGGCGCGGCGCGAGTTCTCGGTCTGGCGCCATTCGGCATCGAGCCAGCCGGCGCGCTCGAGCCGCTGCAGCGCCGTGAGCAGCGAGCCGGGATTGACCTTGAAGACGCCGCGCGACACCTGCTCGATGCGGCGCGCGATGCCGAAGCCGTGCAGCGGCTGCAGGCTCAGCGTCTTCAGGATCAGCATGTCGAGGGTGCCCTGGATGACGTCGGTGTTCAGGTCAGTCATGACCTCAATCTGAGGCCACTCATCTTGATTATCAAGATGTGACTGTCATAGGATCGTCCAGATGCTGAGACGGCGAGGCAGACGCCGAGGGGCTGCCTAGGCGTCTGGGCGGCCGGCAACTAGAATCCGTCATGCCCCCAACCGAGCGCACCCGCTCCTTTCATCAGCTGCACCAGTCCGGCTGCTTCGTCATCCCCAATCCCTGGGACCGGGGCAGCGCGCGGCTGCTCGCCCAGCTCGGCTTCAAGGCGCTCGCCACCACCAGCTCGGGGTTCGCCTGGTCCGTGGGGCGCCCTGACAACGGGGTGACGTTGAACCAGGTCCTGGCGCACCTCGTGGCGGTCGCGGAGGCCGTCGACATCCCCGTCTCGGCCGATTTCGAGCACGGCTTCGCCGACGAGCCGGCTCAGGTGGCCGAGCACGTCATCGCCGCGGCACGGACGGGGATCGCCGGATTGTCGATCGAAGATTCGACGGGAGACGCCGCCAACCCACTCTACCCATTCGACCTCGCCGTCGAGCGCATCCGCGCGGCGCGCCGGGCGATCGACGCGTCGGGGACGGGCGTGCTGCTCACGGGGCGCTCCGAGGGGTTCGTCGCGGGACGCCCCGACCTCGCGGAGACGATTCGCCGGCTCACGGCCTACGCCGCGGCCGGCGCCGACTGCCTCTTCGCCCCGGGGATTCGCAGCGTCGCCGACATTACGGCGGTGGTCCGCGCCGTAGCGCCGAAGCCGGTCAACGTCCTCGTCGGGGGCGACTGGACGACGGTGCCGAAGCTGGCGGAGCTCGGCGTGCGCCGCATCAGCACCGGCGGCGCGCTGGCACGCGCGGCGTGGGCGGGGTTTCTCACCGCGGCGCAGGAGATCGCCACTGAGGGGACGTTCGGTGCGCTCGCCAAGGCAGTCCAGGCCTCCGGCGACATGAACCGCGCCTTCTCTTGAGCCCTAGGCGGCGAGCAGCGCTCTCCTGCCGCGCAACGCGAGCGTCAGCATGATGCCGGAAATGACCACGTGGGGCAGATTCAACAGCATGTTCGAGACGACGGGGCGCTGCTGGATCACACCCGTCACCAGATAGATCGCGGCATCGACGGCGTAGTAACAGCCGAAAACGAGCAGGGCGATGCGGCTGGCGCGCGCCGACGTCAGCGCCGCGGCGAGGAACAGCACGGCAGTGAGGCCATGCGTGACGTCGTCCGCGGTCCCGATCATGTAGAGGCCGAACATCTGGTGCTCCCCGTTCGCCGCCATGGCGACGTGGCCCTCCCCGCCGTTGAACGACGGGATGTAGCCGAGCGCCACGACCAGCGCGAAGAACAGGCCGAAGGCGAACGCACTCCAGCGTAAGGCGCGATCCGATGGCATGGTTCCGCTCCCGGAAAAAAGTCGCTGCGCCGCCAGGGAAGCTGCGGCGCTGGCTGCGCGTCATCGGCCGGGGCCTGGCCGCGCTGCTGCTGTTCGGCGTCGTCGTCAGCGTCGTTGGCTTCTGCCGCGCCCCCGCCGTGGCGGTGATCGCCCATCCCGACTCGAGCGCCCGGGTCACCGAAGTGACCGGGCTCTACCCCGTCACGATGGACCGCGTCGCCACACCCCGCTCCGTCGCGGAGATCGCGTCACTCGTGGCGTCGTCCCCCGGCCCCATTTCCATTGGAGGGGGACGCTACAGCATGGGCGGCCAGACGGCCACTCCCGACGGCCTCCAGATCGACCTGCGGAATTTCCACGGTGTGGTCGCCCTCGACACCGCGGCGCGCATCATCACAGTCCATTCCGGCACACGCTGGCGCGAGGTGCAGCAGGCGATCGATCCCGCGGGATTGTCGGTCAAGATCATGCAGACCTACAACACCTTCACCGTCGGCGGCGCGCTCTCGGTGAACGCCCACGGTCGCTACATCGGCCAGGGACCGGTGGTCCGCTCGGTGCGCGCCATCACTCTCGTGCTGGCCGACGGGCGCGTGGTGCGGGCGAGCCCCATGGAGCACCCGGAGCTGTTCTACGGCGCGATCGGCGGCTACGGCGCGCTCGGCGTCATCGCCGACGTGACCCTCGAACTCGCGAGCGACGTGCGCGTGCAGCGCGTCGATACCACCCTCGCCGTCGCCGATTACCTCGCTTACTTCCGCCGCCGCATCCAGCCCGACAGCAACGTCATCTTCCATAATTCGGACATCTATCCGCCGGCCTACGAGACCGCCCACGCGGTCTCCTACATCCGCACCGACCTGCCCGTCACCGTCCCCGAGCGGATGCAGCCCGCCGACCAGGCGACGTGGGGCCACCGCCTCGCCTATCGCGTGATCACGAGCGGGACGATCGGCAAATGGATCCGGCAGCACATCATCGATCCGTTGATGTTCCGGGGCAACCCGGTGACCTGGCGCAATTACGAGGCCAGCTACGATGTGAGCGAGCTGGAGCCCTCGTCGCGGGCCCGCTCCACCTATGTGCTGCAGGAGTATTTCGTCCCCTCCGACAGCCTGCCCGTCTTCGTGCCGCGTATGCGGGAAATTCTGCGCCACCACCACGTCAACGTCGTCAACGTCTCGATCCGCCACGCGAACGCCGATCCCGGGACGGACCTCGCCTGGGCCCCGACGGAGGTATTCGCGTTCGTGCTGTATTACAAACAGGGAACCGACGGCGCCGCGCGCGCCGAAGTCGGTCGCTGGACCCGCGAGCTGATCGAGGCCGTGATCCAAAGCGGCGGCCGTTACTACCTGCCCTATCAACCGGTGGCGACGCGCGACCAGTTCACCCGTGCCTATCCGGGATCGGCAGCGCTGTTCGCCTTGAAGCGGCAGGTCGATCCCACCAGCAAGTTCACCAACACGCTGTGGGACATCTACGAGCCGGGTCCCGACGGGCGCGTTCCCGATGTGTCGGCCGCCCGTATGCCGGCGGTGCTCCCCGGCGAAGTACGCATCGCGCTCGACACGATCCCGGGATACCAGCGCGAGGAGGGCGCCGAGTTCCTCACGCACCCGGAGTGGGATCTCGTCTACACCAGCGAGGCGTACGCGCGCTGGCTGTCGGCCGGCAGGCCGCCGAGTGACTTTCCCTACGTCACGTCGGTGGGGACGTTCTGGCGCAGCTACTTCGCGACGTGGCGCGCCAGCCGTGACCGCTCGCCCGCGGGCCTCGGCACGCACGTGATGCTCGGCGTAATCGGCCTGTCGACGGCGATCGAGTACGGACTGAAAGGCCTGTACGAGACGACGGTGGGTCGCCTCGCGGAAGCCGATGCCCCGATCGAAGGCACGGCGGAGGATCACTACGCCGCCAAAGTCGCCACCGACTATGCGCGGCTCATCAACGAGAAGGGCTGGTACGAGTTCTCATTCTCGCACGCGCTGGTCCACCTGTGGACCGACGTCCCGCTCTTTGGCCCAGGAATTCTGCGGAAGTGGGAGCGTCGGTTCTGGCTGTCGACGGAATACGGTTTCAAAGCGGTGTACGCGACGCTGATCGGACTCGGCACCGGGGCGGCGTATACGCCGGACGAACTGCAGCGCGACATCGTGGTCGCCGGGTGGAGCGATTCCCTCGCCGCCGACACCGCGCCGTTGCAGCTGCGGCGCGTCGCGTGGCTGGACCGCCGCTACGCCCTGCTCAGTGTGCCGCGCTACGCCTCGTTCCGCGACGCGCTGCTCGGGCTGTCGCAGGCCGCATCCCGTCTGCGCGTCGCCGAGATCTCAGGCAACGACGTCGTCACGATCACCGGCACGGCGCCGCGCGAGTGGCGCGCGCCCACCCGCACCACCGTCGTCGCGGCGTACGCCGTCCCCACCGATCCGACATGGATGCGAGTAGTG